>JAPLLW010000007.1 GCA_026387355.1 Candidatus Omnitrophota bacterium
TTATATCCTTGGTCTTGAGTCTATAATGGATTTAATTGATGCAAAATGAAATGCATAAACATACTATTAAATCGATTGAAGCAGGAAAGCCTCGATGCGCTAATTGTTTCTTCAGCTGCAAATATATCCTACCTTAGCGGTGTCATTGCAAACGACGCCTATCTGTTAGTCTCTAAAAAAGAAACAATATATTTTACCGATTCAAGATACACGCAAGAGGTTAAGCCTAAGCTAGCAGGGAAAATGAGCCTGAAGAGGGCGAATGGTTCTGTCTTTGAGTTAATTGCCAAAAGCTGTCTTGATTTAGAGTTAAGCCGGGTAGGTTTTGAAGAAAGAAGCCTACCCTTTGCGGAATATAAGAAGACCAAAGAGCGTTTAAAGGGCAAGGCATATTTAGTTCCTACGTATAATCTAGTTGAAAATCAAAGGCAGATAAAGAATGCTGAAGAAATCTCTAAAATTAGGGAAGCACTTAAGATTACCGCGCAGGCTCTAGATTTTATCAAAGGCTTTATCAAGCCAGGGGTAAAAGAGCTTGAAATTGCTGCTGAATTAGAGCGTTTTATCCACTATAAAGGTGCTCAGGGAGCAGCTTTTGAGATAATTGTCGCCTCCGGGGTAAATTCTGCCTTTGCACACCATAAGCCGACACAGAAGAGATTGCAAGATGGCGAGTGTTTGCTTATTGATATGGGTGTTGAGTGTTCCGGCTATAAATCCGACTTGACAAGGGTATTCTTTTTAGGTAAAATCAATAGTCTTAGTCGGAAGATTTATGAAATTGTTCTTAAGGCGCAAGAAAAAGCAATCAAAAAAATTAGGCCTGGTGAAGAGATATCCAGGATTGATGCTTTAAGCCGTAAGTATATAGCCGACAATGGGTACGCTCAGTTCTTCGGTCATAGTTTAGGGCATGGCGTTGGCCTTGAAATCCATGAAGCCCCTTCAGTATCGGGGAAAAACGATGCCCTACTTAAGGCGGGGATGGTTTTTACAGTTGAGCCGGCGATATATCTGCCGGGTAAGTTTGGTATAAGGATTGAGGATATGATATTAGTAACCGAGAAAGGGTATGAGGTGTTAAGTGTCGCTATCAATAAATGAAATTAAGTCAGGCGTGACTATCCTAGTTGATGATGTGGTTTATGTTGTTGTTGACGCCCAGCATGTAAAGCCAGGGAAGGGGTCAGCTTTCGTACGTGCAAAATTAAGGAATATGAAGAATGCAAATATACAGGAGAAGACATTCCGCGGAGATGAAAAGATAGACCAGGCTTTTGTGGAGGAGAGGAAACTCCAGTATCAATATAAATCCGGTCACCTCTACCACTTTATGGATCAGGATAACTATGAAGAGATTGCTGTCCCTGAAGAGGCGATAGGAGAAAATGTCAAGTTTCTTAAGGATAATATCGAAGTAACCGGTAATTTTTATAAAAGTGAAGCGCTTACCGTTAATCTGCCTAATTTTATAGAGGTGCATATTGTTCATACTGAACCCGGGATCAAGGGTGATACAGCTAAAAGCGGGACTAAGCCGGCAGAGATAGAGACAGGGGCAACTATTCTTGTTCCATTATTCGTTAATGAAGGCGATAAGATTAAGGTAGATACTCGAAGCGGTGGATATGTAGAAAGGGTAAATTAAAGAGGGAGCCTTAGATGAATATTAAAGAAATAAGAGAGATGATAAACCTGATGAATGAAAATGGCTTGATCGAGCTAGAGATTGAGAAAGAAGGTATGCGTATCAGGCTTAAAAAGACAGGTTCGGGCGTGGATGGTTTTAGCGGTCCGATTGTTGTCGAAAGAGAACAGATCCCCCAGGTTACGCAAAAACAATTTACAGAAGCTTCTAAGGAATCTTTGTTTAAGTCTGTAGAGATTAAATCTCCGATGGTGGGTACTTTTTATCGCGCCCCAAGTCCTGAAGCTGCATCATATGTAGAAGTAGGGCAGGTTATTGAGCCGGGTCAAGTAATTTGCATAATTGAAGCAATGAAGCTAATGAATGAGATAAAATCAGAGATTAAGGGAAAGATCTTAGAAATTCTTGTTGATAATGCTGAGCCAGTTGAATTTGGCCAACCCGTATTCTTAGTCGAGCCGGTATAAAATAATATGTTCTCAAAAATTCTCATTGCCAACCGAGGCGAAATAGCCTTAAGAATTATCCGCGCTGCTCACGAGCTAGGAATCCGCACCGTAGCTGTTTATTCGCAGGCGGATAGAAATTCCCTGCATGTACGTTTTGCCGATGAAGCTATTTGTATCGGTCAGCCACCATCCTCGAGCAGTTATTTAAATATCCCCGCAATTATAAGTGCCGCAGAAATTACTGATGTAGAAGCAATACACCCCGGATACGGCTTTTTAGCTGAGAATGCCCACTTCGCGGAGATCTGCGAATCCTGCAAGATTACCTTTATAGGTCCCACTCCGGAAAATATCCGGTTGATGGGTGATAAAATGGCAGCGCGTACAACTATGCATAAGGCAGGTTTGCCGATAGTGCCGGGCAGTGCCGCTGCAATCAAAACTAAAGAAGAGGCGCTTAAGACTGCAAAGTTAATTGGATATCCGGTGATTATAAAAGCAACTGCTGGCGGTGGCGGCAAGGGTATGCGCATTTGCCATAATGATCTTACGCTAGTCTCTAGTATTATAACTGCTCAATCAGAGGCAGAAGCAAATTTCGGTAATTCCAATGTCTATATAGAGAAATATATTGAAGAGCCCCGTCATATCGAGGTGCAGATTATTGGAGACAAATCCGGCCATGTCTTGCAATTAGGTGAAAGAGATTGCAGTATCCAGAGAAGGCATCAAAAGCTACTTGAAGAGTCACCTTCCAGCGTGGTTGACAGTAAGATGCGTAAGCGCCTAGGAGAACTAGTGCTTAAGGGGATGAAGTCTATAAATTATGTAAGTTGCGGGACTATAGAGTTTCTCTTAGATGAGAAAACTAATAATTTTTATTTTATGGAGATGAATACGCGTATTCAGGTTGAGCATCCGGTTACCGAAATGGTCACAGGAATTGACCTGGTTAAGGAGCAGATTCGTGTTGCCGCAGGAGAAAAATTAAAATTACATCAGGAGGATATTCACATTAATGGTTCAGCCATTGAATGCAGAATTAATGCAGAAGATCCGGATAATAATTTTATGCCTTCCCCGGGTAAAATTGAGACTTTGATTTTACCTGGCGGGCCGAATGTGCGAGTGGATACGCATATTTACGCAGGTTATGAGATTCCGCCTTTTTACGATTCGTTAGTGGCGAAATTAATTGTCAGGGGAGATAATCGTCAAGAGGCGATTAAAACTATGCATAGGGCATTGAGTGAGTTTCATATTTCTCCTATAAAGACAACTATCCCGTTTCATCTTAAGCTTATGGAGAACCCGCTTTTTTTGAAAGGTGATATTTCTACGCATTTTGTCCAGGATTTGCTGAAAGAGGAAGCAAAGAAAGTTTAAATATGTCGCAGGAAGAATCCCGCACAGATCTTGGTCTTATTCGTATACACAGAAATGCAATTGCTTGCGTTGCTTCTTTAGCAGCCCTTGAGATTGAAGGGGTAAAACGTATTACCGGAACATTTCGTAGTAGCGTTATGCAATTATTGGGAAAGAATAATTCCTCGGCAATACGAGTTGAGATTAACAAAAGCGAGGAAGTAAAAGTTGATATCCCCTTATTTATCAAGTACGGTTTTAATATTCCGGATATAGCTAATAGGGTACAAGAGAATGTGCGTCAGGCGTTAGAGAAGATGACCAATCTCTCTATTAAAGAGATTAATATTAATGTCCAGGGGATAGAAAGGATTTAGCCAATGAGGATATTTACGGTCTTAGGAGTTATTTTTTACGCAGGGGTAATTATCTTAGTCGGTATAAGCCTAGTTATCTTCTCTTTAAACTTACTTCAGGTGCAGGATATAAGCAATCTGCTAAGCTTTGCGCAGGTGAATAATAATCTTAGGATTATTATCGGGCTTTCCGGGGTCTTACTTATGCTTATAAGTCTTTCCTTCGCGCAATTAATTTTAGGCCGCCTGCAACGGGAAAAAACCATTGCCTTTACTACTTCAACGGGAGAGGTAACTATTGCATTATCTGCGGTTGAAGATTTAATCCGAAGGCTAGCTGGTATAATCCCTGAGATAAAAGAGTTGCGACCGGATGTGATTGCTACTAAAAAGGGGATTATTGTTGATTTAAGGGTGGTCTTAAAAAGAGAGGCTAATATACCGGAGCTTACTTCTAGGCTTCAGGAAATTACAAAATCCAAGATTCAGGAGGTTTTAGGAGTTGAGGAACAGATCACTGTGAAAATACATATTGCAAAGATAGTCGGCTTAGAGGATAAGAAAAAAAGAGAATTTGAGAAAGAAGAACCAACGGTGCCGTTTAGCGGTTACGGCAGAGCATAAAGGAGAACCAGATGGAAAGGATAGGAATACTTACAGGCGGTGGTGATTGTCCGGGATTAAATCCGGTAATTAGAGCAGTAGTGAGAAAGGCATTATTAGATGGTTACGAGATTGTTGGAATAAAAAATGGCTGGAAGGGCTTGGTAGAAAATGACACTCTTCCATTAGATATGGATGCGGTATCCGGAATTTTACCTAAAGGCGGTACTATATTAGGCACCTCCAGAACTAATCCTTATAAAAAAGAAGGTGACTTACAAAAGGTAAAAGATAATTTTAAGAAGATGAATTTATGCGCGTTAGTTGCGGTTGGCGGAGAAGATACGCTAGGTGTTGCTTCCAAGCTAACCAAAGACGGGATACCTAATATTGTTGGTGTGCCTAAGACTATAGATAATGATCTTTCAGCTACTGATTACACATTTGGTTTTGATACGGCTTTAAATGTTGCTATGGAGTGTATTGATCGACTGCATACTACCGCTGAAAGTCACCATCGTATTATTGTAGCTGAAGTAATGGGTAGGCATGCTGGTTGGATTGCTATTGAGGCAGGTATTGCCGGTGGCGCAGACGTAATTCTTATTCCGGAAATTCCTATAGATATTGAAGAGGTCTGCAGCGTGATAAAAAGAAGGCATGAGCGTGGAAAGACATTTAGCATTGTTGTGGTGGCAGAAGGTGCGCAATTTAAAGATAGCGACCTTATTCTTCAAGAGCAGAAGCTGGATGCTTTTGGGCATGTGCGTTTAGGTGGAATCGGAGAGGCCTTGGCGAATGAAATTGAAAAGAAAACAGGTTACGAGACAAGAGTAAGCGTGCTTGGGCATATACAAAGAGGAGGATCTCCTACAGCCTTCGATAGAGTTTTAGGCACTAGATTCGGAGTTAAAGCCGTAGAATTGTTAAAGGCAAAGAAATTTGGTAGGATGGTTGCGCTTCAGGGAGTTAAGATTATAGACGTTCCATTAGAAGATGCAGTTAAGGAATTAAAGACTGTTGATATGGATCTTTATAATCTTGCTAAAGTATTTTTTGGCTAAAAGGGAGTAACAATGAGAGAAAGAGTCAAGGATATTATTCTTGAGAGTATTCAGATTAAAGAAGAATTGCTTAAAAGCGGAATCAGCCGGATACTTGAAATCTCGCAAATTATAATTGAAGCGCTTAAAAAAGGCGGAAAACTGATTATATTTGGAAACGGCGGATCTGCTAGCGATGCCCAGCATATTGCAGCTGAACTTGTAGGAAGATTTAAAAAAGATAGGCCGGCGTTAGCTGCGATAGCCTTAACAACCAATACTTCTATAATTACAGCTTTAGCTAATGATTTTGGCTATGATGTAATTTTCTCCAGGCAAATTGAAGCGTTGGCAGATAAGCGTGATGTTGTATTTGGTATTTCTACAAGCGGTAAGGCAAAGAATGTAATTATAGCGATTAAGCAGGCTAAGAAGATGGGGTTTAAAACAATTGCTCTAACCGGGGGTGATGGAGGAGAACTGGCAAAGATCGCGGATATTTCTTTAATCGTCCCGTCTTCTGTTACAGCCCGTATTCAGGAAGCCCATATCGTAATAGGGCATATTATATGCGAATTAATAGAAGAAGAGAGTTTTTCTTGAGTAAGATTAAATCATTAGAAGCCCTTAGTAAGCAGATAGATAAACTTAAGAAGGCTGGTAAGGTGGTTGTGTTCACAAATGGATGTTTCGATATTTTGCACTACGGTCATGCCAAATATCTGCAGGATGCAAAGAATAAGGGTGATTGTCTTGTGGTTGCGGTAAACTCTGATTCTTCAGTAAAAAGAATTAAGGGAAATTTTCGACCTATAGTTTCTCAGAAAAATCGTCTTGGCCTATTGGCTGCTTTAAGCAGCGTAGATTACCTAATATTATTTAACGAAGATAATCCTCTTAGGCTTATAAGAAGAATTAAGCCGGATATATTGATAAAGGGTGCGGATTGGAATAAAGCTAATATCGTAGGGAGCGATTTTGTCAAAGGTTATGGCGGGAGAGTTTTGACTATAAAATTGGTAAAGGGTCTTTCTACAACCAGCCTGATTAATAAGATTGTTAAAGCGCGCTAAGACAAATAGTGTTATTAGGATTATCGACGCAAATATTAACCGTAGCAAAGAAGGTTTGCGGGTATGCGAAGAGATATGCCGTTTTATCCTGGATAGCCGGACGCTTATGCTTGAAATTAAGAAGATAAGGCACCAGATTGATATAGGAGTTAAAGATTTAGCTTCTAGGGAAAGCTTGCTTAAAGAAAGAGCTAGCCTCAAAGATGTAGGAGAGAAAATATACATCAATGAGTTAAGAAGAAATAGCGTTAAAGATGTTTTTTCCGCCAATATACAAAGGGTCAAAGAATCAATCAGGGTTTTAGAGGAATTTAGCAAACTAATTAATATTAAATCCGCGCTTAAGTTTAAAAGTGTAAGGTATAAAATATATGAGATCGAGAAAAAGGCTGCTAAAAGAATCTCGGCTCTATCTGCTCATTGATAGGAAGATTATAAGACCGCCGGTTTTACCAATTGTTAAAAAGTTAAAAGGCTCTGGCGTAGATATAATTCAGTTTAGGGATAAAAGATCTCCTAACCTAAGAATTTTAAGGGAAGCTGTAATTTTAAGCAGGGCCCTAAAGAAAACACGCACTCTTTTTATCATTAATGATTATTTAGAAATAGCCCTACTTTCCGGAAGCGACGGTCTGCATCTAGGTCAGTCAGATATGCCTGTTAAGCTGGCTAGAAGAATTCTCGGAAAAGACAAATTAATCGGAGTATCTTGCTCTAACTTAAAACAGGCGCTAAAGGCACAAAGTGAGGGAGCAGATTATATAGGCATAGGTCCGGTTTTTAAATCAGCTACTAAACCCCAAGCTAAGGCGATAGGCTTAAAAGGAATTAAGGGTTTAGATAAAATAAAGATACCTGTTTTTGCTATCGGAAATATAAATTTGAATAATTTATCAAAGATAATCGCTTGCGGGATAAATAGGGTAGCAGTTACTCGGGCGATCCTAAAAGCCAAAAATATAACTAAAGCAGCTAGCTGTTTTTCTAAAGTATTAAAGAAAGTATAATGACGCAATTAGAATACGCTAAAATAGGTAAACTTACTCCTCTAATGCGTAAAATCGCAAAAGTTGAAGGAGTTTTGCCTAAGCAATTATTAAATTATATAAAGACCGGTAAGGTTGTAATCCTGCAGAATAATTCCCACAATCTTAAAAAGCCCTGCGCAGTTGGTTTATCTCTGCGTACTAAAGTTAACTCCAATATAGGTACTTCAACCGATAAGTGTAGCATTAAGGATGAATTAAAGAAGCTGGCTGTATCAATAAAATACGGAGCTGACGCGGTTATGGATTTAAGCGTAGGCGGCTCTTTAAAAGCGATACGTAAAGAGATCCTAAGGCATTGCACTATTCCGCTGGGCACAGTTCCAATTTATGAAATTGCCGTAAATGCGCAAGTTAGTAAGGGGACTTTTTTGAAATTCACTCCAACTGATATGCTCAGCGTTCTTGAGGAACAGGCAAAGCAAGGCGTTGATTTTTTTACCATTCATGCCGGAGTAACTAAAAATAATTTAGCTCTATTTAAGAAAAACAAAAGGGTCCTGGATATTGTTTCTAGGGGTGGAGCTATAATCGCCAACTGGATGAGTTATCATGAGGCAGAAAATCCTTTCTACGAATATTTTGACGAGATAATCGATATTGCTTATAAATATGATGTGGTTTTATCACTCGGTGATGGGATGCGTCCGGGTTCAATTCTTGATGCTACAGATAAAGTGCAGATTGCAGAGCTTCAGACTTTAGGAGAGCTAGCGAAAATGGCAAGATCCAGGAATGTCCAGGTTATAATTGAAGGTCCGGGACATGTCCCTTTAAATCAAATTAAGGAAAATATTGTTTTAGAAAAAAAGCTTTGTGATCAGGCGCCATTTTATGTTTTGGGTCCTTTGGTAACGGATATAGCCAGCGGCTATGACCATATCAGCGCTTCAATCGGAGGCGCACTTGCTGCAAGTTTTGGCGCGGATTTTCTTTGTTATGTTACCCCAGCTGAACACTTGCGTCATCCTTCAATAGAAGATGTTAAAGAAGGGGTAATTGCTTCAAGGATTGCAGCTCATGCTGCTGATTTAGTAAAGAATAGAAAGTCTGCTATAAAATGGGATAGAGAAATGTCTTTGGCGCGCAAGGCGCGTGATTGGAAGAAGCAGATTAAGCTTTCCATAGATCCTGATAAGGCAAAAGAATATAGAAGGTCATCGCAGCCTAAGAATAGCGATGTATGTACAATGTGCGGGAATTATTGTTCAATTAAGCTGATGACGGAGTGCCTGCCTGCCGGCAGGCAGGGTCGGCCTACTGGCGGGAGTAATTTGCGGGCGTAGTTCAATGGTAGAATGGCAGCTTCCCAAGCTGCAAACGGCGGTTCGATTCCGCTCGCCCGCTTTTAAAACTTATGCAAAAGAATAAAATAAGAAACATTTTCATACTTGCAGTAATCTCTGTATTTATTTTATCGGGTTGCGCAAGTATCTCAAGCGTAAATACCTCTTCGGTTCAGGTTAATAATTTGCCGGGTATTTATCATAACGTAGTAAAGGGAGAGACTCTATGGAAGATATCTAAGGTATACGGAGTTGATTTAGAAGAATTGGTCAAAATCAATCATATTACGGATGCAACTTCTATTGAGGTGGGACAAAAGATATTTATCCCGAGGCGTTTTAAACCGCAACCTCAGGCAGTTGAATATGGAGATAATGGTGATTTCACTTGGCCGCTGAAGGGGAAGGTGATCGCTACCTTTGGGCAGCAAATTAACTATATGCTTAATAAAGGTATCAATATTCAGCCATATGGTTCAATAGATATAGTAGCTTCAAGATCGGGCAGAGTTGTTTTCTTAGGAGAAGATTTTGTCGGGTTTGGGAAGACAATAATTATTGATCACGGCGACGGTTTATTTACGGTTTACGGCAGGAATTCTTCTGTTTTTGTAAAAGCCGGAGATAACGTACAGAAAGGCGCAGTAATTTCCAGAGCCGGATATAGCGGAAGAGACAAAAATACTTATTTGCATTTTGAGGTAAGGAAGGGGCAGGTTCCCCAGAACCCATTATTTTATCTACCATGAATAAAAGCGTATTTTTTGAACGTAAATCGTATCTAGAGTTACTAAATAAACGCGTAAGCGGTTTAAAAGATAATTACCGCCAGAATATCGCTATTATTGGGGATGAACTGGTAGGCAAGACTTCAATTATCTTTAAGTTTCTGGAAAAGTTTCAGGATCCGAATATTATTACTCTTTATTTTGAGGCAAGACCGGAGTCTTTGAATTCTTTTGCGCGTAGATTTATCGGTATCCTTTTGTATAATTTTCTCCTAAGAAGCGCGATGCCTTTAAAAGAAGATTTGGATTTCTTAATCGCTAAATCCGAGAAGTATATACCGCAGACAATTGAGAAGATCAGGTTAATTTTAAATAGCTTGAGCAAGAGGAAGAAGATCAATATCTTTACGGATTTAAATTTATTATGTGAGCTTATACATCAGGAGACCGGAAAGTATTGCGTGGTTATTTTTGATGAATTTCAGAACCTGGAGAGTATTAATATCGCTACTCTTTATCGTGAATGGTCTAAGCTTCTGGTTACCAATAAGAATACTATGTATATAATTGTTAGCTCCATGAAGTTTAAGACAAAAAACATACTCTCTAAGAATCTTTCCCTATTATTCGGAAACTTTGAGGTAGTAACTGTTGAACCTTTTGATATAAAGGTGAGTGAAGAATATCTGTTAAATAGACTAGAGGGGGTAAACATAAGTGCTCCCTTAAAAGATTTTATAGTTTACTTTACCGGTGGCTACCCCTTGTATCTGGAACTAGTGGTTAATGCAATACTTGAGAATAAACAGATGGAGTTATGCGATATCCTGGAGAATATGCTTTTTGATTCTTCAGGAGCATTAAATCAAAGATTCTCTAATTATATAAAACGATTTCTAGACCTTTCTTTTGCTAACGATTATATATCTATCTTATATTTAATTGCTAGTGGTAGGAATAAGATTAAGGATATTGCGCACATCTTGCGCATGCAGAAGAAAGATTTTATTTTACGTATGAATCATCTGCTTGAGCTTGACGCCATTGCGCGTAGCGGAGATTTCTTAAAGATCAACGATAGGGTATTTAACTATTGGATTAAATTTGTTTATCAGGAGAAGCTCCATTCTTTAACCTTTGATGCCAGAAGTCAGAAGGCAAAATTGCGCGATAGCCTTAAAAGCATGATTCAGGAGTTTTTAGTTAACGCGCAAAAGCCGCTGGTAGAAAGGATGAATGAGCTTCTACGGCTTTTTGAGAACGAAATGGTGCAGATGGAGAGGAAGAAGGTGCGTCTGAATCATTTTCGCGAAATAAAGCCTTTGGAATTCCATAGCAAGGTACTTAAGAACGGATTAATCGGCCGTTCCCAAGAGAGCCTTTGGATCGTAGCCGTAAAAGCAGATCTGTTGACCGAGGATGATATTGTGGAATTCTCCAGGGAGTGCAGGAGATATCGTCACAAGCTCCAAAGAAAGATAATTGTCACTCTTAAAGATATTGACATGAATACCCGACTGCGTGCTTTGGAAGAAAAGATATGGACTTGGGATATTAATAGCTTAAACCAAATCCTTGATTTGTATTCAAGGCCAAGGGTGATTGCGTGAAAATAGTGGCTATTGCTGATACTCATATTCCTGAACGTTCGGATAAACTGCCTTTAGAATTATTGGAAGAGATTAAGCTTGCTGATGCAGTTATTCACGCCGGAGATTTTGTAAGTTTAGAGCTATTTAAAGAATTAAAAGCTATCTGTAAACAGGTGATTGCGGTCAGGGGGAATATGGATGCCGGAGAATTAGCAAAAGAACTTCCGGAGAAAGAGATCTTTAAGGTCGGTAAATTTAGAATAGGGGTTATGCACGGATATGGCGCCCCGGGAAGGGTTGCGGAGCTGCTGCTCCTTGAGTTTAAGAAGGATAAATTGGATATGATCGTATTCGGTCATTCGCATACTCCTCTAAATGAGAAAATAGGTTCGGTGATTATGTTTAACCCGGGCAGTCCAACTGATAAAGTCTTTGCCCCTTATGTCTCTTATGGGGTAATTGAGATTGACGACAAGATTGAAGCAAAAATAGTTAAGCTATAAATATGAATAAACTTTGGGCGCCCTGGAGAATTAACTACATAAGAAATATCAAGCAAAAGGGTTGCGTATTTTGTAAGGGTAAAGGCAAAGATTCAAAGGCTTGCGTAATATTTGAAACTGACTATGCCAGGGTTATGTTGAATATTTTCCCTTATAATAACGGACATATCTTAGTTGCTCCGGTTAGGCATGTAGCGAGGCTTGATCAATTGAAGCAAAAAGAGGTATTAGGCTTATTCGCTGCTTTAACTAAGTCCCAAAAATTGCTGGATAAAGTTTTAAAGCCCAATGGTTATAATATTGGGATAAATTTATCCAGGAGCGCAGGCGCAGGGATTACCGGTCATTTGCATATACATATTGTTCCGCGTTGGATTGGAGACACAAATTTCATGCCTGTTCTTTTTGGCACAAAGGTTATTTCGCAATCATTGGATGAATTACGCAAACAGTTAAAAAATGCTTACGCAAAAACAAATTAAGAAGTTAGAGAATCTTACGCTTGCCACTTATGCTGTAAAAAGTTCTGATAGCTTAGGTAGGGTTTATTCTGAGAAGGAGCATGCTTATAGGTCTAATTATCAGCGTGATCGGGATAGGGTAGTGCATAGTGCTGCTTTTAGAAGGCTGGAATATAAAACTCAGGTGTTTGTGAATCATGAGGGGGATTATTATCGCACTAGATTAACGCATACAATAGAAGTTGCGCAGATAGCAAGGACTATAGCCGCAGCATTAAGATTGAATATTGATTTAACCGAAGCAATAGCCCTTGCCCATGATTTAGGGCATACTGCATTTGGTCATTCCGGTGAAGAGGCGCTCAATGAATTAATGACTAAAAGCGGCGGGTTCAATCATAATGCCCATGGGCTTAGGGTTGTAGAGTATCTTGAGGAAAGATACCCTGATTTCCCCGGCTTGAACTTAACTTGGGAGGTAAGGGAAGGGATAGTTAAGCATTCAACAACTTTTGATATAGCCTTAAAGATAAAAGGTTATTCTCATAAAGAATTACCGAATCTCGAGACGCAGGTGGTTGATATTGCTGATGAAATAGCTTATGATAATCATGATCTCGACGATGGATTAACCTCCGGTTTAATCAAAGAGTCTGACCTTGAAAACCTAGCTATGTGGAACAGGATAAAAGTGAGCATACCTGATAAATATTCAAAATTATCTCCGGAAAAAAGGAAGTACCTGATTATTAGATCGTTAATAAACTTGCAGGTTACAGATCTAATCACTGAGACCGAAAAGAATATTATCAAGCATAAACTTAAGTCTTATAAGGATGCCAAGAAGATAGATAAAAAGATTGTTACTTTTAGTCAGGATATGCTAAAATTAAGGAGACCTTTACGAGAGTTTCTTATGGAGAGGCTCTATCAGCACTACAGGGTAGTGCGCATGAGCATTAAGGCAAAACGCTTTATCCAGGAATTATTTAAAGTTTATATTGATAATCCAAGGCAGTTACCGGCAGAAATCCAGAAGAGGATAAGTAAGGATGGCGTAAGAAGGGCAGTTTGTGATTATATCGCCGGTATGACCGATAGGTATGCACTAGATGAATACAAAAAATTATTTAACCCCTACGAAAAAGTATAAAACCCTGATTTCTTCCATCCATAGTATATACAGGCTGGTAAATTCTACTTATGAATTGAAGGAACTAATTCCTAGGTTAGCCAGGCTAATCTCGCAGATATTAAACGCCCGCTATTGCCAGATAATTATGCTTGATCAGATTAAAATGCCTGATTAACGGAAAGAATAAGTCTCTTTCGGAGGAAAGGACAAAGATTGTTAATAGACTTGAGAAAAGAATACTAAAAACTAGTTCTGTAATAGCGCAAGGCAATATTTTGGCTGCACCCTTAATTTCAGAAGACCTAATCGGTATTATAGTGATTAAGCGCGATAAGAATTCGCCTCCCTTTGAAAGGTTTGATGAGGAAGCGCTTATGACTTTAGTGGAACAGGCGATAATCGGGATTAGGAACCTGGAGCTTTACGAAGAGCAGGAGAAGATAGTTTTTGGAAGCATAAAATCTTTGGTTACATTATTAGACACCCGCGTGCCACAGGAATACACGCACTCACCTTATTTTTCCCGTTTGGTAACCGCGATAGGCAACGAGATGCATTTGGATGATAAGCAGATTCAGAGCCTTAAATACGCCAGTCTTTTGCATGATACGGGAAAAGTGGATATCCCTCCGGAGATATTGACTAAAACTACTAAGTTGACCTCCAGGGAATACGATATTATTAAAAAGCATCCGCTGAAGGGTGCAGAGATTCTCCGCCCTTTGCAGGTGCTTAAGCCGGTTATACCGATAATTATGCATCACCATGAAAAATTTGATGGCACAGGTTATCCGTCTAGATTAAAGAAGGGTCAGATTCCTGAGGGCGCACGAATTATGGCGGTTGCAGACGCTTTTGAAGCCATGGTTTACGGGAGGCCCTACCGCGAGAGAAAAGATATAGCTTCAGCAATAAAAGAAATAAAGAAGAAGAGCGGAAGTCAGTTTGATCCTAGGGTAGTAGAAGCATTTCTAAAGGTTATCAAAAAGATTAACACCAAGGTTTATTTAAAACAAAAAACGCGTTAATTTAATACTTTCTATGGAAAGGCAATCCTCCTCGCAGTTAGAGTTATTCTCAGAAACAGGGGTGGTTAATGATTCAAGCAAGAAGCCTGTTTCTAGAAACCCGATTTTAACGCGTATCTGGAATCATGAGAAAACAATACTTGTGGTTATCTCTGTTTTGTTGGTTGGTATAATTTCTTTTTCGTTGGGAGTGGAAAAGGGTAAGCGTATGGTCTTAGCCGTCCAGGTTAACCCAGAAGTTGCAAAGGATGCATTAAGTGCAAATCCAGTAAGCGTACCCCAAGTGCAGATATTGGTTAAGAAGGAAGAGGTGCTTAAAGCCTCTAACCCAATCACGCAGCAGGGTTCTTTTACAATTCAGGTGGCTAGTTTTAAAACTAAGGATAGTGCTCAAAGAGAAGCAGAGTTTTTGAAGAAAAAAGGGTTTAGCACGTTGTTTATAAACAAAAATAGCTACATAGTTTTATGCGTAGGAAATTTCCCTAATAAAGAAACTGCGCTTCCTTTATTATCGGAATTAAATAAACGTTATAGAAGCTGCTATATAAGGAGGTTATAAAAGTCATGTCAATACATCCGTCATTAACAATATCTGAAAAAGATAAAAAACAAAGATCAGTCTTAAAGCGCACAGAGCGTATCAGGGCTATGTCTGAAAAGGGCAAATGGATAGAGGGGGATATGGTTTACGGTTTGCCTAAGTTAAAGACTGTAAGGATCAAGATTAAGAAAGAGAAGGCAGAGAAGGTTGAGACTGCAGCTACCCCTGGAGCAACCGCTGAAGCAGCCGCACCTGCGTCCAAAGAGGCCCCAGCCGGGAAGTCAGCAGCTAAGTCTCAGGAAAAGAAATAATTAATGCGTTTGAGAAATCCAACTAGTAGATTTATTTTCTTAGTTCTGATTCTAATATTAGTTTATAATGTATCTTTTGCCGATGAGCTGACTCCATTTACCGGTGAGATTAATGCGAATAATATTAATTTACGTTCAGACGCAACAACTTCTGCTTCCGTAATCGGGGTTTTAAATAAAGGTGAAAGGATAGAAGTTGTTTTGGCCTTGTATGAGTGGTATAAGATTCGCTTGCCTAAGAATCTGCCAATTTATATCAAGAAATCCCTCGCAAGCTGCATTGATTATAGCCAGCCTCAATCAACGCATGAATTAAAACCATGTTTAACTGCCAAGGTTTCAAATGATCGCGTTAATATCAGGGCTAAGCCTTCCGAATCATCTGCTATTGTAGGTGTTGCAGATAAAAATGAGATAATCAGCGTAATTGCTGAAGAAAGCTCCTGGTATAAAATCGAACCTGTCCAGAACAGTTTTGGGTGGATTCATAAAAAGTTTGTCGATATTGTCAAGCTAAGGCAGGAAAAGGTCATTTCTCCCGCTATTATACAAGAAGAAAATCTTGTTGTGCTAAAAGGCGTAGTAAGACCTTACGGTAACGTTTTCAGGCGTAAAGCTACGCACAGACTTGTAACTGCGGATAATAAGGTTTTTCTGCTTAAAGGGAACCGTTCTAGTCTGAATGCTCTTAATCATAAAGAAGTAAAAGTAATCGGTAAAATAATCAGTCTACAAGCCGCAAAGACGCCTATAGTAGAAGTAAGGATTATTGAGGTAGCTAGTTGAACATATTAAGTATACTTTTGTATTTTGGTTTATCTTTCGGGCTGTTGATTATTGCTATTACCGTACACGAATTTGCTCATGGTTTTGCGGCTTATAAGCTTGGAGATAGCACTGCGAAATATTCAGGCAGACTAACCCTAAACCCGATAGCGCATATAGACCTTATGGGGACAATTGTTGTGCCGTTATTATTAGTATTTGCAGGCATGCCTCCGATAGGATGGGCAAAGCCGATTCCCATAAATTACTGGGCGTTAAGAAATCCAAAAAGAGATATTGTTATTGTTGGCGCAAGCGGGCCTATCTCAAATATAATATTAGCTGTTATTTTAGCAGTTATCATAAGAATAATACCTGTGCCTGTTCTACTCGGCACTGTGCTCATAAAATTAATCGAAATAAATGTAGCATTAGGGATATTTAATCTTATTCCTATACCGCCTCTTGATGGTTCACGCATATTGATGGGGCTACTTCCTGAGCCACTCGATGCGCAATATGCCAGCATTGAGCCATACGCAGCGATTATTTTAGTAGCGCTTGTTTGGCTAGGAGCCTTAAATTGGATACTCTGGCCTCTGGTTAGTATTATCTTAAAGTTTCTGGGGGTATAATTTAGAATGTGGATTAAAAAAGTTAAATTAGGTAAACGCTCTTATGATATAGTTGTAGGTAGAAATATAATCTCATCACTGGGTGCATGCATTAAGAAGCTGGATATCGGAGATCATGCTTATATTATAACTAATTCTTTAGTAAAGATGAAATATGCAAGTTCGATAACTTGCGCATTAAAGAAATCCGGCTTTAGTTCTACCATAAGAGAGATCCCCGATACTGAAAGAAGTAAGTCTATCGCAATTCTATCCGCGGTTATTAATGATTTAGCAAAGTCGGATTTAAGAAAGCGCACATTCATTATTGCTCTGGGCGGAGGCGTAGTCGGAGACTTAAGCGGCTTTGTCGCCTCAATATATAAGCGCGGTGTAGCGTACATTCAAATACCTACGACCTTGCTTGCTCAGGTTGATTCTGCTATAGGAGGTAAAACTGCCGTAGATTTAAAAGAAGGGAAGAATCTCATAGGCGCTTTTTATCAACCGGCACTTGTATTTAGCGATGTGAGTTTGCTTAAGAGCCTTGGGATCCGACAGCTACGCTCAGGCCTTGCTGAAGCAATAAAATACGGGGTAATCAAAGATAAATCTTTATTTACATATTTAGAGAAGTGGTTTAAGGATATTCTTAAGCATAGAGAAGCGGCGTTAGAGTATATAGTTAAGCGCTCAAGTGTAATCAAGGCAGATATTGTTAGTCGTGATGAAAAGGAAGAGAAGGGCCTGCGCACGATCTTAAATTTCGGTCATACTATAGGGCATGCTATTGAAGCTGCAACTGGTTTTAAAAAGTACTCTCACGGCGAAGCGGTGGCTCTGGGTATGCTTATAGCAGTAGAGATAAGTCAAAGGCTTAAATATACCAGCCAAGGTTTAGCTACGAGGGTTGAAGCGTTAATTAATGCAGCGGGGTTACCGACAAGAATATCCGGGACATCTTTAAGAAGTATAATTAATGCGAGTTTTCGTGATAAAAAGTTTATTGGTTCTAGAAATAGATTTGTTTTAACTACCGGTTTAGGTAAAACTAAAATCGTAGAAAATATTCCTTTAAGAATAATTGAAGAGGTTTTAAAGGGAAGAATCGGTTAGTTGGTCTTTAGGAAGGGTTTGCAAGTTTTACAATCTTACCGTTAAACTCCAGAGTTACTCCATCTAAATTAATTTCTTTTACTATTGCGTTATTGATATTATCTCCAACCCTAATTATGCGGTTGTTAATCAAGGCATAACCGTCATCTTTTTCAAAGAATACACCACTTAAGAGTAGGGCGGGTCCGGGTATTTCAGCCACTGAGCTTAAAGTAGGAGAAGCCAAGCTTTCAGTGGCAGGGGTTCTGTTTTCCGTAGATTGGATTTGCGAAGATTCTCTTGGTTGCGCAACAGTCGAGGAGATTATATTCTTAGGGCGGGTGAAATAATTGAATGCATAGTTACCCAGGAGCAGGCCTAAGCAGACTATAAATATGTATAAGTAAATTGGTTTAAATTTATGGGAAGGTTTGATTTGCGTAGGTATTCCAGGAAGAAAAACCTCCCTTTTATCCAAAGATTTATCCACTTTTTTTAAAGCGTCATAAATTATACTCACAACGTCCTCCAACGGCATACCCATTAAGTTCATCTAAACATTTATTAATTATTGTTTTATCAATTGACCTGGTTTCGCAGGTAAAGCCGGCCAGAAGCGCTCTATCGCAAATCATATTAATCAAGCGAGGGGTGCCGCAGGAGAAATCTGTTATTGCGCTGATCGCTTCGTCACTAAACTCTATCCCGCTATTTAATCCCGCAAAATTCAAGCGGTGCTCGATATATTCACGGATCTCCTTACGCTCAAGTGGTAGGATATGGTATCTAACCATTATGCGCTGTCTTAGCTGACGTAATTCATAAAGGTTGAGTCTGGTATTTAATTCCGGCTGGCCTACTAGAATTACCTGTAGCAGTTTTTCTTTTTCAGTCTCCAGGTTAGAGAGAAGGCGCACCTGTTCTAAGACAGCTGGCTTTAGATTCTGCGCCTCATCAATAATTAGCACAATGTTATTACCAAGGTTTGACTCATTAAGCAGAAAAGCGTTCAATTCGCGGATCAGTCCTAAGCGCACTTTGCTTGAGGTTTTAATTCCGAAGTCTCTGACAATTGCGTCTAAGAGTTGTATCTCTGAGAAATGGGGGTTAAGGATAAGTGCGGTTTTTACATTTTTCTCAAGCTGATTAATGAAGAACCTGCAGATAGTGGTTTTGCCTGTTCCTATCTCACCGGTTAATACGATGATGCCCTTACGTTGGCTTACTCCATAATGCAGATGAGCAAGCGCCTCTTTATGTTTTGCGCTTAAGTAAAAGAAGTCAGGATCGGATGTGACGTTGAATGGTCTTTCTTTAAGGCCGTAAAATTTGCAGTACATATTTCTCTCCAGAAGTTATTATATCAAAAAAAGATGAATTGTAAAGCACAGGGTTGACAGTGGTCTAAAACTGTGATATATTTAACCAATGGAAGAACGCCACGGCTTCCCGCAAGAGGAGAAAAGGCATTGATCAAGCCAGATGAAAGAAGACGTTTTGAGCGCGTGGAGTTAAGAGCAGATTTACGTTATCAACCAAGAGGTTCTGGATTAGAGTTTGTTAGTGCTGTTTCAAATAATGTGAGTACTGGCGGGATAGGATTTAATATTAATAGATTTCTCGCCCCTTCGACTACATTGAATCTGGAGTTTGATTTATTGTCAAGAGTGCTTCATCCTGTAGGAAGAGTCGCATGGTGTTACTCAATACCTCATTCGGATAGGAACAGTTTAGGGGTTGAATTTGTAGAGCTTGATCCTATTGAAAAATGCTGTTTAGAATGTTTTATTAAGATGCAAACAGGGCAATTATAAGGAAAGGAAATCCAAGATTATGGTTACTGAACAAGCTAAAACCCCTGCTGTTGCGGTAGAAACAAAACCAAAAGAGGAGAAGCAGACTAACTGTTTAAGCTGCAATAAGCCGATTAAGAAGATAAGGCGTTATTACCGGGATGGCAAATATTATTGTACTAAGAAATGCTGGGTTAGTTTTATCAAGAAATCAAAAAGCGAAGAAAAATGATAAAATCTGGAAGAGAGAGAAGAAAGCACCTACGTTTAGATAAGAAATTACCTTTTAAGGTTGCGGTTGACGGTTATGATTTTTCTACAACTACAGAGAATATAAGCTGCGTAGGGGCTTATTGCCAGATTAAAAAGTATATTCCTCCGTTTACCAAGGTTATGGTTAAATTGTCGCTTCCTATTAAGGTAAATAATAATTCCAAGACTCACACCATTGATTGTGAGGGGGTAATTGTCAGGACCGAGGATAAGGATAAAACAGGTTTTAACATTGCCATCTTTTTTAACCAGATAAAAGATAACCAGCGTAAAGTGATATCCGAATACATAAATCAGTTTGTTCCTCAAGGTTCTTCCGCACCACGTCCTCCCAAATCCAGATGGGGAAAATAACCCGCGCTAAGCCTGTTAAGCTAATCGTCAGTTTCATATTCAAAGAGGAGAAGTTTTTTAAGAAATCAAAGATTATTTTAACTAGGTACTTTGGAGAGCTTGATTTTGAGAGTTATAGCCTCCCTTTTGAATTCACTGATTATTATAATGAAGAGATGGGTAGCGATTTAAAAAAAGTATTTGTAAGTTTTAAGAAATTAATATTGCCGGAACAACTCCCCCGCATCAAAAGGCTTACTAACAAAATTGAAGATAAGCTTTCCAGAAAGAAAAAGCGCCAGGTGAATATAGATCCGGGATATCTTGATCAGGCTAAGCTTGTGCTAGCTTCAACAAAGAATTATGTGCACCGAGTCTACTTAAATGACGGTATATACGCAGAATTAACTCTTTTTTTCCAGGACAAAAGTTTCCAACCCTGGCAGTGGACTTACCCGGATTACCGCACCCCTGAATATATCGGGATATTCAATCATATAAGAGAATTATTTGCAGATCAGGTAAAAAGCGTGTAATTATGGAATCAATATTGCCGGCATATCTCAAATCATATCAAAGTAAAGATTTATTTAAAAAAAGCGAATCTCTTTTTGGCATGCTTAAGTCTTGTTGTATCTGTCCGCGTAAATGCGGGGTCAATCGCCTAGAGGGTAAATCAGGGTTTTGTAAAACTGGATTAAAGGCCAAAGTATATAGCTATATGGCCCATCACGGTGAAGAGCCGCCTATCTCTGGAGAGAAGGGTTCCGGGACAATATTCTTTGCTAATTGCAATATGAGTTGCGTTTATTGCCAGAACTATGAATTTAGCCAGTTGGGACAGGGTAAGGATACAGATTCCGAAGAATTGTCCAGGTTTATGCTTGAATTGCAAGGGATGGGAAGTCACAATATTAACCTGGTAACTCCAACGCATGTTTTACCGCAAATCTTAAAAGCGCTAGAAATAGCAATTAGCAAAGGGCTTAATATACCGCTTGTCTATAATACCGGAGGATATGAATTACCGGAAATTATAAGGCTGCTGGATGGTATTGTTGATATCTATCTACCCGATATGCGCTATGGCGATGAGGAATCGGCAATAAAATATTCCTGCGCTCCTGATTATCCAAAATATAACCAGGAATCTGTAAAAGAAATGTATAGGCAGGTTGGTGTTGCGCTAATCGATAAGCAGGGTTTAATAGAGAGGGGGGTATTAATAAGGCATCTGGTTTTACCGAATAATATTTCAGGGACAGAGAAAATAATGAAGTTTATAGCTAGCGAGCTATCTCCTGAAACTTACATTAGTTTAATGAGCCAGTATCTACCCTATCATAAGGCATCTGAATTTAAAGATATCTCCCGGCGCCTAATAGAAAAAGAATACGAACAAGCCAAAGAGCTTATGAAAAAGTATGGTTTAAGTAACGGCTGGATACAGGAATCATACGGCCTTGAGAGGTTTGCAGGCGTAAATATAAAACCGGCTTTAAGAAAAGACTTATGATACGAAAGTGCATAGATTGGTTGTATAAAAAACTTTTTAAGTTTAATGATACCCCCCAGAAAATCGCTTTGGGGTTAGGGATAGGGGTATTTACCGGGACTCTACCCGGAGTAGGGCCTTTAGCGGCATTATTTCTTTCGGTCATATTTAAGGTAAACCGGGCCAGCGCATTAGCCGGGAGCCTAATTACTAATACCTGGCTAAGCGTAGTAACGTTTATCTTTTCAATTAAAATTGGTTCTGCTATACTAGGCTTAGATTGGCATAAGGTTTATGATGATTGCTCAGTTAAAATAATTGGATCTAATTGGTCGGGCTTACTAAAGTTATCTTTATTAAAAGTAATTCTTCCGGTTACTCTTGGTTACATCGTAATTAGTTTAAGCGCTGGTTTAATTTGTTATTTACTGGTTTTATTAATCCTAAAGTTTAAAAAACACTAAATGGGGAGGGGTAAGATGGATATTAAAGGATTCATAAATAGAAACAAACGTGATTTTGATATCTCGGTATCATTAATCGGCGTTATCCCGCTTTTAGTCTTCCTATATTTGATAGTAATTAAAATTTCTTCTGTAAGGGTCTTAGTGGGTCAGATTGGCTATATAATACTGCTTACCATTATTGTTTTTATATGCGGTGTTGTGGTCGGTAAAAGGATGTTCCGCTCCTTTGTGGATGAGATTATGCATAAGGCCAAGCTTGCCGCAATCACCGAGACGGCTCTTGGCGTAGGTGACCAGATCAATAATCCCTTAATGGCTATCAGGGGGAATCTTGAGATATTAGAAATGTATGCGTTAGAAAATAATGTTTTGACTAAGCAGATTGATAGAATAAAGACTATAAAGGATAATTTTGAGCGTATAAGACAGATTACAGAGCATATGTCTAACCTGGCCAATCCAAAATCTACGACTATATACGGCAAGAGTAAGATGGTAGATTTTAGCGGCTAAATTCATGCACGCATTAACTCTTTTAATTGTAAGTCTGCTTGTTTTTGCTTTAGCGTACCGCTTCTACTCAAAGTTTATCATTACCAAGATCCTTATTTTTAATGATAAGCGTCCTACGCCTGCGCATACCTTTAAGGATGGCAGGGATTATCATCCCACGAATAAGTTTGTGCTTTTTGGTCATCACTTTGCAGCGATCTCCGGAGCAGGTCCTCTAATCGGTCCGGTATTAGCTGCGCAATTCGGTTTCTTGCCGGGTTTTTTATGGATTCTTATCGGAGCGGTTTTAGGCGGAGCTGTGCACGATATTGTTATCCTCTTTGCTTCGGTGCGTACAAAAGGCCTTTCTTTGACCAGGCTTGCGCGTAAGAGTATAAGCCCTACCGCAGGCATTGTCACAGGGATAGCAATTTTGTTTATTATAATTACTGCCCTTGCTGGTCTTGCACTGGTCGTGGTTAATGCTTTAAGCGAAAGTTCTTGGGCCACTTTTACAATCGCTATGACTATACCCGCGGCTTTAGCGGTTGCATTATATATGTACAAATTGCGTCCGGGTAAGATTGTCGAAGCTTCGGTTATTGGAGTTTTGATAGTTACTGCCGGAGTAGTTTTTGGTGAGCCACTTTCAAAATCAATCTTTGGCCACTACTTTTTATTTACTAAACCAACCCTTTCCATAATGCTACCAGTTTATGGCTTTATCGCTTCGATCTTACCTGTCTGGCTCTTGCTTTGTCCGCGAGATTATATGAGTTCTTATATGAAGATAGGGACGATTGCTCTTCTTGGTATAGGTATTTTTATTGTCAATCCGCATTTAAACATGCCGGCAGTAACTCAATTTGTGCATGGGGGTGGACCGATTATACCGGGAAAGGTCTGGCCGTTTGTTTGTATTACTGTTGCCTGCGGGGCAATTAGTGGTTTTCACGCTTTAATAGGCTCAGGGACTACCCCTAAGATGATCAATAAAGAGTCGGATATGCGCATGATTGGTTTTGGCGCCATGTTGGTTGAGTCAGTAGTTTCGATTATGGCCTTGATTGCTGCAACCGTGCTTTTGCCCGGAGATTATTTTGCTATCAATGTCCCAGTTGATTTATTCCATAAGCTTGGGCTTAGTACTACACATCTTGCACAGATTGAACAGATGACCGGCGAGGTTTTATCTGGTAGGACAGGAGGTGCTGTATCTTTGGCAGCGGGTATGTCAGTAATTCTTTCAGCTATCCCTGGGATGAAGGCGCTTATGGGCTACTGGTATCACTTCGCGATTATGTTTGAGGCAATGTTCGTCTTAACTACGGTTGATACAGGTACACGAGTAGCGCGATATATTCTTGAAGAATTAATAAAGTTAGCCAGGCCTAGATGGAAGGTGGGTAAATCGTTCCTGGGTATTGTTGCAAGCGCCGGAATTATTACTTTTCTCTGGGGGTATCTAGTGTATAATGGCGAGATCTCGACTATCTGGCCGATGTTTGGTGTGGCTAACCAGCTTTTGGCTACGCTTGCCTTATTAGTAGGTACGCTGTATATTCTAAAACACACTAAGAACTGGAAATATAGTTTAGTGACATTTTTACCAGCTATTTTTATGTTTGTAACAACCGTAACTGCAGGAGTATTAAATATTACCGGGAATTACCTTCTTAAGCATAATTTTCAGGGAAATTTAAACGCCTCACTTTCTATAGTAATGATTGTTCTGGTTATAATTATATTCATTGAGTCTTTAAAGAAGATATACTCTTTGCGTTATAAACTTATCAAAATTCAATAAGGAGAAATTTTATGTATAAGGTAGTCTTGATTCGTCATGGGGAGAGCACTTGGAATAAGGAGAATAGGTTTACCGGTTGGACTGATGTTGACCTCTCTGAAAAAGGCAGGAGTGAGGCGGAAAGAGGAGGAGAGGTTCTTAAAAATGAGGGCTATGTTTTTGATATTGCTTATACCTCGGTATTAAAAAGGGCAATTCGCACTCTTTGGATCGTGCTTGATAAGATGGACTTAATGTGGATCCCCGTGCATAATTCCTGGAGGCTTAATGAGCGGCATTATGGCTCATTACAGGGCTTGAATAAATCAGAGATGGCGGCTAAATTCGGAGAAGATCAGGTATTAATTTGGAGGAGAAGTTACGATGTTCCACCTCCTGCATTAAAAGCTGACGATGAGCGTTCGCCGAAGAACGACCCGCGCTATAATGATATAAACCCTAAGGATATTCCTTTAACCGAATGTCTTAAAGATACTGTTGCCAGGTTCCTCCCTTATTGGCATGAGACAATTGCGCCTACTATTAAATCCGGTAAGCGGGTAATTATTGCAGCGCATGGGAATAGCCTGCGCGCTTTAGTGAAGTATCTGGATAATATCTCAGAAGAGGAGATCGTACATTTAAATATTCCAACCGGCATGCCTCTTGTATATGAGCTCGATGATAATCTTAAGGCTATAAAACATTATTATTTGGGCGATCCCGAGGAGGTTAAGAAGGCGATGGAGGCAGTTGCTGCCCAAGGTAAGGCTAAAAAATAGCCGTTCTATTATTAAATTGGCTGTGTTATAATATTGATAATTAGATCGTAAGATTAGAAAAGGAGAGACAACATGTTTAGTTTAGCTAAAATTCAGGTTTTAGTTCCGTCTGCTATATTAATTGGCAGCCTAAATTCTTTTGCTCAGGTTCAAACTAATGTGCAAGTGACAACCCCTAAATTCCAACAGCTAGATATAGATGGCAACAATTTTATCACTAATAGCGAAATGCAAGCCTATCAAACTAAGAAATTCAATGAATTGGATAAGGATAAGAACGGAGTGCTTACCTCAAATGAACTAAAAGCAGATAAGGCTAAGGTATTTGCTGATGCGGATAAGAATCAAGACGGAAAAGTTACTAAATCTGAAGCTACGGATCAATTTAAACAATATTTTGACACAATTGATAAGAATAACGATAATAAGATTTCGAATACCGAGTTTAGTAATGGGGAGTTGATATTTAGATTTTGATACTAATTAATGATGAGCCCCCTGTGTAAATTACGATACAGGGGGTTTTTCATCTCGAGGATAGGGTGAGGTTTATGAAAGTTATAGCATTTAATGCAAGCGCTCGCAAAGACGGGAATACCGCAGTTCTTATAAATCAAGTGTTCAAGGAGCTTGAGAGAGAAGGGATTAAAACTGAGCTTATACAGCTTGTTGGTCAGAAAATTCAAGGGTGCGTAGGTTGCGGTAGCTGTTTTAAGTTAAAGAATAATAAATGTATAATTACCGATGATCTAATTAATGAGTATATCGCAAAAATTATTCAGGCAGATGGCGTTATCATAGGCTCACCTACATATTTTGCAGATTGCACTGC
The DNA here is from genome assembly GCA_026387355.1 of Candidatus Omnitrophota bacterium. Classification (GTDB taxonomy): domain Bacteria; phylum Omnitrophota; class Gorgyraeia; order Gygaellales; family Profunditerraquicolaceae; genus JAPLLW01. The sequence goes on from JAPLLW010000007.1 coordinate 25,896, forward strand.
AGGATGCAAGGCTTTGATTGAGAGGGCCGGTATGGTTAACCGGGCAAATAGCGATTTGTTTAAGCGTAAGGTAGGGGTTGCAGTTGTTGCGGTAAGAAGAGCTGGGGCGATTCACGCATTTGATTCAATAAATCATTTTTTTACTATTAGCCAGATGATTATTGTAGGTTCTTCCTATTGGAATATTGGTCTTGGCCGTCAGATTGGCGAGGCAGAAAAGGACGAAGAAGGTTTAAGTACAATGAGTACATTGGGTAAGAATATAGCCTGGCTTTTAAAGAAGATTAACGGTTAAGAAAAAATATAAGGAGGATGAATGTTTAGAGAGAAAATTAAGGTTTTAGATTGTACTATTAGAGATGGCGGTTTAATGAATAACCATGATTTTGATCTGCGTTTTGTACGCGAGGTCTATAAGGCGATTTCAGAAGCAGGGATAGACTATATGGAAGTTGGTTATAAGAATTCTAAGCGGCTTTTTAACCCAAGAGAGTATGGAAAATGGAAATTCTGCGATGATGAAGACATAAGCAAGGTTATCGAGGGGGTAGAGTCTAAAACAAAGATTTCGGTTATGGTCGATGTTGATAGAGTAGACGTGGAAGATGTAGTTTCTAAAAAAGATAGTCCGGTAGATATGATTAGGGTTGCAACTTATGTTAAGGATGTGGATAAGGCGATTTATCTGGTGAATCATTTTGCGGATAAAGGTTATGAGACGACCGTAAACATAATGGCTATCTCGCGGGCTTTGGATAATGAGCTTAATGAGTGCCTTGAGCAGCTTGAGAAAGAAAGCAAGGCGCAGATTGTTTATATTGTAGATAGTTTCGGCTCGCTTTATCAAGAGACAACCGAGTTTCTAATTAAGAAGGCAAAGAGTATTTTAAAGACTAAAGAAGTAGGGATGCATGCACACAATAATCAGCAACTTGCTTTTGGCAATACCATTGAGGCGATAATCCATAATGCTAATTATGTAGACGGCTCAATTTACGGTTTAGGTCGCGCAGCAGGGAACTGTCCAACAGAGCTCTTACTTGGTTTTCTCAAAAATCCTAAATATGATATTCGTCCGATTCTAGATGTGATTTCAAAAGAATTCGTACCACTACAGAAAAAGATTGAGTGGGGTTATTTTATCCCTTACGCTATAACCGGTATCCTTGATGAGCATCCGCGCACAGCGATTGCGCTTCGCGAGAGCGATAAGAAGGAGAATTACCGCGAGTATTACGAGAGCTTAGTAGGCGAAGACGAAGAGTAATATGGATATATCAAGCTTTAAGCAAAAGCCAATTCTGGGGATTTTAAGGGGAGCAGAAAGGGCTCAGATTGAGCCGTTAATTGAAGCGGTAATCGAGGCTGGACTTGAAACCTTAGAGATTACTATGAATACTTTCGGTGCTCCGGAATTAATACGCGAGGCAAAGCAGGCATCCGCAAACCGATTGACTCTTGGCGCAGGAACAGTGCTTAACATGAAAGATTTAAAAATCGCTCTTAAAAGCGGAGCTAGTTTTATTGTCATGCCGGTTTTGGCGAAAGATGTTGTAGGTTATTGCGTAAGAAATAAGATACCTGTATTCCCTGGAGCGCTTACTCCTCAGGAGATTTATCAAGCTTGGGATTCAGGCGCAACTATGGTTAAGGTTTTTCCTGCGAAATTATTCGGTCCTGAATATCTTCGTGAGATTAAAGCTCCGTTTAATAATGTAGAGCTATTGGCATGCTCAGGTGTTTCTCCTGATAATCTAAAAGATTATTTTGCATTTGGTGCAAGCGCTGTATCTTTTGGCGCTAGCGTATTTAGGAAAGATTGGTTGAAGAATAAAGATTTTAAGCAGATTGCCAGGAGAGTTAAAAGATTTATTGATGCCTGGGAAGCACGAAAGGAACAAAAATAATGACAATAGAAAAGAGGGAGTTTCATCGCATAAGCATTGCATGCAAAATAGCAATTGTTTTTAATGATAGCCGGCTAGTGGTTAATGCACATACAGAAAACATAAGCGCTGGCGGGATAATGCTTATTTTAGAATCAGGAGCCCAGCCGTTAGTCTCTGCTTTAGTAGATTTGGATTTATTCCTATGGAATGATAAAGAGCCATTAAAAAGTAAGGCTGAGTTAATGTGGCTAAATGAGATAACTCCAGTAGAAGTAAAGCCTCGTCTTTTTAATGTAGGTCTTCAGTTTGTAGTGATATCCGATTCTGATAAGGCCAAGATAAAGAACTTCGTTAATGGTGTAATTTCTTCGTGGCAATAAAAGATATTTATGTTTAAACATAAAATCACGCCCGCCGTCCGCGCTCTTATTTTAACCATCCTAACTATATTTCCTTCAAATCTTTATGCTCAAAATCCGGAAGCTGAATTTTTAAATAAAGGTGCTCAACTTGCTAAAGATGGTAAATACAGCGAAGCTGTTGTTGCATTTGACAAAGCGATTGCTTTAAATTCTAACTATGCTATAGCTTACTTTGATCGCGGTTTAGCCAATATTAAGCTGGATGAACTCAACCAGGCTATCTCTGATTTCAATAGGGCCATAGAATTAAAGCCAGATTATGCGGCTGCTTATAACGGTAGAGGGATTGCTTACGCTCAGAAACAGGAGTATCCTGAATCGTTATCTGATCTGCTAAAAGCAAAAGCACTGGGATTTAAAGTAAATGAGGGGCTTCTGGCTGCGGTGGCTTTAACCGGCAAGAGTAATATTGCGATAGAGATTGAGGCCAGGATTATTAATGTAGACTTAAGCAATTCCACGCTCGACCTGTTTAACCCACTGGGAAATGCTAAAGTTAAAGTACTCTCGGAAGCAGTTATTACCAAAGATGGTTCAAGCCTTAGGTTAAGCGATTTAAGAGAAGGTGATATGGTAGTAGTCCGGCTCGAAGATAAAAACGAAGAGGGCAATTATATGACTAAGAAGATCACTTTTGGAATAAAGAAATAACAAACTTATTATTATGGATAATGAGAAAATTGAAAATAAGAACATCGCTTAATGCAATCTTTAGAATCTCGCTTTTTGCCTGGCCTTTTTTGTGGTATGGTTCATACTTTATGTTCGATGCCCCTAGCTCAATGGGATCTGGCTACCAATGGGTAGTTTTTTATGCTATTCATTGGTATCCTGCGGTAGTTGCAATTTCACTCATCGGACGTTTTCTAGCTACCAAGCTTAGTAAGCTTAAACTCGCTTCAATATTCAGGTATCTACCTTTTATTAACATTACGATTGTAGGTATCCCTCTAGCCGTTATGATTATTGTTACTCCTTTTTATATGATTGGTGAGATGGTAGGTCCTTTTTTGCCGCAGGTATATCGGTTTAAATGTCCGGATAGAAGAGCACTGGTGATAGAGGATGGCAAAGCGGTTGTACTTGAGCAGCATACGCTTACGATGACTACGAAAAGCTACATTGGCAAGATTGAGAATAATAAGTTCAATTTTACCGCAACCGATAGGGAAAATGAACTCTTTCGGAGAGATAAGAATGGTTTTGAATATATTTGCAACTGTAGGAATAGAAAGGGAAAATCCATAGTTGACCTGTATGGATTTACAAGAGAAAGTGTAGGGGAGGGTAAATGAAAAAGATAATTATTTTCTTAAGCTTGATTGTAGCTTTATCTTCTTTTAATGTTGCATATGCAAAAAGAGAGCCTATGCCGGCAGGAACAGTCACCCGGTATTATTCTGCCTATAAAGATTGGGAGCTTGAAGTAATCAATAGTCGTACACTCCTTGCTAGTAGCCCGGCTAAGGCCATCTACAAACATAAGGGTGTGGTAGTTTGGGAGAAGGCGTTGCTTGCAACTCCGGGTATTGTTAGTATAACTTATGACGGTAGATATATTGTCATGATATATTGGGATAATTTCGATGAAGATTGGTATAGAAGTATGGCAATTTTCTCTCAGGACGGAGGGATGCTGAAAGAGTTTAATTTAGCCAAGAAATTCCCGGTTTCAATCAGGAAAACAGTCCTATCAAAAGACGGGCATTATTTTGTAATAGCAAAAAGCGGCTCTGACAGTGCGCTGATTACACTTATCGATCTCTGGAAACAGGAGTTTCTCTGGGAGAAGAAATATGGACTTCGCGAAATTGATAATTTACAATTATGTGATGACGGCGCATACCTGCTTTTAAGCACATATGATTTGTTTTGCCATGAGGAGAAATGGCGCGGCATGGAAAAGATTACTGTTTGTGACAAGCCAAGGAGACTGGAAGCTGTTTATATTAAGAGTTCGGGAGGGAAGGTTCTCTGGGCCCAGATTTTTGATCAAGGATATGCCTGGAATCAGAAGTTTATTCAATTATCATCAAGTGGTCTTAAGTTTTCTGTTTTTAACCTTAAGAAGAATAAGTGGTTAGATTTTGTAAATGAAAATGGCAAGGTAGAATAAGTAACTGTGTTGAAGAAAAATAACGTTTGATACAGAATAAAATGTCTAGCGTAGAACTGGCTTATTTTTTAATAGTTATAGGCTTACCCTTTATCCCCATATAAAATACTATAATTTCTGCAGGAACCTTACCTTCATTCTTACCATAGTGCCATTTATTTACAACTTCAACGATAGGATCACCAGCTTTTAGGTGCAGAATCTTTTTATTTTCTGTAAATACGGTAAGCTCTCCGCTTATTAATACTCCGGTATTTATTACAATATGTTTATGTAGCGGTAATTGTGTTCCTGGAGGAATTGTGATCTTTAAAATAGTAATTTCGGGCCTGCCTCTTGCATATTTTGGCAGAAGAGCACCATCCCAGCTTGAAGTTGTCTTTGCCAATACGCTAACTTCAGAAGTATCTAAATCCTTAGCCCAAATATTGCCGGATAGCAATAACGTCAAACATATTCCGTAAAGTATTCTTTTCATATGTTAATTCTACCACTCAAGTAGGTTTATGCCAAGAAAGAAAGTCAGTATCCAGAAAAGGATTGATTTAGAGTTTCTTATGGAGTAGGATATAGAAAAATCTAAGGAGGAAGAAAAAGTGGATAAATATCTGGAGGCTGCTCTTGATGAGGCAAGGATTGGGCTAAAGGAGGGGGGCGTACCCATTGGTTCAGTAATTGTCCATAACGGTAAGATAATGGGTCGAGGGCATAATAGGCGCGTTCAAAAAGGGAGTGTTATTTTGCATGCGGAGATGGATGCGCTAGAAAATGCCGGCCGCCTAGCTAAACCCTTAGCATACGAGCACTGTACGCTTTACACAACCCTTTCTCCGTGTTCTATGTGTTCAGGCGCGATACTCCTTTATAAGATCCCGCATATTGTTATAGGTGAGAATAAGACATTTACGGGGGAAGAAGAGCTTTTGAAGTCAAGGGGGGTAAGGCTTGAGATTTTGCAAAATGAAGCATGCATTTCGCTTATGAAGGATTTTATTCAAAATAACCCGAGGCTTTGGAATGAAGATATTGGTAAATAAAATAAAGCTTGGAAGAAAGTATTTATTATTTCCTTTATTCTTAGCCATAATCTTATCCGGATGCGCCCCAAGGTTTATTAGTCCGGAGAGAATTGCGCCTATAGAGCGTGAGAGGTATTCTTTGGGGACTCTGCAGAATCCGGTTGTTGATAGCAATATTGCTTTAGCTGAAGGTTTACGGAAATGGGCGCCTCTTAGTTTTAAGAGTAAACAGAGGCTGGTTGAGGTTTTGTATTATTCTTTTGATGGCAAAATTCACAAGGGCCAAATCATCATAAACAAAAGACTGGTAAGGGACATCCAAGAAATATTCAGTGTTATTTTTAGAACAAGGTTCCCTATCCAATCGGTAATCCCTATCTCCCACAACCGTTTTTACAATAATGGTAAGTTTAACGATGATGATCAGTCGATGATGGTAAATAACACCTCCGGATTTAATTACAGAACGGCAACAAGAAGTAAGAAGCTATCTATGCATGCTTACGGCTATGCCATTGATATTAACCCACTACAGAATCCTTATATAAAGCGAAGGGTAGTGTTGCCCCCGGGTGCAGTTTACAATATTAATAAGCCTGGGACGCTTACGCGAAACTCTCCTGTGGTTAAGACTTTTAAACGATTGGGCTGGGCATGGGGTGGAGAGTGGAAGTCTTTAAAAGATTATCAGCACTTTGAGAAGGTGCTTAAGTATGAATTTAATTGATTTCGGATTCCAAAACTCAAATCTTTTCCAAAATATGCCCCTTTTTGACGAAATTTCATATACCGGGCATAATGAAGATAAGCTCCGCCAATATAAGGCTATCCGCGAGGGTCAAGTCTGCGATATTCTGACATTAAATTTCATCCGACATGATGAGAAAATTCTTTGGGAGGCGGTTGAAGATTTTGTGAAGCGCAGCACAATAAATGCCGTATCAAGCGTACGGGGGGTTTTTATTTTTGACCTTTTGACTATCGATATTCACAAAGAAATTAAGAACTTTAAGCACTCCGAGTTTGCCGCTGTTATTGTTAATACGGCCGTTAAATTAGCTCCAGGCCAAATTAAGATGGTAAAATATTCTTCCGCTTATGCACTCATTCATAAAACTATTGAAGTTGATTGGGGGAAGATTAATTTTAAGACCGCTGTGAATGTATTTAAAGACAAGCCTGATTATCTAGATCTACTTATCAAATGGCTTTTGAAAGATTATACATATCCCCATAACCCGGTAATCCTTTTATTTAACGATCTTAGCCAAAACCCCGTCTTTGATCTAAAAAACGAAACACAGCAAACACGGATAAAGAATGCTATTGATAAACTTATCCCTAATTCTATCGAGTTTATCCCGGAAGTTTATATTCAGGATAAGCTTGGAGCAAGAGAACTTCTTTCCGAGTCTAAGTTGTAATCTGAATAAAAGTAGTTTTATGGAGGCAACATGGAGTTTCAGCTGAAAGCTGATTTTATTGAACTGGATAATTTGCTTAAAAATATGAAACTTGTTGCGAATGGAGCTGAGGCAAGAGAGCATATCCAAGCGGCTAGAGTTAAGGTAAATGGCGAGGTTGAAAGTCGTATCCGTAGAAAGCTGCGCTTAGGGGATACCGTAGAATTTAAGGCAGAACAAATTAAAATTGTTAAAACAAATTAAACGTGATCTAGGGGTTCAGCCGATAGCCAAGATTATGACCGAGCTTGGACTTAAGGCAAACGATTTAGTGGTTAATTCAACTAAGCAGATTACGCATAAGATGGTTAGCCGCGCGGTAAAAGGTAGACGTTTGAATCAAAAGATACAATACAGAATTCTAGAAGCGTTAAACAAAGTCTCCGGGAAGCAGTATGAGCTAAAGGATATTTTTAATTATTAAAGGAATAACATATGGCATTAATCAGTATACAAAAAGCTAATCTTAAATTCAGTGGGCCGCTTATCTTTGATGAGTTGAGCTTACAAATTGAATCCGGAGAGCGGATTGCTTTGCTTGGCCGAAACGGCACAGGTAAAACCACGTTAATGAGAGTAATGGTTGGGGAGATCCCGCTTGATGAAGGTAAGATTATTATTCAAAAAGGTATTCAGGTAACACATTTACCGCAGGAAGTCCCCGTGGATATGGAGGGGAGTGTTTTTGACATTGTTCTTTCAGGCCTGGGGGAGCGCGCTAATCTTTTAAGCCAGTACCATCATTTAACTCACCGTCTTCATACAGAACATACCCCGGAATTATTAAAGCAGCTCGATACGTTACAGTCTGAGCTAGATCGCACTAATAGTTGGGATGTGAATAATCAGGTTGAGTATGTTATTGAGAAGATGAAGCTTGATGGGGAGATGGATTTTAAGAGTCTATCCGGAGGGCAGAAGCGCCGCGTGCTTTTAGCCAGGGCATTAGTGATAAGGCCCGAGGTTTTACTCCTTGATGAACCTACAAATCACCTTGATATAGATTCGATTAACTGGCTGGAGGGGTTTCTCTCTAGCTATCCAGGTACTGTGTTTTTTGTTACGCATGACAGGATGTTTATGGAGCATCTGGCAACCAGGATTATTGAGCTTGACCGCGGTAAACTTTATAGCTGGGAGTGTGATTATAAAATTTTCTTAGAGCGAAAACAGGCAGCCATGGATATGGAGGAAGCAGAGTGGAGCCATTTCGATAAGAAGTTAGCCGAAGAAGAAATCTGGATCCGTAAGGGAGTAAAGGCTAGAAGATGCCGCAATGAGGGAAGGGTTAAGGCTCTTGAGCGCTTAAGGGAAGAGAAGAAGACCCAGCATAAGCAAGATGGCCAGGTACGCATGCGGGCACAAAAATCTGTTATCTCCGGACAAAAGGTCATCAAAGCTTTTCAGCTAAGCTATGGTTATGGCAATAAATGTTTGATACAAGATTTCTCAACCCAGATTATGCGTCAGGATAAAATCGGGGTAATCGGACCTAACGGAAGCGGAAAGACAACGCTCCTGCGTCTTTTATTGGGAAAGCTTGAGCCGCAGCGCGGAAAAGTCATCTTTGGAACAAATCTTGAGATTGCTTACTACGACCAGTTGCGCGAGCAGTTAGATGAAGAAAAAACCGTTGCCGAAAATGTAAGCGATGGAAGTGACACTATAATTATTAATGGTAAGCCTAAACATATCCTTGGATATTTGCAGGATTTTCTCTTTGCGCCGGATCGATCCCGTACGCAAGTAAAGGTCCTTTCCGGAGGTGAACGCAATCGCTTGTTTCTAGCTCGGCTATTTTCCAAGCCTTCTAATGTGCTGGTATTGGATGAGCCTACCAATGATTTGGATATTGAGACCTTGGAGCTTCTTGAGGAGTTGCTTCTTGAGTACACCGGGACACTCTTATTAGTGAGTCATGACCGCGCGTTCCTGAATAATGTGGTTACATCTACCATTGTTATGGAAGGCGAAGGTATAATCAATGAATATCCCGGAGGTTATGATGACTGGTTAAGTCAGCGTCAGCCGGTAGTAAATCCTGAGCCGGTAAAGATAAAAGTAAAGAAGGAGCCTGTAAAGATAAATAAGCCTATTGTTCAACGTAAGCTTACCTACAAAGAGCAGCAGGAATTAGATAGCTTTCCAATAAAAATCGAGAAGTTAGAGGAGGAGCAGAAAAACCTCTACGCATTGTTTGCGGATTTATCTTTTTACGAAAAGCCTCCCGATGAAATCGCCCAAGATAAAGCCAGATCCGAAGCTTTATCCGAAGAGCTCCAAATCGCATACGATCGATGGGATTACCTGGCAGAGTTAGCAGAATAAACACTTGACAAACCACACAAATGTGTGGTATATCTATAGGTATGGAAAAGAAGCCATTTTTGACGCCAAAGCAGGAAAAGGTGCTTAATTTTATCCGTAAAAAAGTAGGGGAGAGGCTGCCTCCTACGATTAGAGAGATAGGAGAGGAGCTGGGATTTAAATCTACCGGAACAGTAAGGGATTATCTAAAGGCTTTAGTGCAGAAAGGATTGGTTAGGCGTATGAATAATAAATCTCGGGCAATCGAGTTAACTGAGCGCGCAAGTTTTAAGATCCCGATAATTGGTACCATAATGGCTGGGAAACCTGGTTTGGCTTATGAGGAAATTCAGGGTTATGTTGATGCCGATGATTTGTATCTTGGCCGCTTAGGCTTTGATGATGTTTTTGCGCTAAGGGTTAAAGGTGACAGCATGATTGATGCCGGAATCCTTGAAGGCGATATTGCAATTATCAAGAAACGTCCCGATGCAAATAATAATGATGTAGTTGCTGCGCTGTTAGCTAATAATGAAGTAACTTTAAAGAGACTACGTAGTAAATCCGGTAAGTTCCATCTGGAAGCTGCAAATGCAAATTACCCGCCAATATTTGAAGAATTTAAAGTAATAGGAAAATTGATAACCGTCATAAGAAAATATTAAACAAACGGGTCCTGTCTTGGGAGTGTCTCTCGCCGCAAATTTGCGGCTGCGAGCCACATCCCAAGCCACCCGTTTTTTAATCAGTATTATAAAATCCCGGTAAGTTTATAATAGGGTTGGTTAGTATGCAACAACAAAATAGTTTTAGTCCGAAAGCACGCTGGGATAGATTTGAACCTGACAAGGCTGGGTTTAATGCTGATGCTTTGGATGAGAGAATCGAGGTTTTGGCGTTTTTTAAACATGCCAAAATATTCCCTAAGAGTTTTATCTGGAATAATAAAGAATATCAGATTGATAAAATTACCTACAATTGGCAAGAGCATATTGGCCAGGCCTTGATCAATTACTTTTCGGTAAACTGCGCAGGCCAAATGTATCAGATCTCGTTTAATAATACAACCTTCCGCTGGCAGATAGATAAGATAATGCAATAATCGGGATAAATGAAGGTAAATGGGGTCAGAATTAATTCTGACCCCATTTACCATTAACTATGATTTTGCATGTTGATATGGATGCTTTTTTTGCTTCAATTGAGCAGGCGATTAATCCGCGCTTGAAAGGGAAACCTTTAATTGTGGGTTCGCGTGGTAGCAAGATGCACACCGTAGTTTGCGCAGCTAGCTATGAAGCAAAGCACTTGGGGATACATTCAGGTATGCCTTCTAGGGACGCCTTTAATATCTGTCCGAATTTAGAGTTTGTGACAGCGGATCAGGCTAAGTACATATGGACTTCGGAGCAGATCTTTGAGCTCCTGAAAGGCTTTAACTCACCTTTAAATTATGCCTCAATTGATGAGTTTCAAATGGACCTAACTGGCATAAAAAATGCGGTAAGTTTGGGTAAAGAAGTTAAGCTGCAGATATATGCAAACTTTAACATCACCGCATCTGTTGGTATAGCCAAGAATTGGCTACTTGCAAAGCTTGCCTCTAAGCTAAATAAGCCGGATGGACTGACCCTGATTAATGATGAAAACTTTGAAGAAACTTTACGCGTTACTCCGCTAAATAAACTCTGCGGAATGGGTGGAAAAAACGGCCAGATTTTCATGAATCAGGGCTTAAAAACATGCTGGGATTTATACCTAAACTTACCGGAATTTATCAATAATAATCCCGGTAAGTTTGAAGAAAATCCCGGTAAGTCTAGTGAAAGTCCTAAATCAGTAAGCCATTCATATACACTGCCTAGGGTTGAAATAAACCCCCGGGTTATTCAGGCTTGGATTAGGCTCTTATCTGAGATGGTTGGCGTGCGGTTAAGGCAGCAGAATTTGGTATGTAGAACTGTAAATTTATACCTAAGTGGGTCTGAAATAGGCTCTTTAGGAGCTCAAAAAACAAGCCAAATTACTACTAATGACAGCTACGAAATCTACTCCAAATGCCTTAAGATAATGGCAAAGATGTCCCTAAAAAGGCCTAAAATCAGGGCTCTAGGGGTCTCTGTCAGTCAACTAAATCAAGCTGATAGCTCCCTTTTGCTTATTGAGGAAAAACAAAGGGAGTCTTTGACTAGAGCTTTTGACCTGATTAATGGCCGCTTTGGAGAGGGGACAATTTACCCCGCAATAACTTCTTTTACCCGCTAAGAAAATCTTTCATTAAACGCAAAAAATCCAGGTATTCTTATATAGGGATTTTCCTCTAACTGTTAAGCTTAAGAATGGCAGGTAAGTCTAAGTAAGCAAAAAATCCCTTATCCACAGGATAAAAATGTATCTCTCCAACCTCTATATAAACATGGGTTTAGGGTAATATTCCCAGTATGCTTAAGTTAACATAATATGTATTATAGGAAGTTGATGAATAGGGGTTTTTGGGGTTTAAGCTAGCTTTAAGTAGTAATTATGGGTGTTTCTAGAGTGGTTTCTTAAGGGTATTCTGGTACTGGTTAGGGTGTTCTTCGCGCGAACTGAATACATAATGGCCACCTTGGATCTTTATTGTATCCCCGTTTACTAACGCATTAGCTAAACTTTTAAGTGCCTTCTTTAAGATTCGGCTGAGCGTTTGTTGGGATATGCGCATGGATTTGGCTGCCTCTTTTTGGGGCATTCCCATGTATATAACCAGCCTAATTGCTTCAAACTGGTCCATGGTAAGGTCAACCTCATTTGGCCTGCCTGGCTTCCCCCTTGGGCTAAACTGGGCTATTTTGGGGTCAAGTCTGACTATCCGGTATTTTTTGGGCCTACCTCTTGTCTGCATGACTCCTCGAGGGCGTATTTACTAGAACTTACCTAGATTTAACGCCGTATTTATTATGAGTACCTACTCGTAAATCTAACAGCTAAAAGCCTACTTCTTTAATCTAGAAGCAGGCTTTTAGAAATTAAATTTCGTTTTCTTTAACTAACTTTCGGTAGTAATCCACGCATTTATGGCAAGTCTTATTTTTTTCATGCCACTGTGGATGATCGCGCAGAATTAACTCAAGCAGGTATTCTTCGGTTCTAATGTGAGCAACACTGGCAAAGTCATCAATCTCTCGTTCGCAAATCTGGCACTTGTACTTCATCTTAGGCAGTCAATTCTCCAGCAACAAACCATCTGGTCGCAGGCATTCTTCCTTGCCGTGCTAAAGCAGTCAAAGTTGCCTTCAGCCCGCTGGATAGTCTTAATTAGCTCCTTTTTGGAGAGTCTCCAGGTATCTTTGATCCCTAGGTTCTTTGCCTTTTTTTCAATCTCTGAAAGTCTCATGACCCCTCCTTTTCTATACTTTATAAACTAAGTCGTGTTGTCTTACTCTAGAGTCAACCAAAAGCCCTATCTCTTGGCCAATTTTTGCCTGATTAACCGGCGCATGGTCAATTTGCATAGATGAAATAGTCTGTTTAAAGTCTGTTGTATGTCCCTTAATCTTGATTGTTGATCCTACTAATAAAGGAGCCTTAAGTTTTATAACCGCAGCCCGCACATGTGGAAAATAATGCGTAATAATCCCTACTGGCTTCTCTTTTGGTTTGATTTGTTTGGTTATGGGCCTTTTTTTAGATATACTTTTCTTAGCCGGCTTTCTTTTGATCGACTTTTTTTTGGTAACTTTTCTTACAATCTTCTTTTTGGCAGACTTTACCGGCTTTCTTTTAGTTACCTTTTTCTTTGCCTTCTTTTTTAAAGCCATAAAGCACCTCCTTGTTTATATTTTAGCGTTTACTTCTACTAAGGAATCAACTGAGCCGTAAGGGTTAACCTCTTTTAGCGGATTTTTTGTGTCTTCTATCCAGTCTCCATCAACAATAAAGCGGTAGCGGTATTTACCGAACTTCAGGTTTAGTTTCTTGCTCCAGGTACCGTTATTTTGCATCATTCGGCTGTCATCATTGGTCTGCCAGTTATTGAATTCACCGGCAAGATAAACCTCTTTAGCATCAGGAGCGGATACAGAGAAAACAATCTCCGTAAACTTAGGGAGTTCTTTCTTTAATAGCTCTTTCATTTTCTTTTCTAAACCAAGCAAAGGAAGCGGTGTTTTTTCCTGGGTAATGATCTCCCGGGATAAAGAAAAATAATCTTTGGCCCCGCGACAGTACTTATCATAGCTAAAGATATGGCTGCCATGGTTCTGGGCTTCTTTTAGCTTTACATTAACGTGGATAATGTTACTAAAAAGCGTATCTTTATAGCCAAGCTTAATTTTGTCCAACATCTTGAAAGAATGCGCAAGCCGGGAGTCAAAGTTAGTGACCAGTACCTTGTATTTAACATCATGATTCAGGCGGTCCCTGACTAAATCGACTATGCTGATTAGCTGATCCAGTCCCTCAAGCGAAAATCTGCTTGCTTCAACTGGAATAATTACTTCATTAGATGCCCGGATAGCATTTATTGTCAAGATGCCTAGATTGGGTGGGCAGTCAATTAATACGTAATCATAGTTTCCTTTGAAATTATTCAAGGTATCCCTAAGGCGGGCTTCTCTGCCGATTTCGCCGGCTAACTCCTGTTCTAGGGTGCTTAAGATGATACTGGAAGGCGCTATATCAAAATCAGGGCTAATATTTTGGATGATATCATCAAGTTTTGCTTTTTGATGCGCTATCTTTGATAGGGTATTATAAATGCTTAAAGAGGCCTTGATATTCAACCCTAATGTAGCATGCGACTGGGGATCTAAATCAATTAAGAGAACTTTCCGGTTGTTGGTAGATAGTGACGCAGCTAAGTTAATTGCTGTAGTTGTCTTGCCGCAACCGCCCTTTTGATTAGTAATAGCAATTATGCGCATACGATCTCCTTTCGTATTACTTAAGCAACCTAATGTTATCTATGTAGAGAACGCCGGATTTTGCAGTGGCGTTCCATTCTTCAACAGAAAAAGTAAGCGATGATAATTCAGACCAGTCACGGATAGTTTTGAACTCCGAAAGATTAATTTTATAATCCTGCCATTTACCACTGAGATCTTTTACGTATATTTCTGATTTTTCCTTAAAGGCATTGGTGAATTCTACCCTTAAAGAGATTTTTTCGCTAGGATGCACATTTTTTACAGCAAAAGCAAGCGATTTAAAGCGTCCTACATTTAGTTTGTTTAAGTTAATGGTGAAAGTCTCTTTTTTTGCAGGATTAAAGTTGAAGTTTATCTTGGAGGCGTCGTTTTGTAAAACTAAGGCAATTTCTGAAGACAGGCCGTTCTTCTTAAATAACGAAGTAGCTAAAGTAGAGCCTAAACCTACTACTAAGAATATACTTATGATAAAAAGATTCTTAAAGAGTCTAGGGTAGGCCTTATTTTTCTTCTTTTTTTTAGAAGAAGCGTCAAGATAAATCTTTGCTAAGTGCTCGTAGATATCCTTTTTATCCATTTTATTGGTTAATTTATAACATAAAACCCGTTAGATGTCAAGGGTTTAGAGGGCTATTTAAATAATCAGGAGGATTTTTGTTAATGATGATGTAAAAGTTAGTTAGGTGCCTACGGAATAGCTTATCGAATGATCCATCCGGGTCTTCCCCGTACCACCAGAACCAATCGCTTCCTTCAGCAATATATATCTGCTTCCAGGCTAAGGCTTCTTTTTCTTTTGTGATATCAGAGCCTAAATTATCCAGCTCTTTTCTTGCTTCAAGCAGCCAATCCCAGGCTTTAACCTTGTAAGGGTTGCCCATCCACTTATCGAAGTTTCCGTAGATCCATGATCCTGCAGTTAGATGCTTAATTTTTGATTTTGCGGGGTGATCTTTTAGATAATCAGTTACCGTGGTTGTATTTATAAAGTGAGATTCTGATAAACGTGTATATAGTAGCTCAAGAAAATCATGGCCGTCATTAGTATAATATTCCCAGGCATTTTCTCCGTCCATTGCCAGGGTAACTAAGATGTCGTCTTTACTAAAAGCCTTATTTATGTTGGTTAGGTGTTTTATGAAGTCATCCACTGCATTTTCTGCT
Source organism: Candidatus Omnitrophota bacterium (assembly GCA_026387355.1). GTDB lineage: Bacteria > Omnitrophota > Gorgyraeia > Gygaellales > Profunditerraquicolaceae > JAPLLW01. The sequence goes on from JAPLLW010000007.1 coordinate 41,183, forward strand.
TTCCAGCTATGGTAAACAAATCCAAATAGGTCAGAAAGGTTGCGGTCGCGAAAGACAACATTCAGCTTTCCCTCTTCCCTGCTTAATAAATGCGGCTGATAAAGAAGTGCTGTGTCCCTTTTTTTCTTTTTTAATGATTTAAAGAGTATGGCTTCGTCTGTGACAATCCAATTGATCCCGGAGTTAATTATAAACGGAAGAATGCTTTCAGATACAGATTCTTCTGATGGCCACATTCCTTGGGCAGGTATTGCGAATTTGTCATGATAAAATTTAACCGCGCTTTCAATCTGAAACTTAGCGTCAGCCGGATAACGAAATTCAGATTTAGGAAGCAGGCTCTTAAGATTTGCTTCTTTTGCGCTGTTAGTGCTGCAGAGTAGCGGTAATATTGGATGATAATACGGAGTAACACTTAATTCAATCTGTCCTCTTTTGGCAAGTTTCTTATAAGTGGGGATGATTTCTTCTAAAATAATTAGCTGCTTATCTAAGACGATATGCTTGTCTTCTTCAGTATAAAGCCTGCCTTTATTTACAATATTTCTTAATTCAGGGTAACTTTCTCTAAAAGACGGGTCTATCCAGGCTAGATTAAACCAGACTTGCAGATCCAGGTAATCCTGGGTATTAAACTCCTGTTTGTTTTGTTTCCTAAGGTACAATTCATAAAAACGCGGGAAATATGCGATAACCTTTTCCTTGTTAATGGAGAAGAAATTATTTAAGATAAAGGCTTTTTCGCTAGAGGTAAGGTCTTTTGCTTTTTTGTAAGAAAGCTCTAGATATCTATCTTTAATATTCCGGTTTGTATAATCAATGATCTGCTCAAGTAGCGAAGGAACCACATTAAAGGTAAGTTTTATTTTAGGGAAGTCTTTTAGCATTAGCGCCATATCAAGGTAGTCTTTGACTCCATGAAGCCTTACCCAGGGTAGGTCAGTCTCATGGGTTAAGAGATCCTTGTAGTATGGTTGGTGCATGTGGAAGATAAAAGCCAAATGTATCATAGTAGGTAGTTAGTTGACAGTAGGTAGTAGTTAGGGAAAACCAAAGTTAAAGATAATTAAAAACCCTCAGGGGAACTAGTCCCCTGAGGGTCAGTTGTTTCTACATTAGTTGTATTAGAATACGACCTTTACATTACCAACAACCTGCATGGCACTGTGTGCATTATCCAGGAAAGCATCGCCTTTCCAGAAAGAACCATAGGTTAAACCAAGTTGAACATCTTCAGTATAGTCATACTTAACTGTTAGGTCTAAAGCGCTACCAAGATTATTCTTGCTACCGTTCATGGCCATTACAGTATTTGTGTATTGATTTGTTAAAGATGAAACTGCTGTGTCTAGCTGGTAGTAACCGTAGTTTGCTAATAAAGTTACATCCTCAAGCGGCTTTATGCTACCTCTTACATTACCAACTCTCATGTTACTAAAAGGCAAGATAGCATATGCGATATTGTTTAAATTCTCATCCTGGTACATTGGATCCCAACCACCGCGAGAACCTCTGTTGCCAGATAGCCAGGTATATCCACCACCAATACTAGGTTTCATTTTCAATTTGTTGAAAGTATAGTCACCTAATAATTGCAGAGCAAAAGCACTTACTTCTTTTGGTTCAGAAGCAGCGCCAGTTGTGGTACCAGCGTGATTTGTGGCTCCAAACTGATATGCAGCTTCAGCAGATGCCTTTAAGTTCTGGCCATGGTAGGTTAAAAGAAAACCAGGCGTAGCGACAACTTTATTCATTTTAGTATTTCCAGAGCTAGCTCCAGAGCTAGCATTGTTTGATTTATCATATTTAGCAAATGCATAAGCCTGTAAATTGACCTTTTTAGTAATATCATAAGAAACATTAACGCCATAAAGATTTTCTCTGGCATCAACAGTTGTAACGGTATTTCTTACTGAAGCGTAGATAGCGTCAATTACTAAAGGATCATAGTTTAAAGTAGCTCTGATAGCATCAAATGCTTTGCTTACAGAAAGATCTTTTGGCAGATTATTATAATCAGCAGCACCGTTTGCAAGCTGGCTGCCATTTCCAATAATTAACTTATTTCCGAACATCAATTCTTGGCGACCAATGGTCATGGTCAAAGGTGAATACAAGAATTCTTTTAAAGTAATATAAGCTAAGTCTAAATTAATACCAATATTATTTGTGTTATTTGTATTATAGTTATTTTGATCAGTACCATTAACCTGACCTGAAGTGTTTCCCCATCCTCTTTCCTGAAGTAATCTCACGGTTGCAGATACATTGTCAGTTAAGTCAGCGTCAACTCTTAAGCGGACCTGGTCAGCAAAAAGCCTTTGGTGGCTTCCATTAATGTCTTTAGGTTGAGGTTCGCTTGAACCACTTGGATAACCATACCCAAGATCAAAACCATCTCTTATGATTCCTATAGCATTGATATCACCAGATACCTTGATATTTTGCACTCCTGCGTAGGCAGCAAATGATGTGCTGACTACAAAAGCAAGCGCTAATACTAAAATTAAGCGTTTACTCATTTTGATTCTCCTCCTTTGTTATGATGCCTTGTTATTGTTATATAAACTAGGCTTATAAGTGGTTATCTGCCTAGACGATAGCTATGCTTACCTAGCACTCTTTACTTTTTTATCATACAAGCCTTAATTTGTCAAGTAAATTTATTAAAATTTCTCTATTTGAGTAAGCTTTTGGATCTCTTGTTAAAACCCTGTGATTTCGGCCCCATAGAGATACTGATCAGCGAGTTAGACCCTTTTGGCGCAATATTGATAATACAGCTCTCTGTCTCACGCTCAAAGTTCATCACACAGTCCCCGTATTCCATGACGTTTAGGAGATTCCAGTTGTACATGGGCATCTGTTCTTTATAGAAGTTAATTACTCGTTCAATTGAGGCAGGGCCCTGGTATCTTAAGACACATGCCCTTAGCCCGGTGCTTTCAAAAGAATAAGAATTCTGTTGCAGTAATCTAAATCCAGCCGGAACAGGGATATCCTGGAACTTTAGGGCTACCTGTGATTTCAATGGTTCTAGGCTATTTTTATTAAACATGGAAGTGCAACCAGTAAGCGTTAATACTAAAGATGCTAAGATAGCTAGATACAACTTTTTTCTTTTCATTGCACCCTCCTTATTTCTTTAAAAAATCAGTAACATCCTGGTAAATCTTATCCAGCTCGACTTCAGTTAAGCCAGCCTGAATTCCTATAGCAGCCAGTTCTTGTGGCGAAATAATATCTTCTGGGGAATGGCTATCATTGTTCAGGATTAATTTTGCCCCAAACTTGCGAGCTTGTTTAATTACATGATTATTGGTATTTGAATGCCCGCGACGGCTAGTAACCTCTAGGAAAACCCCTCTTTTTTTAGCCAGTAGCGTATCCTCGTCGGAGATTTTGCCAGGGTGAGCCAAAATATCAATATCTGCTTCTAAGGCCAGTCTATTAGTATCTTTTACTACCGGTTCAGTAGTAGTCTCACCGTGAGCAATAATAACTTTTATCCCCTCTTTTCTGGCAAATTTAGCCAAAGGTTTAAATTGAGCAGGTGGTAGATGTGTTAACTCAATGCCGGGATAAACTTTGATCAGAGAATCTTTAGGCCACTTGCGGTAGAATTCAACAATTGCTTTAGTCAAGGGTTTAATATTGCTGTAATCCGCATGGTCAGTAATTGCGATTGCCTTATACCCTTTGGCAAGGTAGCGTACTGCTACTTCCGAAGGAAGCAGATCCCCGTCACTTAAAAATGTGTGTGCATGTAAATTGTAATTGTACATTTTAAAATAAGTGCGCCTGGCAGGAATCGAACCTGCCGCACACAGTTTAGGAAACTGTTGCTCTATCCTTATGAGCTACAGGCGCAAGATTATTCTCCTTCAAACTTAATCAAAGAGTGAACTGGATAATCCTTTAATTTATCTCTGCCCTTAAGGTCAACTAGCTCAATGACAAAGCCGATTCCCTGAATCTTGCCTTTTAAATTATTTACTAATTCAATTGTAGCTTTTACTGTCCCGCCCGTAGCCAGAAGGTCGTCGATAATTAAAACCTTTTCTCCCGGGTTAATGGCGTCCTTGTGGATCTCCAAAGTATCTGTGCCATATTCTAATGCGTAGGTTGTGGAGATGGATTTAAAGGGGAGTTTTCCTTTCTTGCGCACAGGGACAAATCCTGCGTTTATTTTATAGGCAATTGCTGCACCAAAGATAAATCCGCGCGCCTCCACCCCTACTACCTTATCAATTTTTTTACCTTTAAATTTAGCTGTTAGCATATCAACGCTAGCCTTAAATGCTTTTTTATCTTGTATCAGTGTGGTTACGTCTCTGAATAATATTCCTGGCTTTGGGAAATCCGGAATATTACGCACATATTTCTCTAAGCAAAGTTTAGGGGTCATAGCTCTCCTTTTGTGCCTTCTACAAATTTTCTAATTTTCTTGAGGGCTGCCTCTTCGATCTGCCTGATTCTTTCTCTTGAGACGCCGAGCTTCTTGGCAACTTCGGCAAGTGTGTGTGTTTTAGTATCTGCCAAGCCAAAGCGCATATCCAGGATCTCTCGCTCTCTATCATTCATAATTTCAAGCAGGTTCTCCACTCTTTCTTTATCCAAAAGATGCTCGATTCCGCTATCCGGTTGAGCAGAGTTCTCATCTTCGACTAAGTCTGAAATCTTCCCCTCGCTATCTTCACCTATTGGCGCATCAAGGGAAGAGGTTGTGGTAGTCATCCAGAAATTAATCTGCTCAATTTTATCTTTCGGGATCTTGAGTTTTTTGGCAATATCCATGTCAGACGGGATACGTTTTAATTTCTGGGCCATGCGCTCTTTTGTTTTGCGCCACTTGGTGATTATATCGTTCATGTACACAGGCACGCGGATCATTTTACCCTGTTCGGATATTGAGCGGGTAATCGCCTGCTTAATCCACCAAGCCCCATAAGTTGAGAAACGGAATCCTTTTCTATGGTCAAACTTATCTACAGCCTTCATTAATCCAAGATTCCCCTCTTCGATTAAATCAAGAAAGGGGATCCCTAGGCGCATGTATCGCTTGGCGATATTAATTACTAGGCGCAGGTTTGATTGGATCATTTGTTTACGCGCTTGTTCATCGCCTTTTTTGATGCGCTTACTTAAAGAAACTTCTTCCGCCGGAGTTAATAGCGGGATGTTTCTAATTTCTTTAAGGTATGTCCTTAATGCTTCCATGGTTTTCCTTTATTTCTTTTTGTCTTTCAGCGCTGCCTGAGCTGCTGCTAAATTCGCAATTGGAACGCGAAATGGCGAACAGCTTACGTAATTCATTCCAACCTTATGGCAAAATTCCACTGATTTAGGTTCTCCACCGTGTTCACCGCAGATACCAACTTCTAATTTCTTATTGGTTTTTCTGCCGCGTTCAATACCGATTTGGATTAACTGGCCGATACCTTCCTGATCGATGCTTTGAAATGGATCTTCGGGGAGAATCCCTTTTTTAATATACTCAGGTAAAAAACCTCCGATATCATCCCTGGAGAATCCAAAGCCCATCTGGGTCATGTCATTGGTGCCGAATGAGAAGAACTGCGCTACTGTTGCTAGTTTGTCTGCAACCAGTGCTGCGCGCGGGATCTCAATCATTGTTCCGTACATGGTTTTAATGTTCTTTAGATTGTATTTCTTTAAAACCTCTGCATAAACCTGTTTATAAATAACTAGTTGATCCTCAAGTTCTTTTACATCGCAGACAACCGGGACCATGATTTCCGGGTATGGTTTTTTACCATCCTTGATCAGTTCAGCTGCTGCTTCAAATATAGCGCGAATCTGCATAGCGCTTACCTCAGGATAAGTTACCCCTAAGCGTACGCCGCGGTGGCCCATCATCGGGTTTGATTCGTGCAGTGCTTCAGCTCTCCTAGTTAGCTCCTCCATGTTAATATTAAGATCTTTGGCCAACTCTTCAAGCTTTGCTTTCTCGCGCGGAACAAATTCATGTAGAGGCGGATCAAGTAGGCGGATAACTACAGGAAATCCGTCCATTGCTTCAAGTGTCCCTTTAATGTCTTTTTTGACATACGGGAAGAGCTGATTGATTGCGTTGGTTCTTTCTTCGAGCGTGTTTGAGACAATCATTTTGCGTAAAAGAAACAAAGCTTCATCAGAACCTTTTCCGTAGAACATATGTTCTGTTCTAAATAAACCAATACCTTCGGCTCCGAATTGACGCGCCTTAGCAGCATCTTCCGGGGTGTCAGCATTAGTACGAATCCCTAGTTTCTTGATTGTACTGCAAATCTTCAAGAATCCAGAAAGCATCATATTTTCTTCGGAAGCATCCATCATAGGAAGCTTACCTATATATACATTGCCCTTAGTCCCGTTTAAGGTAACCCACTCCCCTTCTTTAAGGGTTTTACCATCCACGTTGATCTTCTTGGCCCCTAAGTCAACATGCAAGGAACTGCATCCTACAATACAGCATTTACCCCAACCACGGGCTACCAGGGCTGCGTGTGAGGTCATACCGCCTCTGGCAGTCAAAATTGCCTGGGCAACGCGCATACCTTCAACATCTTCAGGGTTCGTCTCTTCGCGCACCAGTATTACCTGTTTTCCTTCTTTTGCCCATGCTACGGCATCAGCAGCTGAGAAAACAATCTGTCCACATGCACCACCCGGACCAGCAGGTAAACCCTTTACAAATGGTTTTTGCGTCAATTCAACCTTAGGGTCAATGATCGGATGCAATAATTCATCTAACTGCGCAGGTGTTACGCGCATTACAGCTTCCTCTTTTTTAATTAATTTCTCTTTAATCATATCCATGGCCATGCGCACTGCTGCCGGACCATTGCGTTTTCCTACGCGGCACTGCAACATAAAGAGCCTACCTTTTTCAATGGTAAACTCAATATCCTGCATATCGCGGTAGTGATTCTCTAGGCGAAGTTGTATTGCAAAAAGCTCTTTATAAATCTGAGGCATTGCTTTCTCAAGCGTTACCAGATCTTTATTATGCGTTGATTGCGAGAAGGTATTAATCGGTGCCGGGGTGCGGATACCTGCAACTACATCTTCACCCTGGGCGTTGATTAAATATTCTCCGTAGAAATGCGGGTCGCCGTTTCCGGGGTTTCTGGTGAAGGCAACTCCAGTAGCTGAAGCATTACCCATATTTCCAAAGACCATCGTCTGCACATTTACAGCTGTTCCCCAGGCATCAGGGATCCCTTCGATGCGGCGATAGCTTATCGCGCGCTTTCCGTTCCAAGAGGAAAATACTGCGCCAATTCCTCCCCAAAGTTGTTGTATGGGTTCATCGGGAAATTCTTTACCTAAAACTTCCTTAATCCGTGTTTTAAAACTTTTACATAATTCTTTTAAATCAGCAGCGGTTAAATCCGTATCTAGCTTGCTACCTCTTTTTTGTTTTGCTTCATCCATGATGCGTTCAAGCTGCTTACGGATACCCATATCATCCTTAGCTTCAATTCCCGCAGCTTTCTCCATAACTACATCAGAGAACATCATAATCAACCTGCGGTAGGCATCATAAACAAAACGCTCATCGCCATTAGCTTGTTTGATTAATCCGGGGATAGTTTTTTCGGTTAAGCCGACATTTAAAACAGTCTCCATCATACCGGGCATAGATTTACGCGCGCCGGAACGAACAGAGACTAAGAGTGGATTATTTGCGTCACCGAATTTTCTATCCATGAGCTTCTCAACTTGAGCCAATGCTTTATTTACCTGTGTTTTAAGTTCTTTAGGATAAGACCGTTTGTTAGCATAATAATAGACACATACATCAGTGGTTAAAGTAAATCCCGGAGGAACAGGGAGTTTTAGATTTTTATGCCCTGCCATCTCGGCTAGATTTGCGCCTTTACCTCCTAAGAGGTTCTTCATACTTTCGTTTCCATCAGCTTTCCCTCCGCCGAAGGAGTAAACGTACTTTTTGTTACCCATTTCTTTAAAACCTACCTTTCTCTAAATAAGTTTGTCGGACAAATATTTTATTAGATTCTCAACTGGGATCCTGTCTTGAAGCATTGTGTCGCGATTGCGCACTGTCACCTGTTTGTCCTCCAGGCTCTGCACATCAACCGTAACACAGAAAAGCGTGCCTACCTCATCCTGTCTGCGATAAAGCTTACCGATTGCACCTGTGTCATCATAAACCGTAACCATTATTTTTTTCAAATCCCGGCAGATTTTCTTAGCTAATTCCACAATCTCCGGTCTGTTTCTTAAAAGCGGCAACACTGCTACTTTTGTCGGCGCAAGGTCCTTATGTATCTTTAGGACTACGCGCGTATCTTCTTTGACTTTCTCTTCGTTGTAAGCATCAGCTAAAAATGCTAATAGAGCCCGATCTACCCCGCCGGAAGGTTCAATAATATACGGATAAAACTTTTCTTTAGTGCTATCTTCAAAAAAGGTTAGTTCTTTTCCGCTATGTTCTGCGTGTTGTTTTAAATCAAAGTCCGTGCGGTTGGCTACACCCTCTAATTCCGACCACCCGAAAGGAAAGTTATATTCTATATCTGTGCAGCTGGCAGCATAATGTGCAAGCTCATCTTTTGCGTGCGGCCTTAATCTTAAATTATTTTTGTTTATTCCTAAATTAAGATACCATTGATAACGGGCATCTACCCATTCGTTGTAGGCTTTTTCTGCATCAAGCGGTTTTACAAAGTATTCAATCTCCATCTGTTCAAATTCGCGTGTACGGAATGTAAAATTACCCGGGGTGATTTCATTGCGGAAAGATTTTCCTATTTGAGCCAGGCCAAAAGGAAGCTTGGGGTGTCTGGAATCCAGGATATTAGCGAAATTTACAAACATACCTTGTGCAGTTTCCGGACGCATATAGATTTCATTTCCTGATTCTTCTACCGGTCCTTGGTAAGTCTTAAACATAAGATTAAAGGGCCTGCTTTCGGTAAGTTTCCCAGCGCATTCAGGGCACTTATTCTTATCTTTGAGGTCTTCGGATTTAAAACGTTTTCTACAAGACAAGCAGTCACTTTTTAGATCAAAGAAATTCTGCACATGTCCGGATGCCTCCCAAACCTTGGGGTGCATAAGAATAGCCGCATCCATTCCCATGATATCGTAGCGCTCATAAACATTCGCCTTCCACCATGCACGCTTTAAATTATTCTTAAGTTCAACTCCGTAAGGCCCATAGTCCCAGGTATTGCTTAATCCTCCGTAGATATCCGAGGATTGAAATATAAAGCCCCTGCGTTTACAGAGTGAAACAATCTTTTCCATCAAGTTATCGCTCATGAGTCTTTCATTTTTAGCACAGTTTTGGATAAAAATCAAGCATTTTGCTCGCCAGGGCTGAGTGTGGAGATAATCGTTATAACTTTATTTAAATCCAGGGTGCACCTTGCGTCTCTTATGTAGACCTTAAAGAAGTCCCCTTCTTTATTAACTACACTACAGTCAAAATAATTAAACTTAGGGCTAATTGTGTAGTTAATGAAGCCGGCTTTATCTTCCATCTCAAACTGAATCATCTTGACTAAGTTCTGGTTTCCTAAGTCAGGGGTAAAGATACTCTTCATAATTACAAAGAATGCGTCATTAAGATTATTAATTTGCGAAACTCTGGAGAACATCATGCTCGTAAGGAATTTATAGTTATCGTTGATTCCTAACTTTATTAGTTGGGGGAAAAGTTTACAAAAGTACCCTGGTCCTTGATGCAGGAGGTAGATTACAGGTTCGCCATTTCGGAACTTCTTTTTCTTATAATAAGGACGCTTAATTAATTCCTGGACAACTTTAAATCCTTTAGGTATGTAGATCTCGACCTTGGGGAATTTATAGGGGATACAATCTTGAGCATAGCTCTTATCCGGTTGGAAAGTAGTTACTTCTTTTTCCGGTACTTTGCATAATATAGGAATAGTTTGACAATTTCCAATACCTGATTCAACGTAATTTGTTAAAATCTTTGGCCCGGCAAACTTTATTACAAAAACTATAGCCAGTGTAAAGGCTACTAAGGTAGCTAGCCTCTTTACCCATTTCTTTTTCATATTTTATTTAGCTCTTCAACTTTAATACTAAAGGAGTGTTCTGGCCCGGGAAATGTTTTTTGTGTAACCTCATCTTTGTAGCTTTGAATTGCCTTAAAAATCAATTCAGAGAGGTTCACGTATTTTTTTACAAATTTTGGGGTAAAACGCTCAAAAAGACCGAGCATATCATTAGTTACTAAAACTTGTCCGTCGCAATAGATCCCCGCCCCTATTCCGATAGTTGGTATTTTCAGTTTTTCGGTTATTAGCTTAGCGATTTTATCCGGGACGCATTCAAGGACTATTGCAAAGCAACCTAACTTTTCTAACTCTAACGCTTGTTCAATTAATTTACGCGCCGCATCCGCGTCTTTTCCCTGTACTTTAAAGCCACCGATCTTTTCTGCTGTCTGCGGGGTTAAGCCTATATGCCCCATTACCGGTATGCCTGCTTGCGCAATTTTCTTAGTTGCTTCAAGGCATTTATCAAACCACTCTAATTTTACCGCATCACAATTAGCTTCAACTAAGAATCTTCTAGCATTTTTTGCAGATTCATCAGGGTTTATCTGATAAGATTCAAACGGCATATCCCCTACTACTAAGGTGCGTTTTACTGCGCGAGTTACAGCCTTAGCGTGGTGAAGCATTTCGCTCATTCCAACTTTGGTCGTTGAATCTAACCCTAGGACTACATTTGCCAACGAATCTCCCACTAGAATCATATCAATCTCTGCCCGATCCATTAATGCGGCGGTTGGATAGTCGTAGGCAGTAAGCATGGTAATTTTGCGCCTGCCTTTTAATGCCTTTATATCATTTATAGTTATTTTAGCAGTCATTTTGTCCTCTTTTTACTTAAAGAATCTTTGTAGATACCCAATTATTGGGGATGCTATAAGCATGATAGTTAGTGAAATTAATATTACAGTTGTTGACCAGCCTACGGTGTTTTGAAAAGCATTATTAGTGTATTTGCCCATAATCTTCTTATTATTTACCATAGTAATCATCGAGATTAGCACTACTGGTAAGAGCATGGCATTGATTATCTGCGACCAGATAGTAATAGCAATCAGCGGTGCGTTTGGTATGAGTATTATGATAACCGAGGTTACTATAATGAATGTAAACAAGGAATAAAATTGCGGGGCTTCATTGATTTTTTTATTTATCCCTGCCTCAAAACCAAATGCCTCACATACATAAAAAGCTGTAGCTAGGGGTAAGATGGTTGCGGAAAATACCGAGGCAACAAATAAGCCAAAGGCAAATAACTGTGAAGCAAAGATACCGGCAAATGGCTTAAGCGCTATCGCAGCATCTCGAGCTTCGGTTATTACTATTCCATTTACGTGTAGAGTTGCAGCGCAGGCAATGATAATAAATGACGCAACTACGATAGTAGCGACGCATCCAATGATTACATCCCAGATGACAAATTTATAATCCTCGATCTTGATCCTCTTCTCTATTACTGCTGACTGCATATAGAATTGCATCCATGGGGCTACGGTGGTTCCTACGATTCCCAGAACCATCCCTAAGTACTCTTTATTTATTTGCATAGTTGGGTTAACAAAGGAAGTTCCGATCTGTTGCCAGTCGGGTTTGGATAGAACCGCGGATACTATATAAGATAAAAGGCAAAAACTAAAAAGCAAAAATATCCTTTCGGAGATTTTGTAATCCCCTTTAACCACGAGTATCCAGACTCCGATTGCAACCAGTGGTACAGAGATATATTTGGATACTCCAAATATATCCATACTTCCGGCAACCCCGGCAAATTCTGTGGCAGTATTTCCGATATCCGCGGCAACTAAACCTAGAAAAATAAAAAATGTGATTTTTACGCCGAAATTCTCTCGGATTAAATCAGCTAGTCCTTTACCGGTTACTATTCCCATCCTAGCGTTCATCTCTTGAACTACCGCGAGGATTATAAAAGATGGGATCATTGTCCACAATAATTTATATCCGTATATAGCTCCGGCTACCGAATAAGTGGTGATACCGCCTGCATCGTTATCAACGCTGCCTGTAATAATGCCAGGTCCAAGGATGGCCAAAAAGATTAATAGATTCCTCATTGTGGGGTTTTCTTTAAGTTTTTCTATGAATTTCATTGCGATTCCTCTGTTTCTTTACGTATTTGATGAAATACTGATTCAAATGCGTCCTTCATTGTAATGATACCTTGAATCTTTCCAGATTTATCAACCACTGGAACCACGGTAAAGTCATATTTATAGAAGATTTCAGCAACGTCTTTAATGCTAGCATTTACTTTAGTTTTGGCTACGCGTTTACGCATAAACTCAGAGACTAATTTTTCAGGCGCAACAGTGAGCAATTGCGGTAAGGTAATTACTCCGATTAACAGGTCTAGGTCGTCTAAAACATAAATATAATAAATATTCTTATTTTTCTTGGTCTCTTTTCTTATTTTTTCTAAAAGAACGCCGGCAGTAATGTTGTGTTTGGTAGTCATAAATTCCGTATTCATGATACTACCCGCTATATCATGGGCGTGTCCTAAAAGGCTGGTAATTTGCGCCACCTTCTCTTGGGGTAGGCGCATAAATATGGCATTCATCCTCTTTTTAGGAAGCTGTGAAAACAAGTCAACTACTTCATCAATTGCCATCTCATTAATAAAATCAACAAAGAGTTTCTGATCCAGTAATTCAGCTACCTGAATGCGTATTTTTAAAGGTAGCTCTTGGATGGTACTTGCGGCAGTGGCATTATCCATAGACTTGAGGATATTTATTCTCTCCTCATTTCCTAAGTCAACAAGGATATCTGCAAGATCGGCAGGATGCAATTCCGCAAGTCTTGAATGGTGCACCTTTAGCGCTAGTGCGTCATTTTGTGCCGCATTGTTTATAGGCTGGACAAATTTCCAGGATATTAGCCTGTCTTCAACTTGGTATGAAGATAGCAGCTTAACTATAAATTCAAATATTTTAATACAACCAAGCCTGCGAATTAGCCCGGTTACTCCTATATCCATGTGCACAACCCAAAGATTTAACCCTTCCCTAAGGAGATGCAGGTCATTTATTCTAACTACTTTTGAGCCGGATATATCAACGATCTGCTTATCCCAGAATGTGTCCTTAAGTAAAATCTCATTTTCTTCTAACTTGTAGTTTTCTTTAATGGATTCGCTGGTGTTTTCTACAAAAATACCCTTATCTTCCGTAAACATCTTAACGAATCTCCAAGGAAGGTAGGCTTTCTTACCCCTTCTGGTACGTATAATTAAGCTGGTTACTTTAGGATACATTTCTTTAAATGTTACGGTGAGGTCTAAAACGCGGCCTAATCTCTTGCCTGTAGCAGAATCAATAACCGGTAAGTTAATTATGTAATAAAGGAAGATAAATTTCTTTGGTAGATTGTTCATCAGTTTAAGGTGTCTTTAAGCCGTTTATGTTTTAAAAACTCAAAATGTCCGGCTAATTCATTTAAATCTAGATCCGTAGCATCAAAATCAGGACCGTCAGAGTATTTAAAGACTTTATTTTCAGTTGTTTTGCAGCTGCAGGTTCCGCAAATTCCTGTAGTATCAACTAGGACTGGGTCCAGGCTTAGAATAGTTTTAATCTGATTCTCTGCGCTAAATTCTGCGACCTCTTTCATCATCGGGATTGAACCCATGCAGTAAATTAATTTAGGATACTGGGTATGAGTAGATTTTTCGATCACCTGAAAAAGATCCTTAAGCGTGTTTATGGCTTTGTCAGTAATAAGCAGCTCACTAGAAACCTCGCGTATTTTATCCTCAAGTAAACACCTGGGCTTATCTTGTGTTTCGATTATCGAGATTATCCTGTTGCCGTGTGCCTTAAGGGCTTTTAATATAGGATAAGATCCAGTTAGTCCGTTATCGTCTGCGATAAAATACACTTCTCCTAGTTTTTCTATCTTGCTCATTTGCCCGAGGGGGCCAAAAAGCTCACTTATAGCATCCCCTTCGTTGATTCTTTCAAGATTCTTCGCAGTGTAATCGGTCCTGCGGAAAATAATATTAATCTCGCCATTATCTGCGTCCCAGTCCGCAAGCCTTAAAGGTATGCGTTCATTTGTATCTTTAGTGATTATGGATATAAATTGTCCGGGTCTAATCTTTTTGACCAAATCTCTCGCCTCTATGCCGATAGAGACAAATTCCTTATTTAAATTAGTCACCTCAATTACCTTGAACATGCTCTTCTTCGACAATAATAATCGAGACTCCCTTAAACCTTTTTTCTAAAAGCCTGCCCTCTTTTTCTCCAAGAACAAATACTGCCGTTGAAAGGGCATCTGCGCATAGGGCTTGGTCGGAAATTACAGTTACTGATGCAATCTTTGAATCAACCGGAACTCCTAGCCTTGGGTCTAATATGTGACCGTAGCGTTTTTTGTCTTTTAAGAAGTACTGTCTGTAGTTACCAGATGTTGATACGGATTTATTTGTTAACCATAAAGTGCCTATTGGTCTATTGCTATTCGGGTCTTTTATCCCTACGCTCCAAGGCTTGGAAAAATAATTTCCCAGGCAATAAGCTTGTCCGCCGGCATTAATCAGGCAGCTAGTGACTCTAGCTTCCCTTAATTTATTTGCTGCGCAATCTAATGCGTACCCTTTTGCGATTGCACCTAAATCTATTTTCATTCCAGAAAGAGTAAATTGTATCACATTATTTTTATCATGCAAAATAATTTTATCAGATCCGATTAATTTCAGTGTTTCTTTAATTTGTTCATCTTTGGGAATCGTATATTGTTTATTAGTAAGCCCCCAGAGCCTCATTAGTGGCTCGATTGTGATATCAAATGCGCCGTTAGTAGCAAAGCAGTATTCCTTTGCCTTATTAATTATATAAAATGTCTCAGGACTTGCTTTCAAATACCCGCTTTCATTAAGTTTTGAGACTTCGCTCTGCGGGTTATATTTACTAAGCAGTTTCTCTATTCTTCCAATTTCATTAAAAACAATTCCCGGTGCCCTTTTGTCTGGAGAGACCACTTTAACGAAGGTCCCCATTAAAACGCGTGTCTCAATGTAAAGTAATTTATCCTGAGCTTGTCTATCGGGAAGTAGTAGCGTTAATCCAGAGAGAAGTAAGAAGGTAACGGTTAAGTTTTTAATAATTTTGCTTAGGCCCATTTTTAAACGAAGTTCCTTAAAGCGCTAGTGAGTATCCGGCTTCAATAGTCTTTACCAGGTCTAGGAGCATGGAGTTAATCGGTGCCGGTATATTTAATTCCTGGGCAAGGCGGACTATCACGCCATTAATAAAATCTATCTCAGTGCGTCTCTTGCGTAGGACATCCTGGAGCATTGATGATATATTTCCTGAAGTAGCCTCGCAAACCGCTTCAACTTTCGCAAGCGGGTCATCGTAGGCTAATTTTATCCTCTTTCGTTTTGCTATGCGGATAGCCTCAGTAACTGCTTCGCGCATAATTCTACGCGTCCCCTCAAATTCAGTAAGCTTCCCGTTGTTAAGGCGGGTTATCGCGGTTAAGGCGTTGATACCTGTATTAATGATTAGTTTTGACCATAGGATAGATTTTACGTCGCGGGTGATACGTGTTTCAAGGCCTACCTTGTTAAATATTTCGCGTATAGAGCGCATCTCAACAGTAATTTTTCCATCAAGACGGCCGATTACTGTCTCGCCTTTTCCCGCATGCTTAACGCGGCCTGGTTCAAGTAGAGTTGCCCCAAGAGAAGTTACTCCTGCGATAACCCTTTCGCTGCCTATAGCCTCAGCAATAATCTCAATATTGCCTAAACCATTTTGCAGAGTTAATACCGCACTCTTTTCATTAACTAATGTTTTTGATTGTTTAATTGCATTCTTTGTATCGTAGGATTTAACGCAGATAATTACCAGGTCGGCAATACCGATTTCCTTAATATCAGAGCTAGTCTTAGGTTTAGCTTGCCAATCCCCTGATAGTCCTTCAAGCGATATTCCAGTTTGGTTCAGCTTTAAAGCCCGTTCCTTGTTGTAGTCTAAGAGCCAGATCTCTTCTTTACTTTTGGATAAAAAGGCAGCTAATAGGGTGCCTATTGCACCTGGGCCGACAATAACAATTTTCATAGCGCTCCTCCCTGATTATCCTTTAGAATGTTTTTAGCCGACTTCCACTAATCTATTCAATACTTTTTGTGATTTTAGTTCTTTCTCTAGATGGAAATTAAGAAAGGCATTTAAAATAATTTCAAGTTCCTTTTTTATCTCTGGATTTAAACCCAGATTGAGATTACTTTTAAAATTATTTCTTTCAATATGCAGTATGGAGGCGACTGTCCCGCGGAATATAGATCGGCTGCTTAGGTCCTTAAAGTAGCATTTCTCACACAAAAGTCCACCCAGGCATAAAGAAAACTTTGATTGTCCAAGTATCTTACTGTCGCATGAGACGCATGAGTCAAAATGCGGCTTGAAACCCGAAAGCGAGAGCATTTTTATCTTAAAGATAGTTAAGACCTTCTGCGGATTATTGGTTATCTCTAGTTCTTTCAGGCAATCCAAGGTTAAGTTGAAAACGTCTTCATTTTTATCTTCAGTTTGCATGACGGTTGCAACCAACTCCATCATGATGCCAAGGAACCCCGCTTTAACCATACTATTCCTGATATTAAAGAAGTTATCTTTAAGATCGCATGCGCTTACTAGGTGTAATGTAGAGCTCGTCTTTTTATAGAATATTATTTCGTTGTAGGAGGATACTTCTACGGGACTTGCAAATTTGGAAGGCTCTTTGCGTATCCCCTTAAGTATACCGCTAAGCTTACCAAAATCCCTGGTGAAGAAATCAATGATTAGCGAGGTCTCTCGAAAATCCATACGTCTAAGAATTATAGCTTCGCTTTTATGAATTGGCATAAAGCGTTTCTTTCTTACGCATAAGTCTTATCTCCTTAGCGCTTCTATCTTTGTAGCCTAATAAATGTAATACGCCGTGCAGGGCGTAGAGGCTTAATTCAAAAGCAGGCGTAGTTTTAAAAATCTTTGCGTTACGCATGGCCGCATCAGTAGAAATAATTATATCTGCAAGCTCTCCCTTTCCGGCTATACCCTTACCTAAATTAAAGGCCAATACATCTGTGGAGGCGTTAGTCTTGTGATATTTTGTATTTAACCTACGCATTTCTTTTTCAGTTACAAAACAGAGAGTTATTTCGCCTAATTCGCGTAGCCCTTCGGACTTTAAGGCTTTAAGAATTGGTTTTTTTATCCTTGTCGGATAGACGGGTATTTTCTTTTGAAGATTTCTTATGGTTATTTTCACTTCTTTCGCTTTCAGGGTAATATGCCCTGCTATGGTATATGCCGCAGAGTAATCTTATGAATACCGCTGAGATTTTCTCCAGGTCCTTAAGGGTTAGGTCGCATTCGTCAAGCTGGCCATCGATAAACTTATTGTTAATTACCTTATGCACTAGTTCTTCGATTTTTGAAGGGTTAGGTTCTTTTAGGGCCCGAGTTGCTGCTTCTACTGAGTCGGCCAATAAAACAATAGCTGTTTCTTTAGAGTTTGGTTTTGGTCCGGGGTAGCGAAAACCCTCTTCATTTACTTCCTGATATTCTTCAATATTTTCTAATGCCCTGCGGTAAAAATAGTAAACCAGCGAGTTGCCATGGTGTTGTTCTATAAAATCAATTATCGTTGGGTTTAGTCTATATTTCTTAGCTAATTCCGAGCCCTCTTTAACGTGGTTCATGATTACTAATTTGCTCATTGTTGGAGCCAGCTTACTATGTTTACTCTCTTCTTTTTCTTGATTCTCGCTGAAATATTCAGGTTTTTGAAGCTTACCGATATCATGGTAATAAGCGCCGATTCTAGCAAGTAGTGCATTTGCTCCTACTGCCCTGCAGGCAGTCTCAGAGAGGTTGCCGACGCTTAAACTGTGCTGATATGTGCCTAATGCTTCCTGGGCCATGCGCTGCAATAGCGGATGATGGGTATCTGCTAATTCTAAAAGGCTTATATTTGTGGTTGTGTTGAATAAATATTCAAAAACCGGCAATATACCTAGAACAATAATACTTGAAACGATTCCGTTTAGAAGGAGTATCAGGTAGCGTTGCCCAGAATATATAGCTAAGTGATCGATAAAGATCAGGGTAATTACTTGCAGAATTCCGATGATTAGGCCTGCGCGGATAATTGTGTTACGTTTACGCGCATTTAGGATAAGCATGCTAGAGATTATCCCGCTGATTAAAGAAAATACAATTACCTGAAGCGGAAAAGGCGAGATAGTCGCGATTGCAACAGAAGTTGATATGGCGATTAGTAAAGAGACCTCAAGGCTGCAAAATAATAAAGTCGCTATCATCGGCACAATCGAGAAGGGAATATAATAGATCTGAAGCTTATTTTTGATTAATAAATAAGCGCAAGAAAAGATAATTAAAAAGAGGAATGATAAATGTAGAAGGTTACAATTCTTCTTCTCTAGCCCTCTGAATTTAAAGTACCAGAATATGCAGGCTAAGAGCAGGGTAACTGCAAGGTTTAGTTGTGCGATATAGCCGAAAATAAGAATAAGCGCAACCAGACTAGCTGTTTTAAGATTGATTTTTGCGATTAGATTTATCATATGCTTCAATGATTCTCTGTACCAAGGCATGTCTTACTACATCAGAGCCGCTAAAATATATGAATTTGATTCCTTCAATTTCGCTTAATATATCTTGAGCTTGTAATAACCCTATGGGTTTAGCGTTTGGCAGGTCGCTCTGAGTCATGTCTCCGGTAATTACTGCTTTAGAATCAAAGCCTAAGCGGGTTAAAAACATCTTCATCTGTTCAGCAGTGCAATTCTGTGCTTCATCCAAAATGATGAAGGCATCATTAAGGGTTCTACCTCTCATGTAAGCAAGTGGGGCAACTTCAATGATTCCTGTCTCTAGATACTTTTCAATACGTTCTGCCTCCATCATATCATAGAGGGCATCATAAAGAGGGCGTAAATAGGGAGATATCTTTTCATGTATATCTCCCGGTAGAAACCCTAAAGATTCCCCTGCTTCAATTGCCGGACGGGTAAGGATAATTCTGCGCACTTCTTGTTTCTTTAGCGATTCAACTGCGCATGCCATAGCTAGGTAAGTCTTTCCCGTTCCGGCAGGGCCTACGCCAAAAACAATATCAAACTTTTTTATTGCCTCAACATATTCGCGTTGTCCGGTAGTTTTAGGGCCTATCTCTTTGCCGCTTGAGGAACGGGTAACTCCTGAGCTAGGAATTTCTAAAGCGCCAACTTTTTTTTGTTTTTTAAAATTAGCGATAAGATAAGCTAGATCAAGTTTTCCCAGTGCGTCTTGGCCTGTGCGTTTAGCTTCCAGTAGATATTCAATAAGGCCAGAGGCTTTTTTAATATTAACAGCAGTGCCGCTGATATTAATATGTTCTCCACGCAAAGTCAGCTTTACCTTAAACTCTTTTTCTATGGATTTAACGTTAGCGTCATGAAGGCCGAATAATTCTTGGGCCTCTTCATGAGTATGCAGCTTTACCGATTTATTCATGAGAAACTATTTTAAGTTTTCCGTAGGTTCTTTTAAGGTTTGAGTACCTTGTAATTCAGGAATATTTATTACCTGTCCTGGATAAACTTTGTCCGGACCCTTTAAAACATCTTTGTTTGCTTCGTAGATCTTCATCCACTTTTTGCTGGTGCCATAGAACTTAGTTGAGATCTTTTGTAATGTGTCATTCTTCTCTACGGTATATTTTTGAAATGCGCCTGAAGATGCAGATTCCGCGATATATGTGGAATCAGATTCGCTCTTGTCGCTGGTTAAATTAGCATCTTGAGTTGTGGAGAGATTATTGTTTTTTACTTTGTAAGAGGGCCCGAGTTCAATTTCAAAGACTTGCACTGTGCGATCGGTCTTTCTTGGTTCAGTACTCTCTGCGGGAGCTGTACCTGAAAGATAGCCTCGGTTACCGCTGGTTAAATCCTGGTCTACTCTATCCCTGGTTAAAGGATACGTTCTTGCAACGCAACCCGATAATATAAAGATCGAAGCTAGTACTAGCAAAAAAATAAAATTCTGTTTCTTCATTTCTTCTCCCTTCCTTTCTTGATGGTTAGATTTAATTCGTTTAATTGTTTTTCATCTACTAAAGAAGGCGCATTGGTTAACGGACAGACTCCTGCGCTCGTCTTGGGAAAGGTGATTATCTCCCTTATGCTTGATTCTCCTGCTAAGATTGTTAATAGTCTATCTATGCCAAAGGCAAATCCGCCGTGCGGAGGCGCCCCAAATTGAAATGCCTCTAGAAGAAAGCCAAAGCGTAACATGGCATTTTCTTTATCGATGCCAATAATTTTAAATATCTTTTCTTGTAATTCTTGCTTATGTATTCTAATTGACCCTGAGCCAAGCTCTGTTCCGTTTAGAACTAAGTCGTAAGAGCGCGATTTCACCTTATCCGGGGCTTGCTCTAGCATAGATAAATCTTCTTGGGCTGGCGCAGTAAATGGGTGGTGTTCGCTCTCCCAGCGGTTTTCATCTTTATTGTATTTAAAAAGCGGAAAATCTACAACCCAGGCAAAGGCAAACTCGCTATTAAAGTCTTTGCGTAAATCCGGTTTGTCAGTTTTGTATTTTTCTTGCGCCTCTTTAAAAGTTATACGCAAGAAGGGTATTTTAATCTCTATGCCTTTTAATTCTTTGAATATAAGACACATAAGCTCTTCAATGACAGCGAATACATCCTCCTCATTTATAAAAGACATCTCTAAATCAAGCTGGGTGAATTCTGGCTGACGGTCAGCTCTTAGGTCTTCATCGCGGAAACATTTAGCAATCTGATAATACTTTTCTATGCCTGCGACCATCAGGATTTGTTTGAATAACTGGGGTGATTGCGGGAGTGCATAGAATTGTCCGGGATTAAGCCGTGAAGGTACAAGATAATCCCTTGCTCCTTCCGGAGTGGATTTTGTAAGAATCGGTGTCTCGCACTCAATAAATTTCTGTGAATCAAGATAGCCGCGTATGACTTTATAAAGATTGCTGCGTAGCTGCAAGTTTTTTAACACCTTTTCGCGCCTTAAATCCAGATAGCGGTATTTAAGCCGGGTTTCTTCAGTAATATCTAAGTCGTCTGCAATCTCAAATGGCGGATTATCACTAGGGTTGAGGATTTCAAGCTCTCGAGCGAGTACTTCTATCTCTCCTGTGGCTAATTTTGCATTAATCGTCCCTTGCGGCCTTTTATTTACAGTACCTTTTAATTTAATTACAAATTCGCTCCTTAGATCCTGGGCAAGTGTGTAAGCATCTGCGGATTCTTTAGGGATGAAAACAACCTGGGTGAAGCCAAATCTATCGCGGACATCAATAAAAATAAGCTTTCCATGGTCGCGTCTTTTAGCTACCCATCCGCAGAGAGTAACTTCTTTGTTTGTGTCTTTTGCCGTCAGTTCTCCGCAAGTATTTGTTCTTAGCATTTTAGTTCCTTTATAATATCGCTAGTCTTGATTTCTTTTTGTTCTCCCGAGACCATATCTTTTAAATTAATTACGTCTTTTGCAATCTCATCGTCTCCAATAATTAATACAAAGTGAGCGCCTTCATCGTTAGCTTTACGCATTGCACCTTTAATTGATTTACCTTCGTAATCGGCGTCAGCGCAAATATTATTCTTACGCAGGTTCTCAAGCAAATTTAAACCAGTTTTTCTAGCTTTATCTCCTAGCGTTATGATGTAAACAAGATTCTTATCTGTATCTTGAATTTTAAGTTTTGTTAATAAGAGGAGCCTTTCTACGCCGAAGGCAAAACCAATTGCGCCGGATTTATTGCCACCTAGTTCCTCAATTAAATTATTATACCTTCCTCCAGCTCCGATAGCGTCTTGAGCGCCTAAATCTTGATGCGTAATCTCAAAGACAGTCCCTGTATAATAATCTAAGCCCCGCACAAGATGGCTGCTTACTTCATAGCCTATCTTAAGCATGCTTAATCCTTCTTTTACCTTATCAAAATGAGCTTTACAATCAAGGCATAGGTATTCATCGCGGATATCCAGGCCCCTTACAACTTCTTTACAGTCGTCATTTTTGCAGTCTAAGATTCTTAGAGGGTTGTTCTCGAATCTATTTTTGCAGTCATCGCAGAGTTTGTCTAGCTTTGTGTTCAATTGCTTGCGTAGGATCTCAACTAGTTTCATTTTGTCATTTACGCAACCCAGGCTATTAATTTTAATTTTGTAACCCTCAATCAGAAAATTACGCAATAAATTATCAGCTAAAGATATAATTTCAATATCCAACCCTGCGTCGGTTGAACCGATTGCTTCGGCTCCGATGTGGTGGAATTGTCTAAGTCTGCCTTTTTGCGGGCGCTCTAGCCTAAACATTGCTCCCATATAATAGAACTTAGCAAAACCGTAAGTTTTATCTAGGTTATTTTCAATATATGCGCGCACAATCGAAGCTGTTCCTTCAGGACGTAAGGCGTAAGTCTCAACTTTATTGTTTATAAGAAACATCTGTTTTTGCACTATTTCTGTGGATTCGCCTAGGGAGCGGTTAAATAAAGCTGCTTCTTCGATTAAGGGTGGGCGAATTTCCTTGAAGTTGTATAAAGCAAAAATGCTGCGGCTAATTTCTTCTAACTTTTGCCAAAGCTTAACATTATCGGGCAGGATATCTTTTGTTCCGGATACTCTTTTAAACATATAAATTCAGTATGTAGTATTTAGTAGTTAGTATGTAGGTTGGCCTGTCCACTGTCTGCTAGCTACTCTCGATTTATTTTTATTTTACCTTTTGTTTCATTTCCAAGCCGGATTTAAAGACTACCACTTTTCTCGGCGGGACAGGGATGACCTGGTTTGTACGCGGGTTTCTTCCTGTGCGGCTCTTTCTTTGCTTGACCTTAAAAACTCCAAAATTACGTAGCTCAATCTTCTCGCCCCTAACCAGAGATTCAATTATGCAGTCAAAGGTCTTTTGCACAACGAGTTTAACGTCTACCTGTTTTAAGCCTGTTTGATCAGCTACCTTTAAAATTATATCTTTCTTGGTCATTTCATCCTCCCTTGCCTGCTCAAAGACAGGCAGGCTTATTGCTAACTATAGTAACAGCAAAAAGTTACGTTGTCAAGGTCATTTTTTCTAGAGACAACCTTCTATACCGCTAACGATAGTCTTTCTTCGCCTAACAGATCTTCAATCTCCTGAATCAGTTTTTCAGATGGTAAGACATAAAGGTTTTCTCCTACGACGAGCTGTACCTTTGATTTTGCGGGAGTGTTTAAGTTTAGATATATCGGGATGTTGCCGCGAGAGACAGTCAGAATCTCCTTGAGGGTTTCAAAGACATTCTCTCTTAAGCCGGATAAATTAATGCTCATAGCCGTGATCAATTTGTAGATTTCTTCAAAAGGGAAGAGATCATTCACGATAATCTTAGGCGTTTCTTCTTTCAGGTTAAGTGTCCCTCGCACCAAAACTATTGTATTTGGCTGAATATAGCGGGAAACTTTCTGGAATGTGCGCGGAAATACTAGCAACTCTACCGAGCTATCTAGGTCTTCAAGCTTTAGGATGGCCATTTTTTCCTGTTTGGCTCTAGTGGTTGTATGTTTTATTTTGCATATTAAACCCACGATTTTTACTTCGTCTTCGTCTTTGTGTTGATGTAAATTTACTATTGATGAAGAGACAAAACGTTTTAATTGTTTGGCGTAACGGGCCAAAGGATGCCCGCTTACATAGAAACCAAGCATCTCTTTTTCAAAAGCCAGTAGTTGTGGCTCAGGCCATTCTTTAACTTGGGGGATACTATTTGTAGTCGCCATAAAGGAATTTGTGGATTGGCCTTGATCAAAAAAAGAAAGTTGGCCCTTAGCCCTTTCCCTTTGTTTGCGTGAGGCTGATTCTAAGATTGTATCAAGGGCAGATACCATTTGCGCCCTAGGCATCTTAAATGTATCTAGCGCGCCGCATTTAATCAGGCTTTCTAAGACCTTGCGGTTAGTTGATCGTAAATCAATACGAAGGCATAGGTCTTCCAGAGAGAGAAATTCCCCATGTTTTCGGGCTTCAACTATAGATTCAACTGCTCCTCGGCCAACATTTTTTACCGCAAGCAATCCGAACCTGATTAATTTATTATCTATGACTTTAAAGAGCGCAGAGCTTTCGTTGATATCCGGAGGCAAAACGGTTAAACCCATACGCGATACCTCGTTTACATATTCCACTATCTTATCTGTGTTATCGCGTTCCGAGGTTAAAAGAGCTGTCATAAATTCAACAGGATAATTTGCTTTCAAAAATGCTGTGCGATAAGAAATAAGCGCGTAAGCTGTTGAGTGAGATTTATTAAAGCCGTATCCGGAGAAGTAGTCGATTAAATCGAATATTTTATTTGCTGTCAATATCTTGATTCCGTTTTTAACGCAGCCGTGGATAAAATTGCTCCTCTGTTTCTCCATTACCTCAGGTATCTTTTTGCCCATAGCCTTACGTAAAATATCCGCCTGGGCCAGGCTAAAGCCAGCGAGGGTGGATGCGATCTGCATAATCTGTTCCTGATAAACCATGATTCCGTATGTTTCTTTTAGGATTGTTTCTAACTTAGGGTGCTCATATCTAATGGGAACTAAGTTATGTTTACGTTTCATAAAATCATCAAGCATCCCTGAGCCAATAGGTCCTGGCCGGTATAATGCAAGGAGCGCGATTAAATCTTCAAAACGTTCGGGTTGAAGTTTCTTAAGTAGATCGCGCATCCCTGAACTTTCTACTTGGAATATTCCCATGGTTTGTGAGCTGGCCAGAAGTTCGTAAGTTTTTTTGTCATCAAGCGGGATTTTATCTATTTTAATCTCTAGGTTTCTGGTTGCTCGGATTATTTTTGTCGCTTGGTCAATTACGGTTAAGGTCCTTAGCCCCAAGAAATCTACTTTCAGTAAGCCGATTTTTTCAAGGATCCCCATGCTAAAGCCTGTAGTTATTTGGTCGTCGCTGGTTTTAAAAAGCGGACTATAGTTGTCAAGAGGTTTATCCGCGATAACAACTCCGGCAGCATGCACTGAGGCATGTCGGTTTAGGCCTTCAAGCGATAAAGCTGTATTTATAAGCTTAGTGATCTGTGGGTCGTTTTTGTAGAGGTTATTTAATTCAGGCTCACTCTCTAATGCTTTTTTAAGCGTCATATCAAGTTCAGGTGGAATTAATTTTGCGATACGGTCAACATCCGCATAAGCTATCCCCATAACTCTTCCAACGTCACGAATAACCGCACGCGCTTGCATAGTTCCGAATGTAATTATCTGAGCAACGTTCTCCTGGCCGTATTTTTTAGTCACATATTCAATAACCTCTTGCCTTCTTTCGTAGCAGAAATCAATATCAATATCCGGAAGGCCCATGCGTTCAGGGTTTAGAAATCTTTCAAAAAGTAATCCATATCTAAGGGGATCTAAATCCGTAATACCTAAAAGATAACTTACCAGGCTTCCTGCGGCTGAGCCTCTTCCCGGGCCAACAGGGATACCTTGGCTTTTGGCGTAATGTATAAAATCCCAGACAATAAGAAAATAACTTACAAACCCCATGCTTTTAATAATCTTTAATTCGTGTTCCAGGCGCTCAGTTATTTCTGGGGTGATTAATTCGTACCTATCAGTTATTCCTTGATTACAAAGTTCTACTAAATAATCTTCTTTAGTCTTACCAACCGGAGGTTCATATTTAGGTAGGTGTACTTTGTTAAAATCCAGCTCCAGATTGCATCGGGAAGCAATCTCGCAGGTATTTTTTATCGCCTCAGGAATATCTTTGAATAAATTCTTCATCTCCTGGGGAGATTTAAAATAGAATTCTTCAGTTTGCATGCGCATGCGATTAGGGTCTTCCAAAGTTGTTTGAGTCTGAATGCATAAAAGGGCTTCATGCGCTTTCGCTCGGTCGCGGGTTAAGTAATGTACGTCATTTGTAGCTACAAGGGGGAGCTTAAGCTCCTTACCTATTTTTATCAAGGCTTCATTCACAATTCTTTGTTCAGGGATTGCATTTTCCTGTAGTTCGAGGAAGAAGTTATCCTTCTCAAATATATTTAAGTAAGTATCCGCCATCTTTAAGGCGTCATTGAAACGTTTTTTCTGGATTAACTGGGGGATCTCTCCTTTTAAGCATGCGCTCATCCCGATTATTCCTTTTGCGTGTTGGCTGAGGATTTCTTTATCTATACGCGGCCGATAATAAAATCCTTCAAGGTAGGCCTTTGATACCAGTTTCATAATATTGCGGTATCCGATTTCATCTCTTGCCAAGAGTATTAAGTGAAAGGCTGCTTCGTCAATCCCTTTTGGTTCTTTATCCAGGCGGCTACCCGGGGCAATATAGGTTTCGCATCCGATTATTGGTTTGATCCCGCTTTTTTGCGCCTCAAGATAGAAATCAATTGCGCCGAACATATTTCCATGGTCGGTGATAGCCAGAGAATCCATTTGATGCGTTTTAGCGAGGTTTAATATTTCCGGTATACGGCAGGCGCCGTCAAGGAGGCTATATTGAGTATGTAAATGTAGATGGATAAACTCGTTTCGAAGCATAAGAGGCAAGTTTATCCTTGCTCACGTTGTTCGCAAGGATTTTTCTGGATCAAAGATTAAGGATTATTCCCACTCTATAGTTGCTGGAGGCTTAGAAGATATGTCGTAAACAACGCGATTAACGCCGCTTACCTCATTAATAATACGATTTGAAATCTTCTCTAAAATTTCATAAGGTATTTTAGCCCAATCCGCAGTCATTCCGTCCATACTTGTTACGCAGCGTAAGGCCACAACATTTTCGTAGGTGCGTTCATCACCCATTATCCCCACGCTCTTTATAGGTAATAATATTGCAAAAGACTGCCAGATCTGATCATAAAGTCCAGCTGTTCTTATCTCATCGATTACCCTTCTATCGACCTCTCTTAATATATTCAATCTTTCTTCAGTTACCTCTCCTATAATTCTTATGGCAAGTCCCGGTCCAGGAAATGGCTGTCTTTGAATTATGGTATCCGGAAGGCCTAATTCTCTGCCAATTGCGCGCACTTCGTCTTTGAATATCTCTCGAAGCGGTTCAATTAGCTTAAGCTTCATGTGCGCAGGTAGGCCCCCAACATTGTGGTGGCTTTTAATCTTACGGCTGGGTGCGCCAGTTGGAGATATAGATTCAATTACATCAGGGTAAAGTGTTCCCTGCACTAAGAATTTCACCCCTTTTACTTTTTCCGCTTCTTCTTCAAAAGTTTTGATAAACTCATCTCCGATGATTTTACGTTTTTCTTCAGGATCGGTTATTCCTTTAAGCCGAGCAAGGAATTTTTTGCTCCTGTCTACGTAACAAAGATTTAAGTGATAGACATCGCGAAACACTTTTTTTACCTGTTCAGGTTCGTCTTTTCTTAATAAACCGTTATTGATAAAAATGCAACGGGAATTTCTTCCGATGGCTTTATGTAAAAGCAGGGCTGCTACAGATGAGTCAACTCCTCCGCTTAAGCCTAGCACGACCTTAGCGCTTCCGGCAGTCTTTTTAATATTCTCAAGTGCCTCTTTGATGAATGCCTGCATAGTCCAACGCGCAAGGCAACCACATATTTTAAATAAAAAGTTACTTAAGATCTGGTTTCCTTTTTCTGTATGCGTTACTTCAGGGTGAAATTGCACGCCGAAGATCTTTCGTTTGCAGTTACTGATTGCTGCAATAGGCGTATTCATAGTATGCGCGCTAATGTGAAATCCGGAAGGTACCTTAGTGACAAAATCTCCGTGACTTGCCCAACAGGTAAAGTTTCCAGGCATATGGCTAAAGAGGTCGCGATTATCGTCAATAAATAATTCTACTTTGCCGTATTCGCGATCTTTTGTATGCTTAACCTTACCCTCTAGCATTTCGGAGATAACCTGCATACCGTAGCAGATTCCAAGAATCGGAATCCCCAGTTTAAATATGCCCTTATCCGGTTGCGGCCCCTTTTTATCTACAATGGAAGCAGGGCCTCCGGATAGAATTAACCCCTTAGGCGACATCCCTGCTATCTCTTTAGCTGGGGTATTGTAAGGTATAATCCTAGAGAATACTTTATTCTCCCTAACTCTGCGTGCAATTAGCTGTGTGTATTGCGATCCAAAATCTAAAATCAGTATTGTTTGTCTGGTCATTTTCCCATCCCCACTCTTTGCCCAACTTGAAATATCTTGCCTTCTGTTTGTATAGATGGCGCTATAATTATCTCTACGTCATGCATCTCCTTGAGACTAGGGGCACCAAGTGAACCCATGGAAGTTTTTAATGCGCCGATTAAATTTTGTGAACCATCGTCAACCTTTGCCGGTCCAAAAAGAATTTCCTTTAATGAACCGGTAGTACCGACATTAATGCGTGTTCCTCGAGGCAAATTAACATGAGAAGTTGCCATTCCCCAATGGTATCCTTTACCCGGGGCTTCTTTTGCTCGGGCAAAGCTTGATCCGATCATTACGGCATCAGCTCCGCAGGCAAATGCCCTGCAGATATCTCCGCCGCGATTCATTCCGCCATCTGTAATTACAGTTATATATTTGCCTGTTCTTTTTAAATAAAAATCACGCGCACCAGCAGCATCTACAGTTGCGGTAACTTGGGGTACGCCTATCCCTAATACCCCTCTTGTTGTACATGCTGCTCCAGGACCTATCCCTATTAATAGGCCGCATGCCCCGGTATCCATAAGCTCTAAGGTTGTTTCGTAAGTTACGCAGTTTCCTAAGATAACCGGAATTTTTGTGGCTTTGCAGAATTTATAAAGGTCTAATGTTTTATATTCTTTTGAAATATGTTTGGTAGTAGTAACCGTAGATTGTACAACAAAAATGTCTGCGCCGGCAGCAATAGCCAGCTTTGAGAACTTATCTGCGTTTGCCGGTATGCAGCTGACTACCGCGGTCCCCTTTCTCTTTTTGATTTCGGAGATTCTTTTTGAGATTAATTTTTCTTTAATTGGGGTAGTGTAAATTGATTGAATTAATTCTGTAGCTTTTTGGGGTGAGGCCTGGGAGATCTCTTGTAATACTGATGTTGGGTTTTCGTAACGCGTCTGCACGCCGTCTAGATTTAAAACCGCGATTCCGCCTAAATTGGACATTTCAACCGCAAAATTTACATCAACTACTCCGTCCATAGCAGCAGCAAGTATAGGGACTTTGAATTTTCTACCGGCTAATTCGAAACTGGTATCTGTTTCGTTAGGGTTTACTGTCTGTGCGCCTGGAACAAGCGCTATCTCATCAAAGCCGTAACATCTGCGAGCACGCCTACCTATACCTATCCACTCTGCCATTTTATAAGTCTCCTATTCTCATAAGTTGTTGTTTGACAATAAGTTAAGATATTCTAGCACTTTTTGAAGATTTGTTTAGAAGGAATGTTAAATTTTACCCTAGTTAGGGGATTTTGTCAATATTTATTTTTTAGCGTCTGGCTTGTCTTGTTTCTCGCGGGGACGCTTGTTTTGCCCCAGCGTGGCAAAACTGCGCTCGGGCCGGCTGGCGTCGCTCTCTGACATAAAAGTGACGGAATTGTGCGTGCACATCTGACTTACAACTCATATTTCTCAATTCTTATTCCTCCTGTTACCGTTTTTAAGATAGCGTGCCATTTATTTTTTTGTCTTTGAAATTAGTTTTGAAATAAGCCAACCGATACCATACCATTGCAATCCGCCAAGAATTGAAGCTAAAGCAGGAATAAGGATGAACGGAGAAACCTTATAAATGTTATCAATGAAATCGGATAAAGGCATAATGACAAAAGTAGCAGGAATTTCCATTCCTAAAATCGCTACTAAACCAAATCCCCTGCTGGTATTCAAGCTGTCAAGATAAGCGATAGTTATTACTATTGCCGCATTAACTATGGCAAGAAGCAAACCTAACTTACTAATCTTTGCCCAGTTCACTCTTGCCTCCCTCTCCAAAGCTTCCAGTTTCATAAAAGGTTGATTAAGTATATTTTACCAAGGATTTCAGGAAATGGTATCAATTTTGTGAGAGGGTTTGTATAGACGAATGTATGCCCGTTCATTGCCGACACCGCCCTCACTCGAAATCAAACCAAGTCATCCGCTAGGTTATCTCTATCAATATTGATAAAGCTGCTATAGTCCTGACTTGGCTGTGGTTGAGCGGGGCGTCCGAGGATGCCGAGCGGGCACGGTTCGCCTTCTACAAGCGAAGCCAGCGAGAGCGAGGCACCGCAGGTCGAGTGCAGTTGCGGCACGCTGGGCCGCAACAAACGTACCCGCGAAAACACAGGCAAGGCAGGACCTACTCGAAAATAATAAGGGCGAGAGTATTGAATACCCTCGCCCTTATATTGTTAAATATTTGATTCTATGGGTTTAGTACATTCCTCCGCCCATACCGCCCATTCCACCCATTCCTCCTGGTGGCATTCCGCCGGGCATCTTATCATCTTTTTCAGGCTTATCAGCAATCAAGGCCTCGGTAGTTAAAAGCAATGATGCTATACTCGCAGCATTTTGTAACGCTGAACGCGTAACTTTCTTTGGATCGATTACGCCTGCCTCGATCATATCCACATAATCATCCTGAGAAACATCATAACCTATGTTTATTTTTTCTTGTTTTACTCTTTGAACGACAACTGAGCCTTCCAGTCCTGCATTTTGAACAATCTGTCTGATTGGCTCTTCCAATGCACGTTTGACTATATCAACTCCGATCTTTTCATCCCCTTCTAACTTTAATTTGTCTAATGCAGGGATGCAGCGGATTAAAGCCACGCCACCGCCAGGGATAATCCCCTCTTCGACTGCTGCACGGGTAGCATGTAAGGCATCTTCTACGCGAGCTTTTTTCTCTTTCATTTCGCTCTCTGTAGCAGCGCCAACATTAATTACTGCAACTCCGCCTGCAAGTTTCGCTAGACGTTCCTGCAGTTTCTCTTTGTCGTAATCGGAATCAGTATCATCGATCTGTTTTTTAATTTGGGCAATACGTGCATTAACCTGTGCTTGTTTTCCCGCACCTTCAACGATAGTTGTATTTTCTTTATCGATTTTTACTTTCTTAGCGCGGCCAAGATCATCTAGGTCAACATTCTCTAGCTTTATGCCTAAATCTTCAGTTAGAGCTTTTCCGCCTGTTAAGATTGCGATATCTTCAAGCATTGCTTTGCGTCTATCGCCGTATCCGGGTGCTTTTACTGCGCAGGAAACAAACGTCCCTTTAAGCTTGTTTACAACTAAAGTTGCCAATGCTTCGCCGTCAACCTCTTCAGCAAGAATCAAAAGCGGTTTTCCTGTGCGGGCAATTTTTTCTAACAAAGGAAGCAGGTCTTTTAAAGATGAGATCTTTTTCTCATGGATTAAGATATAAGCATCCTCTAAGACGCATTCCATTCTTTCAGCATCTGTAACAAAATAAGGCGATAGATAACCTTGATCAAACTGCATACCTTCTACTAATTCTAAGGTGGTAGCAGTTGTTTTAGCTTCCTCTACGGTAATTACGCCGTCTTTGCCAACCTTTTCCATTGCTTCAGCGATTAAGTCCCCAATGGCAGTATCGCCATTAGCAGCAATAGAAGCAACTTGGGCTACTTCTTTTTTTTCTTTTACGTTGATTGGTTTGGTTAATTTAGCTAATTCTTCTACGGTTCTTTCTACCGCTTTCTCAATTCCGCGCTTTAAGGCCATGGGATTTGCTCCGGCAGTAACATTCTTTAAGCCTTCGCGATAGATTGCTTCGGCTAAGACTGTGGCTGTAGTGGTGCCATCACCTGCGATATCGGATGTTTTCTCGGCAACTTCTTTAACCATCTGAGCGCCCATATTCTCATATGGACATTCCAAATCGATTTCTTTGGCCACCGTTACTCCGTCTTTGGTGATAGTAGGCGAACCGAATTTCTTATCAATTACTACATTGCGTCCTTTTGGGCCGAGTGTTACTTTAACTGCGCGAGCTAATTGCTCTACGCCACTGAGTAATTTTCTACGCGCTTCATCTTGGTACAATAACTGCTTACTCATACTTCCTCCTTTTGAAATACTTAGTTAATCGTTAGCGAATTATTTGATAATTCCTAAAATATCCTCTTCGCGCATAATTATAAGCTCTTCTCCATCTTTGGTCGTGATTTCGTTACCGGAATATTTTCCGTACAGTACTTTATCGCCTACCTTAACTTCAGGGGCCTGGACTGTGCCGTTTTCTAGAACCTTACCTTTGCCGACCGCTACAACTTTGCCCTCTTGGGGCTTTTCTTTGGCTGTATCAGGAATTACAATGCCGCCTTTTGTTTTTGTTTCTGCCTCTAAAGGCTTTACTACAACTCGATCTCCCAATGGTTTTATATCCATCTTCTCCACCTCCCTTAATTTGGTTAATTTAGCACTTTCTTTCTAAGAGTGCTAATTATAATTTAAAAAATTTTCTTGTCAAGTATTTTTTATATAAATTAAATACAGGCCTTTTAAAGTTAAATTAATATCTTTAGCGTTTATGCTTGTGCAGTATTTAGAGATCAAGTCGATATTGCCTCCTGTGCCAACTACTAAAGTATTCCTGCCCGTCTCTTTTTTAATGCGCATTATCAAATCATCGGTGAGGCAGCCAAAGCCATAAACTATCCCACTAAGCATACTAGTTTTTGTATCCTTACCGATAAATTCCTTTGGCGCCTTGAGTATTATTCTAGGGAGCAAGGCAGTGCGTTTATTTAAAGCCTCTAGGGATATGCGTAAACCAGGTAAGATCATTCCTCCCAGGTATGCTTTATCCTTTGATATAATATCAAATGTAACTGCAGTTCCAAAGTCAACGACAATTAAGGGAGAGCCATATAGAGTGACTCCGGCAAAGGCATTAACTAGGCGGTCTTGACCTACCTGTTTTGGATTACGATAAAGATTTTTTATCGGCACTATTAAATTCTTACCTATTATAAATACTCTACCAGGTAGGATTTTCTTTAAATCGCCAAGCAAAACCGCAGTTTTCTTAGGGACAACGCTGCAAATTACGGCATCAAGCGGTTTTAATTTAGCTAATTTATTTTTAAGCTTGTTTAAAGCGTAAGTCTGGGTGGGTATATCAAACTTGCGTTCAATATGCTTACCCTTAAATATACCAAAGGTAATATTAGTATTTCCTATATCAATGGCTAGTAGCATCTTCATTTACTCATTTTTAATAATTTAAACTCTTTTAGTTTATCTCTTATTAATGCAGCTTTCTCAAATTGCAGGTTTCGCGCAGCTAACTCCATCTCATATTCTAACTCAGAAATATACTTACGCAACTGATAAGTATCTAGGGCTTCCCCTGTAAGGTTAGCTACGAATTCCTCGGCCTGCTCCAGGCCTTCGATCCCCTCTTTAATTGATTTTATAATTGTGCGCGGGGTGATATTATTTTTAGCGTTAAATTCTAACTGTATTTTTCTTCGGCGCATACTTTCGTTAATTGCCTTTTTCATTGATTTTGTAACTGTGTCGGCGTACATAATTACCCGTCCATTAATATTACGTGCGGCTCTTCCGGAAACTTGAATAAGGCTGGTGCTTGAGCGTAGGAATCCTTCTTTATCAGCGTCTAGGATTGCAACTAAAGATACTTCCGGTAGATCTAGGCCTTCCCTGAGGAGGTTGATTCCTACTAGGCAATCAAATTCACGTTTTCTTAAGTCTCTTAGGATCTTAGAGCGTTCTATGGTTTCAATCTCTGAGTGTAAATATTTTACCTTAAGCCCTTTCTCTTGCAGGTAAGTGGTTAGATCTTCAGAGATGCGCTTAGTAAGTGTTGTAACTAAAACACGCTCGCCTAATTTTGCGCGTAGTTTTATCTCTCGGATTAAATCTCCAATTTGATCTTTGGTTGGTTTAATAACAATCTCTGGGTCAATTAATCCTGTAGGCCGGATAACTTGCTCGATTACAATATTTTTGCTTTTATTAATCTCGTAATCATTAGGTGTGGCTGAAACAAAGATAGTATTTTTCACTAATTTATTAAATTCATCGAACTTTAATGGCCGGTTATCCAGGCAACTTGGCAGGCGGAACCCGTAATCTACAAGCACTTCTTTTCTGGCGCGGTCACCGCTATACATCCCGTTTATCTGAGGTATGGTTACATGCGATTCATCAATTATGGTAAGAAAACCGTCTGGGAAATAATCAATTAGTGAGTAGGGCCTGCTCCCAGTGGGCCTGCCGGAGAGATGACGTGAATAATTTTCTATGCCGTGGCAATAGCCAATCTCTTTTAACATCTCTAGGTCGTATTTAGTACGTGATTCAAGGCGTTGGGCCTCAAGCAGCTTATTCTTAGACCTTAAAAAAGTCAAATGAACCTTTAGCTCTTTTTTTATAGAGTTTATCGCTGTATCAATTTTATCTTTTGAGATAATAAAATGTTTAGCCGGATAGATAGCTATTTTTTCTAATTTACTTAAGATTTCTCCGGAAATAGGATTAAATTCGCTAATCTTTTCGATCGTATCTTCTGACAATTCAATACGCACGCCTTTTTCTTGATAAGAAGGAAATATTTCTACTACATCCCCTCTTACCCTAATACGCCCGCGTATAAATTCATAATCATTTCTCTCGTATTGTATTTGAATTAAGCTGCTAATAAGCTCTTCTCTGGAGAGTTTCTGACCTGTTTTCAGAAAGACAAGTTCTTCTTGATAGCTTTGTGGATCTCCTAAATTATAAATACAAGATACCGAGGCAACTACTATCACATCCTTTCGACTCATGAGCGAGGTGGTTGTTGAGAGACGTAGCCGGTCTAGCCTATCGTTAATTGAAGAATCCTTTTCGATATAGGTATCTGTTGAGGGCACATATGCTTCAGGTTGGTAATAGTCGTAATAGCTGACAAAGTATTCAACAGCGTTATGCGGGAAAAAATCTTTAAACTCAGAATAGAGTTGAGCAGCAAGTGTTTTATTGTGCGATATAATTAATGTAGGAAGGTTTAATTTGCTAATGAGATTGGCTAAGGTAAAGGTTTTCCCCGATCCAGTAACTCCGAGTAACGTTAAATAACGCTCTCCCGAAGAGATAGCACGGACAAGCTCTCTTATTGCCTTAGGCTGGTCACCGCAAGGTTTGAATTTACTAACAAGATTAAATTTCTGCATTTTATTTATAGGAAGAGAGTAATCCGTAGATATACCCTATTTTTGTACGAATTCTAAAGAAAACCGGTAGGCGTCTTTTATCGACTGTTAAATAAATCTCAGCATCGTTAAATCCGGTAACGCGCATATTCAGGTCAGTGCGAAATATGGCTTTAACCGCATCAAAATTCCCCAACTGGCTGATTACTACGCTATGAATATTTTCTAAAGTAACATCTGCATTCCAAATCTTACCGTTGTAGATTACCTTGATAGGATAGTTTTTGCCACTGACAATGTCTTTGGCCCTAAATGAATAGATTGCAGATAACAAATCTTGCACGTCTCCGGTCACAACCAACTTCTTTTTCTTTTTCTTTGTAGTTTTCCATTCTGCTGAGTTACCTTCGGGGCTAAATTGCAGTTCTTCTTCGGTTAAGTTGTTGTCTTTTGTGCGACGCGATTTATAGAACCTGACTGGCCTTAACTCCGCAGCATCAATATAGCTATGCACTATATATTCAGTGTTGTAGAAGAATTTTATTAAACCACTGGGATTAGCTGTAGCTATAATGTGGTATACTGGACGGTTATTTATTTGGGTGAGTTCCTTTATTTCTAAGGTAATATTTCCGGAAGAGATATTTAACCATCTTAAAGTGTAAACTAATTTTTCTCCGACACGTAGGGCCTCAGTGGGTTTTTCTAGGCAGACTGGCAATTTTTCCGAAGCAATATTTCTAATACTTACCTGGTGAGCACAGGAACAAAGGATTATTGATAAAAGTAAAATTGCTAGTTTTTTCATAAAACATCTAAAGACATATCAATTGTTTCAATAGAGTGAGTCAACTCGCCAACTGAGATTATGTCTACGCCTGATGCGGCAATCTTTCTTACGGAGTCAAAATCAACTCCTCCGCTGGCTTCAAGCATAGTAGGCAGATGATGGCTCTTAAACTCTGTATTATCCCTGATCTTTACTGCCTTTTTGATATTTTCAAGGTCCATATTATCAAGCATAATTACATCAGGTTTAAAGTAAAGAGCGTGCTTAAACTCTTCCAGATTTTGAACTTCTATCTCAATCTTAAAGCCCTTAGGTACGCTTGGTAGTTTTTCATACCCCTCGGTAACTTTGATATGGTTATCTTTAATTAAAATCATCTCGTCTAAGCCCATGCGATGGTTGTGGCCCCCACCTACTCTAACCGCATATTTCTGTAATTCCCTAAGCCCGGGGAGAGTCTTCCTGGTATCAGTAATTTTAGTTTTGTAGGGCTCGATGTGGTCAACATACTCCCGTGTTTTGGTGGCAATCCCAGAGAGCATACTCAATAGATTTAAAGCCACTCTTTCTGCACTTAAGATGCTTGAAGCTAGCCCATAAATGCTAATTATTACCTTAGGCGCTTTTACTTTCTGGCCTTCTTCAACTCGGGTAATAAAGTTAATATTTTTATCCACTGTTTTAAAAACTTTCTCAGCAACGCCAAGCCCGCAGAGAATACAGTTCTTTTTCACCACGATGGTAGCTTTAATCTTTTTATCTTTCGGTATAGTTAACAAAGTTGTGATATCGCCACGACCGATATCTTCAAGCAGGGCATGTCGAATGATGTGATCAAGCTTATCCGGGTCAAGTTTTGGTTCTGCTTCAGAAAGAAAATATTTACCTAAGGCCATCTTTCACTCCTTTTAGTTTTTGTACTTCACTTTTAAGGTTTTTTAATTTCTCTATTTCATTTTCTACTATATCTCTGGGAGCTCTTTGCAAGAAATCTTTTTTTGCAAGCATCCCCTCTTTTGCCTTTATCTCTGACTCAACTTTTTGAATCTTCATTGAAAGTTTTTCTTCATGTTTGGCTATATCAATTACTCCTGTTAGCGGAATTGAGATATGTAGATCTCTTAGCACATTTACAAATTCACCTTTAGTTTCTTTGAAATCTACAAAGATCTCTAGCTTATTAAGTCTGGCAAGGTTCATTATTTGTCCTGAGACAGACTCTAACATCGCCTTTTTAGCTTTACTTGTAGTAAAGATTTTAGCTCCTAGATTATTTGCTTGCACAGGAATATCCAGCTCCATGCGCATATTTCTTATGGTCGTGATAATTTCAAGCGCTTCGCTAAAGGTCTTCTCTGTTTTTTTATCGATTATTTTTTCTTGGATGTGCGGGTAGCTGCTAAGCATTATCGAACTTGTTTGAGTGGCGAGCTTCTGCCAGATTTCCTCTGTGATAAAAGGCATAAACGGATGCATTGCCCTTAAAAACTTATCCAGTATCTTGTACATCACTAACTGATTGTGGGCATTCTTAATATCATGTTTAATAATTTCCAGGTACCAGTCGCAGAATTCATGCCAGAAGAATGCATATAATGTATTTGCCGCTTCATTAAACTGATAATTATCCAGGTTTTTTTTAGTTTCTTTAAGTGTTGAGTAAAATCTGCTTAAGATCCAGCGGTTAACCAGGGTTAGTTCTTCTTTCTTAAGAAACTGGCAAAGATCCGTTTTGATCATGGTGCTATCAAGATTCATTAGGATAAACCTTGAGGCGTTCCAGATTTTGTTCGCAAAGTTTCTTCCCTGTTCAAAACGCTCTTTAGACAAGAATACATCCTGTCCTTGGGCAGTAATAGAGATAAGACTGAAACGCAAGGCATCTGTTCCGTATTCATTGATAATCTCTAAAGGGTCAATAATATTACCCAGCGATTTAGACATCTTTTTGCCCTCTATATCGCGCACAGTTCCATGAATATAAACATCTTTAAAAGGTATATCCTTTTGAAATTCTAATCCTGCCATAATCATCCGCGCTACCCAGAAGAATATTATCTCTGGTGCCGTGACTAAGGTGGCAGTAGGATAGAAGTACTTCAAGTCTTTTGATTCGTTGGGCCAGTAAAAAGTCGCAAAAGGCCACAACCAGGAAGAGAACCAGGTATCTAATACATCTTCGTCTTGGCGCAGGTCGTTACTTTTGCACTTAGGGCAGTTCTGCGGTTTAGCTGCACTAACTATTGTTTCGTTGCATTTATTGCAATAATAGACTGGGATGCGATGTCCCCACCAGATTTGCCGGGAGATGCACCAATCTCGGATATTCTCCATCCAGTTTAAATAAACCTTGCTCCAGCGTTTGGGGTAGAAGTTTACCTTACCCTTCTTTACTGCATCGATTGCGCCTTTAGCTAGTGGCTTCATTTTTACAAACCACTGTTTTGACAGATATGGTTCTACAATTGTGTGGCAACGATAACAATGCCCGGCAGATAATTCATGCGCTTCAACTTTTTCAAGCAGGCCCTGCTTTTTAAGGTCTTCTAGTATTGCCTCTCTAGCCTTAAACCTATCCATGTTTTGGTAATCGCCCGCTAATTCATTCATTGAGCCGTCAGCACGCAACACATTTATAAATTCAAGGTTATGTTTCTTTCCTAACGCATAATCATTAGGGTCATGCGCAGGAGTTACTTTAACAGCTCCAGTTCCGAATTTTGTGTCAACCATATTGTCACCAATAATCGCTATCTCCCTATTTACTAAAGGAAGGTTTAGTTTTTTACCAATTAATAATTTATAACGTTTATCTTTAGGATTTACCGCAACCGCTGTATCTCCCAGCATAGTTTCGGGCCGGGTAGTTGCGACAATAACAAATTTATTCGGATTTTCTTTCAGGGGGTATTTTAAGTAATAAAGATTGCCCTGCAATGAATGGTGCGCAGCCTCTTCATCAGAGAGGGCAGTCTGGCAGCGCGGACACCAGTTAATAATGTAGCTGCCGCGATAAATCAAGCCTTTATTGTAGAGTCGAACAAAGGCCTCCATTACTGCTTTAGAGTATTCTTCATCCATCGTAAAGCGCAGGCGTGACCAATCGCATGATGTGCCTAATTTCTTGAGTTGCCGGATTATGGTTGAGCCGTATTCTTCTTTCCAGCTCCAAACTCGCTGAATAAATTTGTCCCGGCCCAAATCCTGCCGTTTAAGACCGACTTTAGCTAGAGATTTTTCTACAACGTTTTGAGTGGCGATACCGGCATGATCTGTCCCCGGCATCCAAAGCGTATTAAACCCTTGCATGCGCTGATAGCGGATTAAGATATCCTGAATAGTGTTATTTAATGCGTGGCCCATATGTAGAATTCCGGTTACATTGGGCGGAGGGATAACTATGGTGTAGGGTTTTTTCTTAGGGTCAGGTTTGGCTAAAAATAAATTAGATTCTTCCCAGAATTTATACCATTTATCTTCGGTATCTTTGGGGTTGTACTGCTTTGCAATTTCATCTGTCATTGCGTTCTTTTATTCTTTTGGTCTTTCAGTAGTTTATATTCTACGCTATCTAATAAAGCCTGCCAGCTAGCTTCAATAATATTTTCTGAAACACCGATTGTGTTCCAGGAATCAGCTTCATCCTGCGATTGAATTAAAACGCGCACCTTGGCTGCTGTCCCTGTCTTTTCATCTAAAACGCGCACTTTAAAATCCGACAAATGCATTTTAGCGAGAGTTGGGTAGAAGTCTTTTAGGGCCTTACGTAGGGCGTTATCCAGGGCATTCACCGGGCCATCTCCCATAGCTACTGCATGCTCATTCTTCTTGCCCACCTTTAATTTGATCACTGCTTCCGTAGTAATCTTTTTGTCCGAAAGCTTCTCGATGACTACGCGGAATCCTTCAAGCTCAAAGAATTTAGCATATTTTTTAAGCGTTCTCCTTAACAGAAGCTCAAATGATGCCTCCGCAGCTTCAAAATGATAACCTTGGTGCTCTAGTTTTTGTACTAATTGAAGAATCTTTTTAGTTTTAGGATCATTCTTACTTAAATCTAGCTGCATATCTTTGGCGCGGATAAGCATCCCCGTCTTACCCGCTAATTCAGAAACCAAGATTCTGCGATTATTGCCGACTAATGTAGGGTCGATATGTTCGTAGGTCTTAGGATTCTTCATAATTGCATTAATATGCATGCCGCCCTTATGCGCAAAACTGGATGTCCCTACGTAGGGTTGATTAGTGAGCTGTTTCATATTGCTGATTTCGCTAATATAATGCGATACATAAGTCAGCTCTTTTAATTTCTCATCGGAAATACAATTAATACCCATTTTTAGTTTTAGATTAGCGATAACCGGAATCAAATCCGCGTTTCCGCAGCGCTCACCTATGCCATTGATAGTTCCTTGTACCATATCTACGCCTGCTTCAACTGCGGCAAGGGAATTGGCCACCGCTAGGTCAGAGTCGTTATGACAATGAATGCCTAGGTTTACATTTATCTTAGGTCTAACTTCAGAGATAACTTGGAAGATTTCGGAGGTAAGCGCTCCGCCATTAGTATCGCAAAGACATATTGCTTTAGCGCCGGCACTTTGGGCGGTGAATAAAGTCTTAAGCGCGTAAACTTTATTTGATTTATAGGCATCAAAGAAGTGTTCGGCATCGTAAAATACAGTCAAGCCTAGAGAGCTAAGGTAATTGATTGTGTCGCTAATCATGCTAATGTTTTCATCTAAAGTTGTTTTTAGTACATCCTTAACATGTAAATCCCAGGTTTTGCCTACAATAGTAATAATTTTAACTTTAGATTTAACCAGCGAACTAATGTTGGGATCAAGTTTTGCCTGAGTGTTTAATCTGCGCGTCATACTAAAAGCAGTAAGTTTTGCATTTTTTAATGGAGTTTTCGCCATTTTAAGATAAAACTCCATATCTTTAGGATTAGACCCTGGCCAGCCACCCTCAACATAGTGAATACCTAGCAAATCTAGCTCTTTAGCGATAAGCATCTTATCCGAAACTGAATAAGAGATCCCTTCTCCTTGCGAACCGTCACGCAAAGTGGTATCGTATAATTTTACCTTAGACATGAGCTCCTCTCTATTTGCCTAATCCAAACTTATCATGTAAACTCTTTACCGCTGTTTCAGCAAACCTCTTTTGTATTATACAAGAAATGCTTATATCGGAAGTTGAGATCATCTCAATATTTATTTTGTTAATTGCTAAAACCTCAAACATTTTTGCGGCAACTCCCGGGTGAGACTTCATGCCAACTCCCACAATAGAGACACGCGCAATATCAGCATCTTCCAAAACTTGGCCCGCTCCGATTTTCTTAGCAACTTTTTTTGTAATCTTTAGAGT
The DNA here is from genome assembly GCA_026387355.1 of Candidatus Omnitrophota bacterium. GTDB lineage: Bacteria > Omnitrophota > Gorgyraeia > Gygaellales > Profunditerraquicolaceae > JAPLLW01. The sequence goes on from JAPLLW010000007.1 coordinate 82,569, forward strand.
TTTAGGCGATGCAGTTTTATTAACCGTAAAAGAAATATCTGTTTGACGCAGATGGCCTACGTTTTGCACTATCATATCAACGCTAACCCCATTACCGGCTAGTTCTTTAAATATCTTAGCAGCTACTCCTGGATGGTCCGGAACATCGCATATTGTAATCTTAGATTCTCCTCGATTTAGGGTTATTGCTGAAACAACAACTTCTTCCATTTTTTTAACCTCCTTAATAATCATTGTTCCAGTATCTTTTTCAAAACTCGAACGCACATGTATTGGAACGTCAAATTTCTTGGCTACTTCGATGGAGCGTCCTTGCATCACCTGAGCTCCTAAAGAAGCCATTTCAAGCATTTCATCATAAGTGATTTCGTCAATCTTTTTAGCATTCGGTTCAATTCTAGGATCAGTTGTGTAGATGCCTTTTACATCAGTATATATCTCGCATTCGTCTGCCTTTAATTCTTTAGCCAAAGCAACTGCAGTTAAATCAGATCCTCCGCGGCCTAAAGTAGTAATATCTTGGTTTAAAGTAACCCCCTGAAATCCGGCCACGATAACAATCTTACCATTCTTTATCGCCTCTTTTATTTTATCCGCATTAATTTTTATAATTCTTGCGCGCGTATGGCTTGAATCGGTGATGATTCCAACTTGAGCCCCGGTAAAAGAAATTGCCTCGAAGCCTAACTTGTGTATAGCCATGGCTAGTAGAGCTACAGAGATCTGTTCTCCCGTAGATAGCAGCATATCCATTTCGCGTTCCGCCGGGTGCTGATTAATTTTAGCTGCTAATTCAATTAATTCATCGGTAGTATCCCCTAGGGCCGAGACAACCACTACCAGGTCATGTTTTTTCTTCCTATAGCTAACCACGCGCTTAGCAACATTTTGAATCCGTTCAACATTAGCGACAGAAGAGCCGCCAAACTTTTGTACAATCAACTTCTTACCCATTTTTCTTTTCTCTCCTTAACTTGCTTCTTTAATAAAATAATCTAACAGCTCATGGCCTCTATCAAAATAAAGATCGGATTTTAAAGCTTCTTTTTCGCTGTAATTAAGAAAGCCTCTAGCCGTAATTCCCTCTCCTAATATGCCAAAAGGCACAGGATCTGCGACATGGGTTTTAAGCGCAACCGGGGTTGCATGGTCTGGTAAAACCATAATTCTAAAGTTAGCCTTAAATTTATATGCTTCTAAAATAGTTCCAATTACTAGCTGGTCGAATCTTTCGATTGCAGTAATCTTTTCTCTTAAGTCACCATTATGTCCTGCTTCATCAGCTGCCTCAACATGCACAAAGACAAAATCGTTAACTTCCAGCGATTTTAATGCCGCCCTTGCTTTACCTTCGTAATCCGTATCGTAATAACCGGTTGCGCCAGGCACATTAATAACTTTTAATCCGATAAGCTTTCCTAACCCTTTTATAAGATCTACTGCAGAGATTACACTGCCGCTTAAGTTATATTTATCCGTAAACTTTGGCATATCTGGTTTTCTGCCTTGTCCCCAGAGCCAGATCATATTCGCTGGGTTTTCTTTTAGATCAATGCGTACTAAATTTATTTCATGTCTTCCCAAGATATTACGGGATTCTTCCAATAGTTTAATTAGTAGCGCTGACCCGTCACCTTTAGGGAGATTCTTAGAAATACTCTGTCCGCTTATATCGTGAGGCGGCGTGCAGCGCGCGCGATCAAGCAACTCCTCAGTACCCCTTTTAGCTACCATTAAGTGCCGATAGCTTATTCCGGGATAAAACTTGATTTTGTTTGTCCCTAATTTCTCATCAAGGAACTTAATTAAAATTGATGCTTCCTTTGTGCTGATATGTCCGGCGCTGTAATCCGTAAGAGTATCCTGGGCGGTTGTGATGAGATTACAGCGAAAAGCTACATCATCATCTTCAAGTTTAACGCCCAGATTCGCTGCTTCTAGCGGACCTCTCCCAGTGTAATATTTTTTAGGATCATACCCGAGTATTGATATTTGCGCAACATCAGATCCAGGGGTAAATCCTAAAGGTATGGTTCGAGCCCTACCTAATCTACCGTGTTTAGCAATAAAATCCATATTGGGAGTTTTTGCTACCTCTATAGGTGTGCGATCGCCAAGTTCTGCTATAGGGTAGTCACTCATTCCATCACAAACTAAAACAAGGTATTTCATATTATTTTATTAAAATTTTACCTCTGGTACAATTTTAGCCTTATCCTCTGTTTTAAAATAAGCAGTTGCTACTTTGTAGTTAAAGATGCCTGCGATTATGTTCCCCGGGAAAGTGCGCACAGTAATGTTGTAGTCTTGAACAGCTTCGTTATAGCGCATCCTTTCAACCGCTATGCGGTTTTCTGTTCCAGATAATTCATCCATCAGCTTTAAGAACGTTTGGTCCGCTTTAAGATTAGGATAGTTTTCAGCTACAAAAAGCAATCTGCTTAAAGCTGCATCTAGTTGTCCTGCTGCCTTGACCTTTTCATCAATTGTGCCTGCTTTTGCCCATTGAGAGCGGGCATTGGTTACATTCTCAAAAACTGTTTTTTCGTGACTAGCATAACCTTTGACTGAGTTTACAAGATTAGGGATTAGGTCGTTACGTCTCTGCAACTGGTTTTCTATCTGAGCCCATTTTGCGGTAATCACCTCATGTTTTGTTACTATGCCGTTATACGTTCCAATAATAGAAAAAATAACTATAACTGCTACAATAATTAAACCAGTTAAAACCTTCTTCATTTTATTCCTCCCTTTCTGTAGTTTAAGCAATTCATTGCCGAAACTATAAGTTCGGACATATAACTTATGTTCGTTCTACCTTACGGTGAGTACTCCATAAGTCATGTCCTCACTTAGAAACCTCCGCCGCCTCCGCCGCCACCGCCGCCTCCGCCGCCAAATCCGCCGCCACCACCCCCAAAACTGCCACCCCCAAATCCACCTGAACTTCCTCCGGAATAGTTTTTACCACTACCTAAAACCATTAAACCTAAAAGAATCCATTTCCAAAAGCTTTTTCTAGTTGTTTTAGGAGTGCTTCTCCATATGAAGTATCTTAATATAATTGCTCCAAGATAACCAATTAAAGGGAAAAGCCCCATAATTGGTGATGCCTGGGCAAACCCGGCAGCAAAGAGTAAGGTTGCCGGTAATCCAATAAAAATAGGCCAGGGTATATTCCATAAGAAAAAGAAACCTAAAACAAAAATTGCTCCCGTAAATTTACTAAAGTTATTACCGAACTTTGCCAGGCTAGTATTGCTATTTTCGCTTGGCGAAGATTTATCTCCAGAGAGCCTTTCGGCAACTTTTGAAACTCCTATATAGAGGCCTTGCGAATAGTCGCCGCTTTTAAAATACGGGACCATATAATTGCGGCCAATTTCTCCGCATAAGCCATCAGGTAAAACCCCCTCTACGCCGTATCCTGTTTCAATACGCCAGCGTCTTTCTTTCACGGCCAAAAGGATTAATACTCCGTTATCCTTTCCTTTCTTTCCGGGCTTCCATTTATCAAAGAGCATGCGGGCGTAATCTGTTTCGCTATACGGTGCAATCGAACTTACCGTAACAACCGCAATTTCCGATGTAGTCTTTTGTTCTAAATCCTGTATAAGAGCGTTTATCTTTTCCTTGTATTTCTGGGTAATTACTCCGGCAAAATCATTAACCCATCCGGAAGGCTCAGGTATATTTTGCGCAAAAGCTAGTAAAGGTAAAAACAAAAATAAGGTAGCTACGCAAAATCTACGCATGCAATTATAGCTTATCCACGTAATCGACTAATTTCTGAAGCTCATTTGTAAAGCTTATAAAGTTACTCTCTATATCTGAATTTCGTAGCCTAGTCTTTTTATTTTTGGCAGAGAGTAGTTCTCTCCACAGATTAATGTCGATTATAAATACTTCCGACAATCCGTTTATGACTAGCTCTTTTTTATATACTAACGGCTTTTCTTTTAAGCGTAAAATGTTTTTCGAGATATGCAATACCGAAGTAAATGTTTTCAGCAATGCTTGTAATAAGGCAGGTTTATCAATATGGTTTCTTAAATAGAATTGGCGGAGGCCGATGAGTTTTATCTTTAACTCCTGCTCGCATTGGAAGCGCAAGTTTTTTATATCAATACGTAATTCTTTTAATACGTCTTTACCATAGATTAGTAGGTAGTTCTCTTGCATATCTAAGAATTCAATCGGAAATATATCGACTGAACTAGTTATGTAGGCTTGCGTTAAGAATAATGGCTGAAATAGTGGAAACTTTTCAGTAAGTTTTGAGATTCTCTTAAGATTCTGCAAGTCAGTATTCTTTAAAACGATCAAAAAGTTTACATCCGAATGGTTATCCACAAATTCATTGCTTACAGCGCTACCATATATGCTTATTGAAACTAAATCTTCTTGCAATGTGGATTTTAATTTATCAACAAATAAATTAATATGCTGCTTAATTTTATCAGGAACGTTAATTTCTAGCATGCTCTTTCTCCCGCTAATTTTATTAAGTTGGCTACTAGCGCTTTCTTAGATGTAAGTGGACCGCTACTATCAATAGAACTAACTAGATAAGCAAAGTATTTATTTTTAGAGACGGTGTTTGCTACAACTAAATTCAATTTAGCCTTTTTAATAAGAAGCTTAGCTTTTTTTATTAGCTGCTCATCTTTAAAATCCGGCTCAAATTTAAATCCCACTAAAAAAGCAGCCGCATTCTTCTTTCGCAAAGATTCAATTAATTTCGGAGTTCGCTTAAGCACTAACTTCATCTGTTTTGAATTAGAGTTAAGTTTAGTTTTACTAATAAATTCTGGCCTATAATCTGAAACCGCAGCAGAATGAATTATGATATCGTATTTTTTCTTAAGCAGCCTGCTTAGTAATAAACTTAGCTCGTCAAAGAACTCAAAGCGAATAATCTTAACGCTACTTTCTACATTGCCTACTAGTGCAGAGCCCAATAAAAGTGTCACCTTAGCTTTTAGTTTGGCAAAGCTATTGGCTAATAAAATACCAGTTTCACCGGTTGCGCAATTAGTGATCACCCTTACACTATCAATAGGAACAGCTGTGGGCCCGGCGGTGATTAAAACTTTTTTATTTTTTAGGTCAATAGCCAATCGTTTTTAAGATTTCTTTTATATCAGGTTTAACTGTTTTAGGCTCTTTTATACTCTTTATTGCTCTATCCGGGTCTTTTAAGCCATGGCCGGTTAATATGCAAACTAATTTAGCCTTAGCTTTAGCTTTAAAGTATCCTTGTGTGTTAAGTTTAAGTAGGCCTGCGATAGATGCAGCAGAAGCAGGTTCAACAAATACTCCGTCATGTGAAGCAAGTAGTTTATAGGCCTCCAAGATCTCTGTATCCGAAACCATATCAATTAAACCTTTTGATTCATCACGTGCCTTTTCAGCTAGGGTCCAACTCGCCGGGTTCCCTATGCGAATCGCAGTTGCGATTGTCTCCGGGTTTTTAATAGGGTGACCTCTTACAATGGGTGCCGAGCCCTCTGCTTGGAAACCAAGCATTTTAGGTAACGTATTAGACTTACCTTCCTTTTTGTATTCTTTATAGCCTTTCCAATAAGCAGTAATATTTCCGGCATTACCCACGGGCATAATTTGAAAATCGGGTGCGTCCCCTAGAAAATCGCAAATTTCAAAACTGCTCGTTTTTTGTCCTTCAATCCTGTAAGGGTTAAGAGAATTTACCAATGTAATCGGGTATTTCGCAGTGATCTCTTTTGCTAGTTCCAGGGCATCATCAAAGTTTCCTTCTACGGCTAAAACTATTGCTCCGTGAATAAGCGCCTGGCTTAATTTACCTAAAGCAATTGCGCCACTTGGTATAAGCACTATGCATTTTATCCCTGCGCGCGCGGCATATGCAGCTGCCGAGGCAGAAGTATTTCCGGTTGAGGCGCAGAGAACTGCATTCGAACCGTCTTCACAAGCTTTAGATATGGCCAAAGTCATCCCTCTATCCTTAAATGACCCGGTTGGATTCAACCCTTCGTATTTTAAGTAAACTTCGGATTTATTGCCTACAAGCTTGCTTAGGTGAGCAGAATAAATCAGAGGGGTATTGCCTTCATTTAAGGTTATAACCGGAGTCTTCTTGGTAACGGGAAGATATTTTTTGTACTTGTTAATTATTCCTTCGTATCTCACACTTCCTCCATCCTGATCGCAACCGATTTTTCTTTTATCGCACTTAAGTGGTTAATGCTATTCAGGGCTAAGCGTAGTTCTTTTTCTCTGGCCTCGTGTATGACCATAACTATCGGAACAAGTTGGGTTTTGCTTCTTTGTTTCTGAGTAACTGAGGCAATGCTAATCTTGTATTTAGCAAGTATTCCGGAAATCTTTGCTAATACCCCGGGCTCATCCAAAGCCATGAAGCGAATGTAATAACGGCTTTCGAAGTCATCTATCTTACGTAACTTATTAATTGTCTTATCCAAAACTATATTTAAAGTGGGTCTGAAGAACCCAGCCTTTATGTCTTGAGTTAAATCAACTAAATCCGAGACTACTGCTGAGGCGGCAGATGTCTGTCCAGCCCCTGGTCCGTAAAATAATAAATTTCCCGCTAAATCGCTTGAAACGTAAATAGCGTTGAATACCCCGTCTACAGAAGCCAAAAGGTGGTCCTCTGGAACTAGCGTTGGATGTACCCTAACCTCCAAGTCGCTTTCTTCCTTTTTTGCGATAGCCAACAATTTAATTTCAAAACCTAGTTCTTTTGCGTAATTAACGTCTGCTGAGGAAATACGAGAAATTCCTTCAACGAAAACTTCTTTTAAATTTATAAATTTACCGAATGTTAAATAAGTAAGCAAAATCAGTTTATGCGCGGAATCCATGCCTTCTATATCTAAGGTAGGATCTTTTTCTGCAAAGCCTTTGGCCTTAGCCTCTTTAAGCGCTTCTTCAAAGCTGCAGTTATTTCTAGACATTGATGAGAGTATGTAGTTAGATGTCCCGTTTACAATACCGAAGATGCTATTGAATCTGTTAGCAACTAATCCTTCGCGTAAAGATTTAATAATCGGTATCCCGGCACCTACAGATGCCTCAAAATAAATATTTTTGGAACGATCAGAGGCCTCTGCAAATAATTCTTGGCCGTGTAGGGCAAGAAGCGCCTTATTCGCTGTAACTACGTTTTTGCCCTTCCTCAGGGCCTCAAGAATTAATTCTTTGGCCGGATGTATGCCTCCGATTAACTCCACTAGAATATCGATCTTGGGGTCATTAATGACTTCTTTTGCATCGCGGGTAAGTAGATCTTTATCCAGGCTAACATTTCGTTTTGAAGTGATATCCTGGTCGCAAACCTTCTTGACGGCTATGTCAATGCCGATCTTCTCAATAAGTAAAGCTTTTCTTTCCCGGAGAATCTTTATTACACCTACGCCGACATTTCCAAAACCGATTAAACCTACATTAATCTTCTTCATGACTATTCCTTTTCCTTCTTTAAGTAATATTCTACGGTTTCACCGATAACTTTTCTGTGTCTTTCGTCAACCGCCAAAAATTCCATGCGTGTATCGTAAATCATATCTTTCATTATTTCGCGCGAATCTATAACTTTGCCAATAAGCATAATAGGGTGCGGATCAAAGGGGAGCCTAATTTCAAGAGCAAGGTTAGTCCCGGAGTTAAACTTTCTATTGGTAGTTAGGAGCATGCCGCCTAATGAAATGTTTTTAGTTTGGGTTATATCAACATTGTTAATTTCATCCATTATGCGGTACGAAACAATGAAGCGCCCCATAATTCTTGGGTGTTTCCTTCTTTCTTGTCCAGTAAAACTCATTTTTTCACCTCCATTTTTTTATGTCGGGGCGGACAGATTTGTCCACCTTCGCGCTATAATAGACTTTGCTGTTAGCTTTGATGCGCTACGGTGGATTCTCCGAAGCCCGCCAAAGCTATTAGAAATCTATTAAAGGGCGCAGGAGAAAACTGTCACCCATTTCAAGTCGGGGCGGACAGATTTGAACTGTCGACCTCTTGAACCCCATTCAAGCGCTCTAGCCAAACTGAGCCACGCCCCGTAAATCTTTTTAATCGCGTGGCGAATCCGCCAAGCTTTATGGCGGAGAACCACGCCCCCACTACATCCCGTATTTATCTAATGTACTATTCTTCCTTTTTCTGCCTCGACATTAAGTCTTTAAAAGCCTTAAGCGCAGGTTTATTTTTATAAAGTACCTTGTAAACCTCCCGCGTGATAGGCATATCAACTTTATATTTTAACGCTAAGTTGTAACCCGCTTTTGCGGTAGGAACTCCTTCAGCTATCATTTGCATATGCGTAATTACATTTTTTAAGGTTTTTCCTTTACCTATCTCTTCTCCCACAAATCTATTACGACTATGCGTACTAATGCAAGTAGTAACTAAGTCTCCCAAGCCGCTGATTCCGCTAAATGTTTGGGCCTTAGCTTTCATAGCTAGTCCTAGTCTTGAAATCTCAGCTAGTCCTCGTGAGAGTATAGCTGCTTTAGTATTAGTTCCAAACCCCAGGCCATCTGACACCCCGCAGGCAAGAGCAATAACATTCTTCAGGCTCCCTCCTAATTCAACGCCTATAACATCATCATTAGTATAAATTCTGAATCGATCGGTTGTAAATGTTTCCTGTAAAAACTTCCTTACTCCTAGATTATGCGAAGCTATAACTGCTACCGTAGGGATTCCTTGCGCTACTTCGCAGGCGATAGTTGGTCCGGATAAAACAGCTAGTTTCACCCTTCCTAGTTCACTATGAATTACTTCGGAGATTCTTTTGAGTGTTCCGATTTCAAGCCCCTTGATCACGCTTAAGTAGGTAGCCTCTTTAGGGTAACCGATGCTCTTTATTTTCTTTAAGACTCCCCGTAGATATTGCGACGGAATTGCTAGTACAATTAAATCCTTATCGTTTATGGTATTTCTTAAATTATGAGTTATTAAAATTTCCTTAGGTATTTTCTTGCCGGGTAAGAATTTCTTGTTCTCTCGGTGCTTATTCATATAGGCAACATTCCCAGAGAATGCCCCCCAAATAGTAACTCGTAGTCTTTTCTTTGCCAGAAGAATACCCAGGGTAGTTCCCCATCCTCCGTCACCTATAATAGCTACATTTGGCTTATTTTTCATCTGTTTTAAGAGCCTGTTTAATTAAATTGACTTCTGGGATAATACGTGTTTCGTTATGTTCCTCGCGGGTAACAAATCTTATCCCTACGTCAAAGTTGTTGTAGCCTTTTGGCTCAACCCTGATTACTTTTCCAATGATACCATTTTGATATATCAAAACGCGCTTTTCCAATTCCTCACATATACTCAATACCCCTCGGTCAAAACAGAGCCAGAGTATATCATCAGGATTAACCAATTCTCTTATGTTACAGAGTAATCCTGCAGCGCTGATGTTAGAAGTGTATCCTTGAAGAAGTCTTGAGATAGTCTCTTTTTTGCATATCTTGCATGCTAATGGAGATGCGTAATTAAGTCTGGTAAATGCTCTTTTTTCGTTATCGCTAGTTATAGTTGTCATTTTAATACTAAGTTTAGTTTATTTGTTCTAAGTTTAGCTAGGTCCCAGACATAATCATAAAGGTGTAGACCTTTGCTTGCTGCTATGATTTCACCGTCTTCTACGCCGATTTCTTCAGCCATATATTGTTTAACTAACTGTAGTCCACCCAAGTTTGAGGGAAATCCTCCCCATAAGTCCCACGAGCGGAAATATAATATAAAGTGTAGCTTACCGTAACGCACCCTTGTATCAATTAATCTTAAGCAAGGGGGATCAACTAATTTTATATCTGAAGGCATTCCGATCTCCATTACCGCTTGATTCGTACCGGAACCTTTTTCTTTATAGAGTTTTATTACTTCTTCAATCTGGTTAACGTTTAGCGGAACTTCTTGGAGCATCTCTTTCCCGCCAACATTTTGTTTTATTTTTACTCTTGGATCAACCAGTCTTTCTCCATAGGTGTAATCCTCGGTTTGTGTCTTAGCGCCGGTTAATAAATAGCTAAGGTAGCCCTGAATATAATCCATATCTGTTGGCGCAGGGATACTCATTCCTTCTGGAATTATAGGGATTATTTGATGCGCAGGTTTCTTGATTCGCACAACCGCAAAATCAAATTCAAGTCTCTTCTGGCCCTCATAACTACCTTTAGTTATTGTATAAATATGGCCATGGTCGAGTATCTCGGATAAGCATTGAAACCAGGCATCATCTAAATCAAACGCGTCTATATAAACTGGTTTTAATAATTCTTCAGCCATAGCACCTTTCTTAAAAATAGTCTACTTAATTGTTTCTTTTGCGTTTTTAATATAAAGCTTAAAGTTACTCAAAATTTGCGTAATAGGCATATTCTTGCCGATATAGCCAGCGCAGCCATATTCCTTAGATTTACGGATCAGTTCATCGTCATAGCCAAACCCCGTAATCATAATCACTATCATATTTGGCTTTAGATTCTTAAGCATTTTTAAAGCTTCTAATCCACTCATGCCGGGTAGTTTTATGTCAAGCAAAACAACGTCAAAGTCCTCTTTCTTTACGGTTTCTAAGGCTTCCTCTCCTGTGGCAACTGCAGAGATTCTAAAGTCTTCTTTTTTTAATAATTCTTCAAACATCTCTCTTACCGGAGCTTCGTCATCTACTACTAAGACCTTGAGAATCATACTAACCTCCTTTTTTAATAAAGGGCAACTTAATTATAAAAGTTGTTCCTTGATTTAATTGGCTTCGCACATCTATAGTGCCATTATGATTTTTAATTATACTATAACATATAGATAAACCCAAGCCTGTTCCGTCTTTTTTAGTTGAAAAAAAAGGCATAAACATGTTTTTGAGATTTATGGGTGCAATCCCATTGCCAGTATCGGAGATTGTAATTTCTGCAAATGTATCGTCTAATCTATTGGTTTTTATGGTAAGTGTACCGCCTTTTTCCATTGCCTGGCAGGCATTGATAAATAAATTCAGAAAGATCTCTTGTAGCTGGTGAATATCTCCTCTAATTAACAAAAGATTATCAGAGAAATATTTTATTATGTGTATTTTGTGCGAAGGTAGCTTATGATATGCTAATAACGGAAGCACATTCTTAATTACTTTATTTATATCTAAATCCACAGCTTGAGGAGGTGTTTTGCGAGCAAAGACTAAAACTCTATCAACAAGCGAACGAATCCTCTGTGCCTGGGTTTCAATTGCTTTTAGATCGGACTTAAGCTTGTTTCCAAATCTCTTATTAGCTAGCAATAGGTTTATTTTTCCCGAAATGACAAAAAGAGGGTTGTTTATTTCATGTGACATGCCCGCGGCTAGTTGTCCAACGGCTGCCATCTTTTCAGATTGGAATATCTGGTATTCCAGTCTTTTTTGTTCAGTGATATCTTTAGCCATAAAGATGTAGCCTAAAATCGTATCCGACGATATAAATTTACTCACGTTTAGAATAACCGGAAAAGACGTTCCATCTTTTTTTATAAGGAATGTCTCTAGTTCGTATTCTCCCTGTTGCATAACTTGTTCTAAAATGAAAGGAAGTTTATAAGCAACATCATCATAAGCGTGAATCATACTCACATGTTTAAAAATAATCTCATCTCGTTTCCAGCCAAACATTAACTCCGCACCCATTCCGTAATAAGTTATATTTCCTTCTAGATTAATAGCGTATAAGGCAAATTCTTTTATGTTAGATATGATATTCTTAAGTGTAGCGTCAATGTTTTGCATTGAGGTCTCTCTCTCTTGAAGCAAGGTTATGTCGCTACCTAGAAGCAAAACACCTTCCATTTCATCGTTTGCGTTTAACAGGGGAGAAATATTCCAGGATATTGCAAGATCATTTTTTGTTCTATCAGTGAGGGTGCCTTCAAAAATATTCGGCCTTTTATAATTAAAAGAATCATCTACTACGGCTTTAAACAGTTGTTGTTTTATCTCCATACTTGAATCCGGGCACAAGGCGCCGAACCAGTGTTTACCAATAAGTGTTTCTCTGGTTACCCCGGTTAGCTCTTCCGTCTTCTTATTGCAAAGAAAAATATTCCCAAAGCGATCTAAGTAAAGTGCGATAGCATTGCAGTCATCAAATACCTTTTCTAGTAAATCTTTATTTTGTTGACCGTTAGCCATAGTCTGGAGCGAGCGATCGGAATCGAACCGACATATATAGCTTGGAAGGCTATTGTTCTACCATTGAACTACGCTCGCAAATCTCCGCTTGCATTGAAATGTGTTTCTCGATTCGCTTCATTTGTTCGAAGTCGCTCGGTTGAATGGTTTACCGCGAGCGAGCAACGTAGTTGCGAGTCGAGTGGTGGGCAGGAAAGGATTCGAACCTTTGAAGCACATGTGCAACAGATTTACAGTCTGTCCCCTTTGGCCACTTGGGTACCTGCCCAAATTATCAAAAAAATAATCAAAGCTATCAGCTATGAGCTAAATCAAGCCGGCGAGAGGAATCGAACCCCCGACCCGCTGTTTACAAAACAGCTGCTCTACCAACTGAGCTACGCCGGCAAATATCCGTTCTTTCTCAAGGCGTATGGGATTTTATCAATAATATCCGAAGCAATCAAGGAAATTTGCGTTTTTTCTTTGGCGCCAAGGTCGCCGGCTAAACCGTGCAGATATACTGCATATTTGGCGCTAGCAAAGGCATTTAGACCCTGACCAAGAAACGCAGCAATCATCCCAGTTAAAACATCACCGCTTCCCGCAGTAGCCATACCTGGATTGCCAGTCTTATTGATGAACAGAATCCCATTCTCGTTACTTACTAGAGTATGATTACCTTTTAAAACTAAAATGATTTTATGCCTCTTTGCAAATGACTTAGCCACTTCTTTTCTGTTGCTTTGGACGTAAATTACGCTTTTTTTTATAAGCCTAGCCATTTCTCCAGGGTGCGGCGTAATAATTGTACCTTGCTTAAGATATTCAAGATAACCTGTTAGCGCATTTAATCCGTCAGCGTCAATAACCAGAGGTAACTTTACAGTTTTTACAAGATTACGCACCAGCAATTTAGTGGATCTTTCAAGTGCAAGTCCCGGACCGATTACTAATACATCAATCTTCTTCAGGAATTCGAGTAATTTTTTATAACCCGTGACTCCGAAGTAACCCTTTTTATCCTCCGCTAAAGGCAGGATCATAACTTCTTTGGGTTTTATTTTCAATAAAGTAGATTTCAAGCTTTCAGGAACTCCTAAAGTTACTAATCCAGCCCCTGATCGTAGGGCACTCTCTGCGCAAAGTTGCGCTGCACCTAAGAATTTAACAGATCCGGCCAAGATAAAGATATGGCCAAAATCACTTTTGTTACTATTAACTTTTCTTCTTAACAATTGCGTTGGCAACCGCATAATTTTTTACATGCGAGATAGAAACAATAACATCTACTCCTTTTCCTCTTGAATTTAGAATCTTACAAAAAGGTTTTCCTACCTTATCGTTTAATATCTCAACGTCTTTCCAATTTAACGCTGCATCGCCAAGCGCTTTAAATACAGCTTCTTTTGCGGCAAATCTACCTGCAAGATGCTGGTATAAGCTCCCCCTAGTCTTGGCGTTAAGTAGCTCGTTGTTAGTAAAGACGCGACCCAGGAAAGCCTGGCCCCATTTTTCCGCTGCTTTTTTTATCCGGCTTACCTCAGTAATATCTACGCCCGTACCTAAAATCATTGCTTGATTAAATCCTTCATTTCTTTAACGGCTTGGCCCAGGCCCGCAAAGAGGGCACGTGCAATAATTGCATGCCCAATATTTAGCTCTTCGATTTCTTTTATACGCGCGACATCGAAAACATTGCAGTAATTCAGTCCATGGCCGGCAAAAACACTTAAATCCTGACCCTTGGCGAATTTTGCTGCGGCTTTAAGTTCAATCAAAAACTTACTTTCTTGAGCTTTATTTTTAGCGTTAGCGTAAGAGCCGGTATGAAGCTCGATCATCCTAGCCCCTGCTTTTTTAGCAGCAATAATTTGACGAATATCAGGGTCTATAAATAAACTTACGTCTATCCCCGAGCCCGCTAGCCTCTTTATAACCTCTTTAATTCTTGCAAAGTTAAGTAGGACATCTAGTCCGCCTTCGGTGGTAAGTTCAGCTCTTCTTTCCGGGACTAGAGTTGCTTGCTCAGGTTTTATTTTTAAAGCAACCTTTATGATTTCAGGCGCTATAGACATTTCAAGATTAAGCCCGACCTTGAGCACTTTTTTTAATATAAACAAATCTTCGTCTTTAATATGCCTACGGTCTTCTCTTAAGTGCGCGACAATTGAATCAGCTCCACCTGCTTCAGCGATTATCGCCGCAAAAGCAGGTTCCGGGTCTAGCCCTCCCCTGGCTTCTCTTAAAGTGGCAATATGATCAATGTTTACGCCAAGTCTCATAGTATGATTATTGGAAGATAGCCATCTCTCCTTTTATATAAAACCAGAAGATTAGCGCTAATATTAAAGAAATAATTTTGAGTGCCGGGTGATTAGTGAATAGATGCAGAATTCTGTAGCCAAGAGTTATTTTGTTTTTAGCTTTATTCATTTTTTGATCTTATTAGTTCCTTGACTTTTATAAATATATCTTCATGCGTCAAATCTTTATAAAGTTTTCCCTGGTGAACCAAAGAGATATCGCCTCTTTCTTCAGAGACTATAATAATAATTGCATCTGTCTCTTCGCTTAAACCTAGAGCTGCCCTATGGCGTGTTCCAAATATGCGGTTGATATCATGTCTTTGGGCCAGAGGAAAAAGACTCCCTGCGCTTATTATTCTGCCCTGCTGAATAATTATTCCACCGTCATGTAATGGATTGTTGGGTGTGAATATCGCTTGAATAAGTTCTGAGGTTATCTTTGCGTCAGTCCTAATTCCGCTCTCAACGTACCTAGAGAGAGGATCAGCTTTTTCAACGGCAATCAATGCTCCGATTTTATCGTTAGCTAGGATCTCTGTCGCCTTGCTTATCTCTTTAAGTATAAGATCTAGGTCTTCTTCGCGCATAGTCGTAATAAAAATATGTTTCTGGCCTAAGCGCGCCAAAGCCTGCCTTATCTCAGGATGGAAAATAATCAGAATAGCAATAACAGAGGTAGCAAAAAAGCTCCTGAACAACCAGTCTAATCTTTCAAGTCCCAGTTTTTGAAATAGGAAAAAGGCTATTAGAAGCATCGCTATTCCGCGCACAACTTGTATAGCGCGCGAACCTTCGAAAAAAACTATTACTTGATAAATAAATGCCCACAAAATTAAAATCTCAAGTATTGCTTTCCAGTGGGTTAAGATAGCAGTTAATTCCATCTTTTGATCTCGTCCCTGACTAATAAAGCCTCTTTGACTTGCGCGACATCATGAACCCTGAGAATATTAGCCCCGTTTTCGCAAGCTACTATACACGAAGCTATTGTTCCACAAATCTGATCCCGTACTTGGGTACCCAATATTTTACCAATAAATGATTTTCGGGAGGTTCCCACTAAAATGGGTTGTCCCAACGTTTTAAATTCAGAAAGTTTATTCAATATCTCTAAATTATGTTCTAAGGTTTTACCGAAACCGATTCCTGGGTCAACGATAATATTCTCTCTCTTAATACCGTTATCTAACCCCTTTTTAATTGCGTCATTTAGATATAAGATTATTTCGCCGATTAAGCAGGAATAGCTTGGTTTCTTCTGCATAAAGCGTGGAATTCCTTGCATATGCATAATTACTACGCCTGCGTTATATTTAGCGATAATTTTTGCCATCTTTATATTTCTCAATCCGCTTATATCATTGACTAAACTTGCGCCGTTATCCAGGGCCTGTTTGGCTACTTCATGCTTGGTTGTATCAATTGAAATCGGAATCCGTGTATTCTTGGATAGGGATTTTATTACCGGTATAGTCCTGGATAGCTCTTCTTTTAAAGAGATACTCTTTGCCCCCGGACGGCTAGATTCGCCTCCGATATCAATAATATCCGCGCCGTCTCTGACTAATCCTTGCGCATATTTAACAGCGTTCTTTGGAAAAGAATGGGCGCTATAAAGTCCATCGCCGCTAAAAGAATCTGTGGTCGCGTTAAGAATTCCCATAATATAAGTGCTCGTTCCCAGGTTAAGTTTATATTTTCCTAAAGCTAATTTAAAAGAATCTTTTCTAAAATTCTCCAAAGCTGAAGTTAGATCAATAGCCACTTTACTTAATCCAAATGGCTGTCTATGCAGCTTATAACTTAAGCGGTTAAACTGGGCAAGGTTTCCCATTATAAGACAATCTGTTACCTTGCTTTTCCCGGTTAAGGCGCCGCGGCTAACCGCTACGTCTCCTCCTAAGGAAAGCATCTCTTGTTTTAATATATTAGCGCAGATATTGCTCAGGGATTTAATCTTTAAAAGATAAGCCTGTGCCTTAGGCAGCATAATCTTTATGCCATAAGTATCCACATTGATGCTCTTCATAACTTGCAGAATATTTTTTTCTTTACTTGCGTCTAAGATTTGCAGCATATTCTTCTAGGCTAAATCGCTTTTTTCTATTCCTAATATTCGCTTCACCTCTTCGCCACCTAAAACTTCTTTTTCGGATAGCGCGGCGGATAAAGCTTTCAATTTATCTATATTCTGTTCAAGAAGGTTCCTGGCCTTAGCGTATGATGTTTCAATAATCTCCCTCACCTCTTCATCAATCATGCGGGCAGTCTCTTCGCTGTAGTTTTTTTCTTCTGTAATATCTCTACCTAGAAATACAAGGCCTTCTCTGCGGCCCAAGGTTATATGTCCTAATTTATCAGACATTCCAAATTGAGTAACCATGCGCCTAGCCATGCCTGTCGCCATCTCAAGGTCGTTTTGGGCCCCGGTTGTTACTTCGCCTAAAGTTAATTCTTCGGAAGCGCGGCCTCCTAGCATCATGGCAATCTCAGCAACTAGCTCCTTTTTTGTCCAGTAATGCCTGTCTTCTAGGGGCGGAGTAAAAGTATATCCACCTGCCAATCCTCTAGGGATGATAGATACTTTTTTTAATGGATTAACTTCGGGCAGCAGTAATGACAAAAGCGCATGGCCTGATTCATGAAAAGAGGTAATCTCCTTTTCCTTCTTGGAGATAATACGGCTCTTTTTTTCAGGACCCATGAGCACTCTTTCTACTGATTTATCAAGGTCAATTTCTTCAATCGCTTCCTTGTTGCTTCTTGCAGCAAGGAGCGCTGCTTCGTTGCATAAGTTTGCCAGATCTGCACCAGAGAATCCCGGGGTTTGAGAAGCTATTGATTTTAAATCTACGGAAGGCGAAAGTTTTAATTTACGCGTGTGTACCTTTAATATTTCTTCTCGTCCTTTAATGTCGGGTAAATTTACGATAATATTACGATCGAATCTTCCAGGGCGCATTAAAGCGGGATCCAGGGTATCTGGTCGATTGGTTGCAGCAATAAGGATCAATCCAACAGTGGTATCAAAGCCGTCCATTTCAACCAGCAGGGCATTTAAGGTTTGCTCTCTTTCATCATTGCCTCCACCGATTCCAGCAAAACGCAGGCGGCCTACCGCATCAATCTCGTCAATGAAAATTATTGCACCTTTTCCTGAAACTTTAGCCGCCTTCCTTCCTTGTTCAAAAAGATTGCGTACGCGGCTAGCGCCAACTCCCACAAACATCTCTACAAAGTCAGAGCCGCTTATAGAAAAGAAAGGCACTCCCGCTTCTCCAGCTACAGCCTTAGCGATTAAAGTCTTTCCGCATCCGGGAGGGCCTACTAATAACACCCCCTTAGGAATCTTGCCACCAAGCTTTTGAAATTTCTTAGGATCTTTTAGAAAATCAATAACTTCTTTTAACTCTTCTTTTGCCTCATCCACCCCGGCTACGTCGTCATAAGTTACCTTCTCCTTATCTCCATGGATCTTTGGTGCAACTTTTCCGAAAGACATAATCTTGTTGCCTAGCTGTTCTCCGCGTGAAGCCATCATCCACCAGAAAAATATCAGAAGAAGTATCGGGCCAAGATTAAAAAGAAGCGAAGTCCAGAATGTGCGCGGGGCCTTAACGTCGAAAGCTTTAAGGTTTGCACGCATAAGATCAAGTAATCCGGGGTCACTTTCGGGGATATTCACAAAAAATCTTGAGTTATCTTTTAACTCGCCTTCAATTTTATTCTCACCGTTAATTAAAACCGCAGATTTTATAGTATCAGGCTTATTTTTTAGGATATCGTAAAAATTACCATAGACAAGTTCTTTAGGTACGCCGTTTAAGGGTATACTCAATGAGTTTATAATTACGAAAAATAAAATTATTGCCAGTATCCAGCCAAAAGGAGAGCGTTTTAAAATATTGTTTTTCTTAGCCATTTTTAACCTTTCATTGATGTTATTAATAGAATAATAATTATAACTTTAAATGTTCGTAAAATCAAGTAATTTATAGAGTTACCTGCGATAGAAAGTAATGGTTTTTGCTTTCTTAAGTACAGATATCCCCTTAGGCAGGTCTACAATAGAATTAGTAGGGCGGGCAATGATTAAGTCTTCGATCTCCTTGATATGCTGGTAGGTAATTCTTCTGGTTGAGCCTTGTAATTTAGCGACTTTTAAGCGTAAAATCATTCTTTGAATTGCGGGGTGAAGCCTTCGAAATTTAACTAAATTTATACTGCCGAATTTTTCTTTAATTAATTTAGCGGAATAGCGGCTTAAGAAATCATAATCAAGGCTTGAACTTTGAGCCAAATTGCTTAAGGCTTGTGTGATCTGCGGGTTATATTCTTTTTTTAACATAGGCAGCAACTTATTGCGAAGCCTATTCCTTAAATAAATATCTTCAAGATTTGTCTTATCAAGACGCGATTTAATTTTTCTGATTTTTAAGTATTTATCTATCTCTGTTCTAGGTACTTCGATTAATGGCCGGATAATTTTATTGCCTTGGATTATTTTCATTGGAAGAATTCCTGATAATCCAAAGAGCCCGCTTCCTCTAATCAAGCGCATAAGTAATGTCTCTGCCTGATCATCTAAATTGTGAGCAAGGGCAATTTTGTCCGCTTTAATTTTTTTTGCTGTTTCGAACAAAAACTTTAACCTGGCATCTCTGGCAATTTCTTCAGTCGACCCTTTTGCACCTAAGTTCTTGATGTCGATTTTTCCAATTGTTACAGGAATGCTCAATTTAAGGCCCAGTTTTCTGACGAATTCTGCATCTAGCGCGGAGTCTTTACGTAACATATGATCAAGGTGGGCGATGGCTAACTTCAAATTAAACTCTTTGCTTAGAGATTTAAGTAAATAGAGTAAACATACCGAATCCGCCCCCCCCGAAACTCCGACGAGAATTTTATCTCCTTGCTTGATGAGGAGGTTGCGTTTAATTGTATTTTTTACAATATTAGCGATCATTTTATCGAACTAGATTTTAGCATACCTAGGTATTTTTTCAAGGTTAAAGATTGACAAATTCAAACTTAAAGAGTAAATTAATAATCAAATGATCCCAAAAATTATAATCTCAGACTCAGATAAGACAGTTGTAAAGAATTTCTTCTCCCTTTCTACGTTGCAGGGGATTAGTTATGTCTTACCGGTTCTGATATTACCTTATTTGGTAAGAACAATAGGCCCAGAGAAATTTGGGCTTATTGCATTTGCCCAGGCCTTTATCCAGTACTTCATAATATTTACTGATTACGGTTTTAGTCTTTCTGCAACCAGGGAAATCTCCATTCATCGTGACCATAAGATTAAAGTCAACTCGATTTTCTCGGCGGTTATGACAGTAAAGCTGCTGCTTGTGGCATTAAGCCTGGCAGTTGCGTTTACAATCGTCTATTTTGTCCCTAAATTTAGAGACGACTGGTTACTTTATCTATTAAGCTTTGGTGCGGTTTTAGGGAATGCTCTTTTTCCTGTTTGGTTTTTTCAAGGGACAGAAAAGATGAAGTATATTACTTTAATAAACTTAGCCGGAGGGATTCTTTATGCGCTTTGTATCTTTATTTTTATCAGGGCCCCTAAGGATTATTTGTTAATCCCTGCCTTTAATTCACTTTTCTTTCTTGGAACAGGCCTTGCTGGGCTACGCACTGCTTTTAAGAAGTTTCATTTAAAGTTCGCCATCCAAACTTATGCTGATATTTTGCATCAGATAAGAGCTGGTTGGAGCGTTTTTCTCTCTGTTATTGCTGTAAATACTTATACCACTAGCCGTATTTTTGCTGTAGGTTTACTTACTAATAATACCGTTACCGGTTTTTATTCTATTGCCGAGCGAATCGCAGGTATAATACAGACTTTTCCTCTGGCATCTATCTCGCAGGCAATATATCCTAGATTAAACAAGATATTCATAAAAAATAAGAAACGGGCTGTAGGATTAATGTATATGATTCAGGATGCAACAACCTCAGCTTTTTTCCTGGCTATACCAGTAGCTATCTTCTTCTCTCACTTGATTGTGCGTATAATCTGCGGGCCGGGATATCCTGAGGTGGTCATTGCGTTACGCTTGCTACTATTCTCGGTATTTTTTATTAGCGCGAATGCTTTTAAAGTGCAGTTTTTATTGATTTGCGAAATGCAGAAAGCTTATTCCAGGATTCATATCTTTGCGGCAAGTCTTGGGCTCCCCTTAATTTTTATACTTACGCATTATTTTTCATATCTTGGGGCTGCCCTGGCAACAGTAATTATCGAAGCAATTATCTATATCTTGACTTCCCAGGTTCTTTTTTATACTATCTCTAAGAAATTTAGAGGTATCTACCCGAAAACAATAAACTCTATCTAATCCTTAGAAATTCTCTGCTAAGACCTCAAAATAAGCTTGCGGATGCTTACATGCAGGACATGCGTTAGGGGCATCTGGACTTTCTGTAACGTAACCGCAGTTGATGCAGTGCCATTTAACAGTAGCCTTCTTTTTAAAAACTTCAGCATCGGCTAGATTATTAATCAGTTTTCTGTATCTTGCTTCATGAAAACGCTCGACTTTTGCAATCTGCTCAAAAGTGCGTGCAACCTCAGCTAACCCTTCATCTTTGGCAGTTTTGGAAAAATCTTGGTATATGGCTGTCCACTCCATGTTTTCTCCGGCAGCAGCTGCCTCTAAGTTGCTTTTGGTATCTTTTATCATGCCTGCAGGAAATGTAGCTGTAATCTCAGTATCTCCGCCTTCTAAGTGTTTAAAAAATAGCTTTGCATGTTCCTTTTCGTTTTCAGCAGTTTCAGTAAAAATATTAGCTATCTGCTCAAAACCCTCTTTTTTAGCAACGCTAGCAAAATAAGTATACCTGTTTCGCGCCTGAGATTCTCCTGCATAAGCAGTAAGTAGATTTTTCTCTGTTTTTGACCCTTTAAGTGACTTACTCATTGTTTTCCTTTCTCTGCGTCGTAAGACTGCGTCGCTAGTATCTGGTGGCGGCGACTGGATTTAAACCAGTGACCTGTCGGGTATGAGCCGATTGCTCTATCAGGCTGAGCTACGCCGCCATATAATTTTTTTATACTATCAGAAAGAACCTTGTCTTGCAAGTGACACTTTATTTAGATCAGCTAAAGTTATTTAAGAAACCTATGAATAAACAAAACGTAACCGATAAGAAGCGCATTTACGCAGGTAATAACCACAACTCCTGCGGCGATATCCTTAATTAATTTAATTTTATAATTGTACTCTTTAGTTACTGCATCAAGCATGAGCTCTATAGCTGTATTTAAAATCTCGGCAACAAATACTAGGGTTATGGTAATAGAAAGCGCAATAAGCTCAATTCCATGTAATTTAAAATAGAAGCCTAGTAAAATAGCAGCAATACCAATAAGAAAAATAAAGCGCATATTGCGATGGTGCAGAAATAAGTACGAGATTCCTTTCGTGGCAATCTCAAAGCTTTCTCCTAAGCCACGCGGATTCAGTAAATCAAATACTGTCTTCTTCCCTTTCATTTATTTCTTCCTGTAGGCCTCCAAGTATTTATCGCAGAATATATGTTTGTTCAGGATTAAGTCTGCGGTAATTCCAGCATCCATAAGTTCGCTATCTAGCGGATCAAGAATAGCAGCATCCAAGCCAAAGCTTTGAGCCATTACCAAGAATGTGCGGTTAATTAATGGCCGCACAAATGTACCTTGCGAAACATTGCTTAAGCCAACAATTGTTTTTGGGCTAGGTTCGGATAGTATCTTAAATTCCCTTATTGATTCCAGTATTTCATTTTGCTGAGATTGAGCTACATTAACCGGCATAACTATCGGGTCAAGATAAAGGTCGTCGAGTAGAAAGCCCGCCTCCGAACAGGTAGCTACAATCTGGGCAGCTAATTCAAGGCGTTGATCCTTATTCTGTGGAATTCCTTTTGCGCTTATTGTTAAACCTATTAATTTGGCGTGGTATTTCTTAGCCAAAGGAATAAGTTTGTCTAATTTTGCCACGTCAGCAGTAGTCGAGTTAATTATAGCTTTATTTTTAGTTACTTTAAGTCCGGATTCTATCACATCAGGCTTACTTGAGTCTATACATATAGTTTTATCTGTTACCTCTTGGATTGTTTCAATCAACCATTGTATATCTAAAATGGGTTGTTTCGAAGCCGGACCACAATTTACATCTAGAGCATCAGCCCCGGCCTTAAGTTGATCAAGCGCATATTTCTGTATAACGCCTTTATTTTTCTCCGC
Organism: Candidatus Omnitrophota bacterium; assembly: GCA_026387355.1. GTDB lineage: Bacteria > Omnitrophota > Gorgyraeia > Gygaellales > Profunditerraquicolaceae > JAPLLW01. The sequence goes on from JAPLLW010000007.1 coordinate 105,271, forward strand.
AATAGCTTTTCCTATATAAGAGTACATCCCGTTAATTAATTCGCCGATTATAAACATGTTAAACTCCGAAGGTATAGGTACTATTTATGATTAAATAGTTCTTCTATATATTTGTCAATTTTCTCTACTGCTTTAGGATGACGCATTACCAGTAAATCTGCACCAGCTTGAATTAAAGCAGTAGAGGTAAGCGTCTCCCAGATAATTCCTTGCTCTGGATGATCGGTTTTTGCTTCTTTTACTCTCCAGGTTTCTTGCCCGACAAAGCAGACAAACGGGCTAGCTACGGTTTTATCTCCGGAAAGAGCAGCAAGCCTTGCGCGTTCCATAATCGAATAAGCATATTCTAACCCGTAACCTAAAGCTCCGATAGTAGGATTTATAACAATGCGCTCTAAAGGTAGCCCCATGTCCGAAATTAAAATATTTAGTTGTTTAGCGATGTTTATGTCAATAGGAGATTCTGCGATAAGGCTATGACCATCAGCAAGTGCGCTGGCAGTAATCGTCTTATAATTGTCTCCGACAGCGCTGCCAATTAGACAGCGTTCTCCTTTTGCAGCTTCAGAGCAAGCAGGAAGTAAGAGATTATCTTTAGTATCGTCACCGCAACCCAGGATAATTAAAGGTACGCTCACTCGTTTTAGTAACTCTTTAACAAGCGCAGCTTCTTCTTTTTCTGATCTATTGCCAAAATCCGGATGTGCCCCCTGCATTTTGATACACAGGCTTTGAGCCTTAAACTCTTTTACGCATTTTTCTGCCCATTTTAGAGGATCATTTAGGACATTGCCGTAAACTTTATTTAATTCATCAAGCCAATCGCTTGGAGCAATATCCCAAATCTCAAAAGCAATAGCAGGTTTATTGGGAATAGGTGCCTCTTGAAATAGGCAAGGTAGCGACTCTTCTCCTCCGATTCTTATTGTATGAGTTCTTGTCCCGAGCTCTTCTTTAGTTGCGCCTATTGATACAACAGATATCTTCCCTGACCATCTCTCAGTCATTAATTGCAGTGCCATATTTTCTCTCCTAACTTACGTAAATTATTTATACTAGTATTCTTTTCATTCAAACCCATGAGCGAACCATCCTCTATGCTTGCTTTTTCGATTTCGTTATCTAATCCTAAAGTGCCCAGGTAAGTAAGCTTTAATTCTGCAATTCTATCTTTATCTAGGGCGCCTTCGAAACGGTTCACAATTAAAAACTTATTCTTGATCTTTATTTTCAATTCAGAGGTTAGCTCTGTAATCCTTTGAGCCGCCCTAAGCCCTACAACAGAAGCATCAGAAACTACTACTAGACTATCTGCTTCTCGGGTTGTCCTACGGGAGAGGTGCTCAAGCCCTGCCTCGTTATCAATTATTACAAAATCGTAATTCTTAATCAATTTACTCATAGCATTACGCAAGGCATTATTCACATAACAGTAGCATCCTGGCCCTTCTGGCCTGCCCATAGTTAGAATATCGAAACCATCTCCTTCGATAATGGCAGTTTGTACGCGGTATTCAATATAGGCATCTTTGCCCATATTCCCTGGTACGCTTTCAGGGTGAGCGCTTATATCGTCTAAAATAGTACCGATGTTTTCCTTAACCTCAATTCCAAGTATTTCGCCAAGATTACTATTTGGATCAGCGTCTATTGCAATAATCGAGCCTATTTTTTTTTCTTTGATTATGCGTATAATAAGACCGGCAATTGTCGTTTTTCCTGTACCACCTTTACCCGCCATAGCTATAACAATTCCCATATTAACCTTTTAATGAAGGAAATCTTTTCAAGTCAGTATGCGGGAAAAATAGTGCCGCCATATATTCGTCCATATATCCTGCATCAACAGAGAGTTCAAAATAAGTAATCTTACGTGCAATCTCCGCGGCCTGGATGGTAGCGTCAGAAGATAGCAACATCTGCCTTGCCCCTGCCAGGGCACTATTGCCGATAAAAATAAACCTTTTTCTTTCTAAGTCCGGTAAAAGGCCTATTTTTATAGCGCTCTCTATATCTAATGAGGTGCCGAATCCTCCCGCAATAAAGATCTTCTTTACATCCGTTAGTTGGAAATTCATGTGTTTAACTAAAATCGAGGTAGCCGAATATATTGCCGCTTTTGCGCGTTTTAAATTTTCTATATCCGCTTCACTTATTACTATGTCAGTTGAGGCATCGGCCCCTTCCTTAAAAACAACTATAAATTCTTTACCCGATGGGCCATTGCGTACCCGTTTATGATTCTCGAGCTTAATCTTCCCATTTTTATCAATTACTCCTGCATTAAGCATCTGTGAGATTAAAGAAATGTAACCTGAACCGCATATCCCGCGCGGTTTAGTATCTGCGATAGTAAATAAAGTAACTTCAAAATCTTGTGGACCTACTTTTACCTTTTGTATTGCTCCGCTTGATGCGCGCATTCCGCAACCTACTCCGCTTCCCTCAAACGCCGGTCCCGCAGATGCAGCGCAAGCAACCAGAAAGTCTTTATTGCCTAAGGCGATCTCTCCATTTGTGCCGATATCAATTAAAATGCTCAAAGCCTCTTCTTGGTATAGCCCGCTAGATAAAACTCCTGATGTAGTATCTCCACCAACATAGCTTGATACCCCGGGCACACAAGATAAAAGCCCGCGCGGATTGATTTTAATTTCAGCCTCAGCTGCTCTTACCACGGGAAGAAAATTTGCTGTTGGCACATATGGTTCACGCCTGATATAAGTAGGATCAACTCTTAGAAGCAGATGAATCATAGTGGTATTTCCCGTGCAAACTACGTAAGAAACATCATTTAAATCGACGTTGTGTTCAGAGCAAAGCTCTTTAATCATCTGATTCATTGATTCGGTAACAGCTGCGTGAAGCCTTTCCAGGCCCTCTTCTTGCCGAGCATAAATTATGCGCGTGATTACATCTGAACCAAAGCTTGCCTGCTTATTATAAGTAGCCTTAGTCCCCAAAATCTTTTTAGTGTTTAAATCAATCAACTGACCCGACAGAGTGGTTGTTCCGATATCAAAAGATAAACCGAAATTTTTATTACTGGTGTCACCGGGTTCAATCAAAACAATCTCTACCGTATCATTTCTTTTCCCCAGGGTAACAGTAACCTTCCAGTCTGAATCGCGTAACAATTCACCCAGCTGCCTTATATTAGTTAACCCGGTCTGCATAATCGGTAAAGCCTGAACTTTACGTATGCGCTGTAGCAAGCGGTCTAGGTCACTAGAAGTATCGTTTAGAGTAGGCTTTGGTAACTCCAGATACATCTTTGTAGCTAGCGGTGAATGCTTAAAGATTGAATCACTTAGAATAGCTTCTTTTGATTCAACTTCTTCAGATTTAACAAAAATGTCGTTTAACGAGGCATTTAAATCCATCCTTGATTCTTGGGGTATCTCAACCTGCAAGTCGCTATGCACGGTAGTAAGGCAGGCAAGATAGATATTCTTTTTCTTTTCTTCTAAATCTAGGGCTGGGCTAATCTGGGTAGCTACGTTCCCTTCTTTGAGAATTATTTTACATCTACCACACACCCCATCTCCGCCGCAAGCGGAATTTATAAATATACCGCAAGAAATTCCTGCCGAAAGAATGGTTGTGTCTTTGGCTACCTCAACTGTTTTATTGTCAGGTAAAAATGTGACTTTGTACTTTTGCATAGTTAGTTTACAAATTCTTTAAAAAAGACGGAATTCCCGCAGCCTCTTTGGGTCCGACGATTATTTCAAAGCCTGACTCATCCTGAAGTTCACCGCTCATCATCGCGACATAACCTGGGATAACCAGTTTTTTGTGCGTCACGACTTCAGCTAGTGCAAATTTATTAATTGACTCAGCGATTTTATGCGGTGTAAATTTTTCTGCAGCCCAGGCAGTTAAAACAGACATCCCTTCGGTATCAACACTCATGATATAAGCAGGTATCTTACTTGCCTCTACTTCCCCCAAGACCGTAAAATATGAAAGTGAGAAATTCGTGGTTATTAATACCGGAGATTTATTGTTAACAGAGCCGATGGGATAAAGTTTTGGTTCGATCTGGAGAGGTTTTTGAGGGTCGGTGTAAATATTCTGGCGTAGAGTTAAAAGCGACAAAACCTGCCAGCTTTCAAAGCCCTTGATCAGAACAATACCGGCGTATTTAGAAATATAGGTAGCTGCTTCTTGGATCTCCTCAAATGGGTCATCCTGTTCAACTATAACTAACGCAGGATATCCTAAGGCGCGGTTAGATTTTTTGAGCGCTAATCTCCTGATTTGCGTTAAATCCCATATTTTATCAGCAATTGGTTTATTAGCCGTTTCAATTATTAAATCGGTTACTCCCTGGCTTGTCAATTCAATGGTCAACTCGGCAACCTTTTCTAGGTCTTGGCCATAAACTACAAGCGGACTCTTATACTCTTTAGCCAATTGTGCAACCTGGCTTAAATTTTCTCGAGTTGCATGATAAATCAGTGGGTTTTTACCCTTAGTTAACTCAAGCGCTAACTTTAATCCGGAAAGATCACCCGCCATAAGCACAAGGCCCAAGGAAGTTTTACTAGAAATTATTTTAACTGCATCAGAAAACCTTTTACCATCATTAATTTGCCTGATTGCTACAAGGTTAATCTCTAGTTTCTGGCCTACGCGTTCAAATGTAAGGCTGTTTATCTTATCTAACTTATCTATAATCTGGCTATCAGTAAGACTATCCTCGATTATAAAGCCTATGCCGCACGGCCGGTGAAATTTCTCTTCGTGCCTGAATAATACGCTTTCATTACCGATTTCTAGCTTCTGTTCGCCAGCTCCGATAGTAATTAATTTTATCGGCGGCAAGCTTGATGCCTCTAAGTTTGCTTTAGCCTCCAGGCTTAAGTACGGGCATTTTTCAATAGCTACCGCTTTTTTAGCGAGTTGCATAGCAAAAGCCAGGCAAGTTGCAAAGCCGCATTCTTTACAATTTGTTTTCGGTAAAAGCTTGTAAATATCCAATCCTGATAAAGCCATGGTAGTTGCTCCTTATTTTAGTTCAAATATTTCACGGTTGTTAATTTTAAATAATCTTTTTGCAAATTTCTCCGAGTCAGCATGTCCTTTTAGTTTCTCTAAGGCGTGTACCAGCGTTTTCTTAAGAGAGATTTGAATACTTTTATTATTATGCAGATTAAGCATTACAATTTTAATCCGCTTAGCCTTATGTTTATGTATATTGCCTTTACCATAGGTTGCCCCGGTTGAAAGCTGTAAACCGTCCACAAGGCAGGATCTGGGTTTCTGGGTAGCGCCGTAAACTTTAACGCTTAAGCCAAAGTATTTTTTACATCCTATTCTTCTTAATCCTAATACACCTGCGCGTAAACCTAAAGCTAAGTAAGGACCAAGGTGTCCATGGAATTCAACTGCGCTCTTTAAGGAGTTCATTTGTTTACGAGGCTTGCAAAATATCCGGCGCCAAAACCATTATCAATATTCATTGTGGCTATTCCCGGTGAGCAGCTATTCAGCATAGTTAATAAAGCAGCCAGTCCTTTAAAACTTGAGCCATAACCGCAACTAGTAGGTACGGCAACAACCGGTACACTTACTAATCCGCTGACCAGGCTAGCTAGCGCACCCTCCATCCCAGCGACAACAATAATTACGTTCGCCTTTCTTAAGAGTTGATTATGGGCGATTACGCGGTGCACCCCTGCAACACCTACGTCAAAGAGTCTTTCAAGTCGGTTTCCCATAACCTCTAATGTTACGCATGCTTCTTCTGCTATAGGAAGATCGGAAGTCCCCGCAGAGATTACTAAGACTAGGCCTTTTTTAGTTGCTTTATTTTTTCTAGCTAAATAGCCTATTTTACCGAGACAATTATATTTTAAACCCGGAATGTATCTTTTTAAATAGGTAAATATTTCTTTTTCTAATTTAGTAAGCAGTAAGTCCTGTTTTTTCTTCAGTAGTTGAATGGCAATCTTCCTGATATGCTCTTTTGTTTTACCTGAAGAATAAATTACTTCGGCAAAACCTCGGCGTTTTTGTCTATCTAAATCAACTTTAGCAAAACCTAAATCGGAAAAACCTCGCCTGGAAGACATAGTTATAATAATTTAACCTCGGAAGATAAGCGTAAGCAAAAGAACAATCAGTGCGATAGCCAGAATATAAAAGTCATTGAAATAAAGGAAATCACTTATCGTATCTTGCAATGAATTATGTTTGGCTTTGGCGGTTTTATGGGTTTGGGGTCGTTTTGTTTTATGGTAGTCGTGTACCTGCTCTTTTTTAAACCTCAGGTATACACCTCCAACCTTGTATGCAGGTATTGTCCCAATTTCAGCTAGGTTCATAACTTCCTTTTCGGAGATATTCAGCAAGACAGCTACTTCTCTGACTGTTAAAAGTTTTTCTTCATTCATAAGAATATCCTGACCTATTTTCCAATTTTACCTGAACCTAACCAGGAATCAATCGCCCTTCTTTCAAATTTCCAGTCGTTTCCTTCCTTTTGCGCTGGAACCTTACCGGAGTTTGCCCATTCCATGATTGAGTTAAGGTCAACCTCTAAATATTTAGCCAATTCTTCGGAATTCAAATAGTCATGTAGCATGCAGCATCTGCCTTCGAGTATCGCCCCTTCGGCAATATTTAATTTAGCTGGAAGAATATCCCCATTTACTATAGCAGTAGGTAACAAGGTTAATCTTTCTTTGGCGATAATCTTTCCTCGCACTCTGCCTCCGACGATGATGTTATCGCCGATAATTTCAGCGTTTACTACTGCCGAAGAGCCGATAGTTAAATTGCCTTTTACCTCTAAATTTCCTTCAAATTTACCATTAATACGTAGATTAACCGCATCCTTAAAGCTCAGTGTCCCTTGCATGGAGGCATCAACATCTAAAATCTTCTCTTCAATTTTTTTCTTGAAAGCCATATTTAACCTCCTTATTTTTTATGCTGTTTTTCCTTTTCATCCGGAAAAAGTATAATCTCTGCGTATCTTAAGAAGAAGAGTACAACTACTGCTAAAATTGTTGTATAAATAGCCGCTCTTTTGAAACCGCATCCACAGGCAAGGCCAATTCCGGCTACAACCCAAAGGCTAGCCGCAGTAGTCAAGCCCTTTATACCTTCTCTTTCACGGATAATGGTTCCGGCTCCTAGAAAACCGATTCCGGTAATTACGCCTGCCGCAATCCGCGCCGGGTCTACATTAGCTATGCCTCTATATATATCAAAAACATAGATAGATGTCAACATTATAAGGCAGGAACCCAGAGCAACTAGAATGTGAGTACGTAGACCTGCAGTTCTTTTGTGGAGTTGACGCTCAAAGCCGATAAGGCCGCTTAAGACTACAGTTAAAACCAGGCGCATAATAATCTGGTTGTCTCCTAGCATCACTAACCTCCTATTTAGTTTAATTCAACAGTTAAGCTTAAATCCGAATGGTAACCCTTTTTAAATAATTGGTAACCTAAGCCAGCGACCATAGCCGCATTATCCATGCAAAGTGATTTTTGCGGAAAGTAAAGATCAAGTTTGTGCGATTTTTGAGCTAAAATGAATTTTTCTCTTAAGCGATTATTTGCAACAACGCCACCTCCAAGAAGTAAGCGGCTTGATTTTTTAAGCCTGCAGGCAGCCAAAGTTTTTCTTACTAAAACATCTATAACTGTTTCTTGGAAAGATGCACAGATATCGCGTTTCTCTTTAAGGCTAATGCGTCTTCCTCGAGTAAGGTATAAAATTGCGGTTTTTATCCCGCTAAAACTAAAATTAAAGTCATCCCTTGAGCCCGAACAGTTAAGTTTAATTTTTTTGGGATTCCCAAGTTTAGCCATTTTTTCAATTAAAGGGCCACCCGGGTAGCCCAGACCTAATATTTTTGCTACCTTATCAAATGCCTCCCCGCAGGCATCGTCTTTAGTCTCTCCGAGCAGCTCTATTTTATTAAAATCGTGAACATGAAATATACTGGTATGTCCCCCTGATACAACTAAGGCCATAAAAGGAAGCTCGATCCTTTTTGAGTCCAGGAAATTGGCATAAAAATGACTGTACACATGGTCTATTCCTAATAGCGGACGGTCTAAAGCAAGGCTTAATGACTTAGCAAAAGATATGCCTACTAACAAAGATCCAAGTAGTCCGGGCCGATTAGTTACGCTGATTAAATCAATATCTTTTAGTTTAATGCGCGCCTTCTTTACAGCGCTTTCAGTAATTTTGGTAATTGTTTCAAGTTGTATGCGCGAGGCAATTTCCGGGATCACCCCTCCGTATCTCTTATGAAATTCTAAGCTAGAAGCAACTTCATTAGAGAGTACCTTTTGCCCGTCTTTTACAATTGCTGCGGAAGTCTCATCGCAGGATGTTTCAATTCCTAAAACTATCACTTTGCCATCTCCGATAAGTATACAAATCTATATCCTTCTTTGGCAAGTTGCGGCATGGCTTCTTTTAAAACTTCTAAAGTTAATTTGCGATCATGGCCAATGCCTATGGCAAATCCGCTACTTTTAGCTTTAGATTTTAAACGATTTATCTGACCCAAAATATATTCACGACTAGCGACATTATCTAAGAAAACATCTCTTTTAAATATTTTATAATTAAATTTATGTGATAATTCGATGCAAACAGAAGCAGGATTAACAAAGCTGTCCAAAAAATAAAGATTTCTTTTCTTTAGTTCCTTAAAAACTGCCTCCATAATTCTTAAATCCCCCGTAGCTTTTGAGCCCATGTGATTATTGACTCCTCTAGCGTAAGTAAGATTAGTTAAGTCATCAGCTATAACCTTAATAATTTTATCTCTAGACATAGAAGAGGAAATGGTATTTTTTTCAAGAGGTAGCTTTTCTAGCGGCTGCATAGGCAAGTGCAGCATTATTTCAAAGCCTTCCGAATGTAATTTAGAGGCAATTTCTTGAGAATACTTAAGATTTGGCAGGATAGATACGTTAAGCGGATATTTAATTTTTTCTATAGCGCTTAAGTTATTCAGGCTATACCCCCAGTCATCAATAACTATGGCGATCTCTCCCTTTATAGTAACAGCAGGTATTATTGGTCTGATTATCTTTTTGGGTTTCTCGCGAAAGATTGTTACAACTATAATCAGGAATATAAAAAGTATAGTAAAAATTATTGCCCGCTTCACTTTGAACCAGCCTTGTTATCTATTTTTCCGGTCTTTAGGATTTCAAGGGCACTACTAATCTGAAGGTCGCTTTTATAATCAAGTGGTTTTTTATCAGTTAGAGGTTTATCTTTTAGTCCTGCCTCTTCAAGTATCTCTTGATTCTTATCGGCTTCTTTCTCCGGACTAATTATAACGTCAGGAACGACTCCTTTGTTATGGATTACCTTTCCTAGTGGCGTAAAATACTTACTTGTAGTTAATCTTAAGGCTGAGCCATCGCTTAATGGTATAACGGTTTGCACAGAGCCTTTTCCGAATGAAGTTGCGCCTACTATGGTTGCCCGTTTATAATCTTGTAGTGCGCCAGCGACTATTTCGCTACCGGAAGCCGATCCTTCGTTAATTAAGATCACCAAAGGAATGTTGAGCATAGGATGCAAAGTGTGCGCTACAAATTGGACATCTTGGTCATTTTTTCTTCCCCTAGTATAAACAACAAGTTTTCCTTTGGGGATAAACTCTCCAGTTATATCTACCGCACTCTCAAGTAGCCCTCCGGGGTTATTGCGTAAATCTAAAATAAGTGAATTCATCCCTTTTTTAGAAAGACGCTCTAATGCCGCATTAAAATCTGCAGGAGTATTCTCTCTGAATTCAACTAAGCGTATATAACCAATTCCATCTTCCAGTATTTTTGCCTCTTTGATATCCTTAATTTTTATAATAGCTCGTACAATTTTAAACTCTAAGACTTTTTTCTCGGATTCTCTTAAAACAGTGAGATTAGCCGCTTCTCCTGGTTTACCGCGCATCTTTTTTACTGCTTCAGTCAAGGTTAGATCGCGCGTTAATTCGTTATTAATCTTCACGATGCGATCCCCTGGTTTTAATCCTGCTCTCCATGCCGGCGTACCTTCTATGGGGGTGATTACGGTGAGTAGTCCGTCTTTTATGGTAATCTCAATACCTAACCCACCAAAGTTTCCTTTTGTATCAACCTTTAGTTCATTATAGGTATCTGGATCCATAAACTGACTGTGCGCGTCTAGCGAAGAGAGCATGCCTTTTAATGCTCCGTAAATCAAATCTTTAGGTTTTACTTCTTCCATATAATCAGATTGTATAATTGCCAGGGTATCTGCGAAGAGCTCAACCTGTCGGTACAAATCATCTCTTTTCTTCCTTTCGGAACCCGAGAGAGCAGCCGAAAGAGAGGCAAAAAGTACTACAAAAGTTAGCGAAATAATAATAATTCGATTACGCATCCCCTAGCCTCGTTTTTAATAATTCTTGCACTATCTTAGGATTAGTCTTTCCGCCGCTTTTGCGCATAACTTGACCAACCAAAAACATTAGCGCATTGGATTTTCCAGCTTTGTAGTCTAAAACCGATTTAGCATTTTCTTTTATGACCTCTTCCATAATATTTTTAATTGCACCTGAATCTGATACTTGAATCAGATTCTTTTCCCTAATGATTTCTTCTGGTGATTTTGCGCTATCAAGAACCTCGGTTAAAACAGCCTTAGCGGATAAATGCGAGATTTCTTCTCGTTCAACAAAGGTAACTAATGAAAGTAAGTTTTCTATAGAGATACCTAAATCTGCCAGAGCCTTTGCGCGATTATTTGCCTCAGATAATAACGGTCCAATAAACCAGTTAACGATTGCCTTCTTATCTTTGTTGGGGTAAGCTTTTATGCACTCTTCCGCAAAAAAAGCATCCCTCTTAGAAGCTACCAAAACTTTTGAGTCGTATTCAGAGATACCATAATCGCTAATAAAACGCTGCATCTTTTCTTTCGGCAACTCAGGTATACTAGCTTTTATTTCGCTGATCTTGTCTACTTTAATAATAAACGGCGGAAGGTCTGGCTCAGGGAAATAGCGGTAATCCTTAGCGCCTTCTTTGGTACGCATAGTAAACGTTTTTGAAGCCTTAGGGTCCCAGAGCCTGGTTTCTTGAGTTAGGGCTTCATTTAAATCTAATAAGGCGCTTTGACGTTGGATCTCGTAATTTAGTGCATCCTTAACTCCCTTAAAGGAGTTCATATTCTTTAATTCGGTTTTAACCCCTAAGTTCTTACTCCCTATTGGTCTTAGTGATATATTGGCATCGCAACGAAGCGTTCCTTTTTCCATATCGCAATCTGAAACATCAAGGTATTCAAGTATGTTTTTCAACGTCGATAGATAGTCGTGGCTTTCTTGCGCAGAACTGATATCCGGTTCGCTTACAATCTCTAATAAAGGTATTCCTGTGCGGTTAAAATCTATAAGACTTAAATCATCCTGGTGAATAAGTTTTCCCGCATCTTCTTCTATATGCACGCGAGTAATCCCAATGCGTTTTTCTATGCCTTCAGAAACTATATCAATAAATCCATTGCTGGATAATGGCAAATCAAACTGAGATATTTGATAATTTTTAGGCAAATCAGGATAAAAATAATTCTTGCGGTCAAATTTAGTATATTCTTGAACTTTGCAGTTTAAGGCCAGGGCTACTTTTATAGCGTAGTCGAGAACAGTTTTATTAAATACCGGTAAAGACCCCGGAAAACCTAAGCAAACAGGGCAGACCTGTGTGTTAGGCTCTTTTCCAAATTCTGTTGAACAGGCGCAAAAAGCTTTAGTTTTGGTCTTTAGTTGTAGATGAACCTCTAATCCTATAACAACTTCGTAACTCATAGTTTTGGTTTCATTTTATGCCACTCTGTATTTTGTTCATAAGTATAGGCGACACGAAAAAGCATCTCTTCATCAAGGTGTTTACCTAAGACTTGCAACCCAACAGGTAAGCCTTTTTTGGTAAAACCGCAAGGGAGGGATATTGCCGGTATCCCCGCTAAATTAGCTGAAATAGTATAGATATCAGAGAGGTACATTTTAAGCGGGTCATCTGTTTTTTCTCCGATTTCAAAGGCTGCAGTCGGAGATGTAGGAGTAATGATACAATCAAAATCTTTAAATACATTATCAAAATCCTGCTTTATCAGTGTGCGTACCTTTAATGCCTTAAGATAATAGGCATCATAGTAACCATGGGATAAGGCAAAGGTTCCTAAAAGAATCCTGCGTTTTACCTCTTCACCGAAGCCTTGCGCGCGAGTCTTTTTATACATTTCAATTAAATTAGAGGAATCAGCCCTAAATCCGTATTGTACACCGTCAAATCTGGCTAAATTTGAACTGGCTTCGGCAGTAGCAATAATATAATAGACAGGGACCGCGTATTCAGTGTGCGGTAGCGATACTTCTTTAAATTGGGCGCCTAGATTTTTGAGTTTTTCTATAGACTCTTCTGCAACTTTTTTAACTTCTGGGTCAAGCCCCTCCACAAAATATTCTTTCGGAATGCCAATCTTAAGTGAATGCACGTCGTTAATTAAAGACTTAGTAAAATCAGGAATTGCGCAATTTATCGAGGTTGAATCATTTGCGTCATGTCCTGAGATTATGTTTGTAAGTAAGGCTGCATCACGGACATCCTTTGTTAATGGGCCGATTTGGTCAAGGCTTGAGGCAAAGGCAATTAAACCAAAGCGCGAAACCCGGCCATATGTAGGCTTAAGCCCGACTATTCCGCAAAAACTTGCTGGTTGCCTGATTGAGCCGCCTGTATCTGAGCCCAGAGCCCAAATTGCTTCGTCAGCTGCTACGGAAGCCGCGCTTCCTCCGGAAGAGCCTCCCGGTACGCAATTTAGATTCCAGGGGTTATGCGTGGGACCAAAATGTGAGTTTTCAGTAGATGAGCCAAAGGCGAACTCATCCATATTAAGTTTTAATCCAAGAAAAGAATGTCCCGCGGCTTTTATTTTTTCAATTACCGTTGCATTATACGGTGGTTTAAAACCTTCGAGTACCTTAGAGCAGCATTCAGTATTGTAGCCATCAGTACAAATATTATCTTTAATAGACACTGGGATTCCAGCGATATGCGTTGGGTCAATAAGCTCATCAGATCTGACATAAGCCTTTACTTGCGCATCTTTCTCTTTTATGCGCTTATGCAAAGATGCAACGATGTCTTGAGGAGTGGTTTCTTTATTATTAATCTTCTGGATAAGCTCGTGAGCAGTTAGGTTATTTAATTCCATGGATTACTCGATTATTTTGGGTACTACAAAGAAATTATTCTTTTTGCTGGGAGCATTCAATAATGCCTTCTCAACCGGAATAGACACCTTTGGAGTATCTTCCCTTAATACATTATTAATAGGTAGAATATGGCTGGTTGGGTGGGTCTTTTCAATATCTAGAGAGCTTAATTTATCAATGAATCCTAGGATATGCTCCAGCTGTTTGGATAATCTTGATAACTCAAGCTCCCCTAATTCAATGCGCGCCAAATGCGCTACATGTTCAACAATTTGCTTGTCTATGCTCATAACTCCCTCGTATTTTAAGTGTTTATGATAACATTCTTTGCACTAAAAGTCAAACATAATGAAGCGGGGTGTTCCTAATTTTTGTGGACAAAAGCTTTTAATAAGGTATAATATTTTACTATGAATGTAACCAACAAGAAACCAAAATACTATTTAAATGCGCAAGGCGAGTTTGTTATAGAGAATTATAACTACTCCAAACCATTCTCAAATTTTTTCCCGGGGATAGCCGGTAAATACGGCATCCCTATGTGGACTTTTTATGTTAATCGTGCTCAAGGAATTTCAAGTTTTGGGATTAAGAACAAAGATCACGCAATACTGGAGTTTTTTCCGGCAAATAAGGCTTGGGAATTTGTTTCAACTCACGGTTTTCGCACCTTTCTTAAGGTTACTTCAAACAAAAGAACTATATTTTATGAACCTTTTCATAATGGGTTCTCGAATCTGGAATTTAACCTCTCTAACAAAATGCTTATTTCTCCTTGGGGCCTATCTTTGGAGGAGCTTAACTTATCTTTAGGGTTAAAAGTAAGAGTCGAATATTTTAATATACCTAATGATAACTTTGGTGCCTTGGCACGAAATCTAACTATTGAAAATACCGCAAAATCAACTAAAACAATCGAGCTTATCGACGGTTTCCCGCAAATAGTTCCGTATGGTACAAACAATTTCTGCCTTAAAGAGATGTCTCGTACCATTGAAGCATGGATGAACACCGAGAATTTAGAGAATAATGCGCCTTTTTATCGTCTTACAGTTGATCCAACTGACAGGCCAGAAGTAGTCCATATCGATGAAGGTAATTTTTACCTGGGATTTACTCGTGATGATGACAGGGTAAAGCTGGCAAAACCAATCGCAAACCCCGAGTATGTATTCGGGCCGGTTACAGATTTTTCATGTCCGAGTAATTTTCTAAAGAAAAATAAATTTGTTTTTCCTGCGAACGGGACTGCTAGAAGCAAAACTCCCTGCGCATTCAGTTATCTTAATTTTAAGCTGAAGAGTTCAAAACATAAAACACTTTACTCGTTAAGCGGTTATATGCGTAGCCTTAAGGCCTTGAATAAAGCTATTCCTAGAATTACAGCTATTGGTTATTTTGAGAAAAAACAAGCCGAAAATAGGCAAGTTATAGAAGAATTAACTGCTAATGCCACTACTCATTCCAGTTCTAGAGAGTTTGATCTTTACTCTAAGCAAACATATCTGGATAATCTTTTGCGCGGAGGCTTTCCTTTAACCTTTGACTCCGGGACAACCTTTTACCTCTATTCGCGCAAACACGGTGATCCAGAGCGCGATTATAACAAATTTCAGCTTAGCCCTACTTATCTTTCCCAAGGAAACGGTAACTATCGAGATCTGAACCAAAATCGCAGGTCCGATATATGGTTCAATCCTGAGATAAAGGATGAAAATGTACTCAGCCTATTTAATCTTATCCAATTGGATGGTTTTAATCCCCTCGTAGTAAAAGGAATGAGTTTCGTACTTAAAGATACATCTTTAATTAAAGATAGTTTTAAAGATGTTTTATCGGAAAAGGATTTAGAAAAAATTATTGCTTATACAAGAAAATCTTTTTGTCCAGGGGACCTTATACTCTTTTTGGAAGATAGTAATGTTAAGCTTAAATGCACTTATGATGAATTTTTAAATACCTTGCTTTCTGCTTCAACAAAGTTTAATGAAGCCGAGCATGGCGAAGGATTTTGGACCGATCACTGGCATTATAACCTCGACCTTCTAAATAGTTATCTTAGCGTATACCCTGATAAACTAAATGAAGTCGTTTTTGAAAAAAACACTTTTACATTTTTTGATAATATCGAAGTAGTTAAACCAAGAGCTGAGAAATACCTACTCTATAACGGAATCCCCCGGCAATTGCACGCAGTCACCTTAGATTCAAAGAAGAAGGAGTTATTGCATAAGAGGCATGAATCAAGCCATATTGTTCGAACAGAATATGGAGTAGGTAAAGTTTACGAAACAACTCTTATCAATAAATTGCTCTGTCTTCTTGCTAATAAATTTGCTTCACTTGATGCGTTTGGGGTTGGTATTGAGATGGAGTCTGATAAGCCGAATTGGTTTGATTCTTTAAATGGTTTACCCGCTCTCTTTGGCTCTTCTCTCTGTGAAACCTTTGAATTAAAACGTCTGGCTCTTTTTATAAAAGATGCGCTACAAAAAACTGGCAAGAGCAGTGTACTTGTTACTGAAGAGGTACAAGCTTTATTAAGTTGCTTAGACCAACTTACCCTTGAATATTTCGATGGCGCTATTAATGACTACGCCTGGTGGGATAAAACGCATTCGGCTAAAGAAGATTATCGATTAAAGGTACGCCTTGGGGTAAGCGGAGATGAATTAGAAGTTGCTTCTTCTGAAATTATAAAAATTATTGATGCAATTCTTAAAAAGATTAATCCCAGTATTCTTAAGGCCTGTAATGAAAAAGATAATCTCTATTGCGGTTATTTTATAAACAAGGTTATTGATTATCAAAAAGCCGGAGAACATTTTATAAAACCTACTAAATTTGAACAAGTAAAGCTCCCCTTGTTTCTGGAGCCTCAGGTGCATGCCCTGCGCTTAATGGAAACCCAAGATTCGGCTAAGCTTTTATACCAGGGGATAAAAAAGAGCCGACTTTTTGATAAGAAACTTATGATGTACAAGGTGACCGAGGCGTTAGAGACAATGCCTGAAGAGATTGGCAGGTGCCGCATATTCTCACCCGGATGGCTAGAGAATGAATCCGTGTGGCTGCATATGGAATATAAGTATCTTCTTGAGCTTCTAAAAGCCGGGCTCTATGAAGAATTCTACACAGATTTTAAGTTGGTTCTGGTGCCTTTTCTTAATCCACAAAGATACGGTCGCAGCATTCTAGAAAATACCTCTTTTATTGTAAGCAGTGCTTTTAGCAATTCCAAACTACATGGTAATGGTTTTGTAGCCAGACTCTCTGGTTCAACTGCGGAATTCCTAGAAATTTGGCTAACTATGAACGTAGGAACCAAGCCATTCTCTTTAGATAGAAATGGCAATTTAAATCTTAAATTTAGCCCGAAATTAGCGGGTTGGTTATTTGATAAGAAAGGTAACTATGGCTTTAATTTCTTAAGCAAGATTAAGATAACCTATCATAACCCTAAAAGAAAAAATACCTTTGGCAGCAATGCCGCGCAAATTGAAAAAATAATTTTTCAGAATGAAGAAAACCTAGTAGAGATTACCGCTGAAATTATTCCTGCACCATACGCTCAAAAAATAAGATCTCGCCAGATAAACAAAATAGATATTTACCTAAAATAGGCACTACTTAAGCCTCTCCTATCTACTAACTACTAGCTACTGTTTTATTGTTGTTTTTAGAATCTGCGGCGGTAATAAGCGCGGACGATATGCTGCGTGTCAATTGTAAGGTTGCTTCCACCGTACGGATCCAGCGTCATATTTCCTATCTGACTGGAATTGCCTTCTCCATACTGTAGGATAAGCTCGTCATCTTTACTGGGGAAGTACCTGAATTCACCGAAAAAATTGTTGTGTCCTGTTATATTCGTATAGCCTAGTGCCAAGCGATTAGGATCTCTCCAGCGCGAGTAGACGTATTTAAAAGCCATACCAAATTTCTTAAACGGCATATAAGTGATATCCATGCCAACGTGGTTCATCCCATCTGAAACCTGTCCTGAAGATTTAAAATCATTCTGCGCATAATCCAAATAGACATTCATGTTTCTAAATGGACTAAACTCGCACCCTGCTTTAAAGACATTGTAAAATGAATATGGCGGGAGCGGAAAATACTGTTGGTTGTATAGAGATGCAAGATTATCTACATACTGGTTATCATTTTGATAATAAAAATGATCCATGGTAGTGTCATTCCGATAAACGTTTCTAGGGAAGTCTCCGTAAGCTAGGGTATAATCATTGGTACGTTCGTAGATACCATTTATACTTAGCCAATCAAAAAATTCATAATTTAAACCTACGGAACCTGTCTTAAGCGAAGGATCTTGGCCACCTACTGTAATTGAAGGATTATCCCAGAATTGGCCGGTATTGCCATCAAAAATTGTCGGGTCTACACCAACTGTTGTCTTTGGTAATCTTTGGTAAATGCCCAAACCTTTGGCAGTTAATTTGTCCGTTATCTTTACGGCAAGCTCATCGCGCACGACTGTTTCGATAGGCTCTCCTTTAACACTATTAACATATCGTATGTCGAAAAGATTATTAAATACATCGGCCTTACCAGCTTCTATCCTAAAACCAAAAGCATTGCGGCCAATATCAATACCATCTCCTATCCTAGTTGCATCCAACTCATCCCATTTAGTAGTCGGGCCTTCAAGTCCTGAGTAGTAATATTCAAATGGTTTACGAAAATGAATGTGCCTTCCCCAGAAAACATCCTGGCGGGTATTGTGATAGTTGGATAGAGCAGAATCAAATCCCGTATCCATGCGCGCTCCATACAAGCGCGCTTTAAGTAAAAACGAACCATCCTTAGGAGGCTTTATATCATCATAAGAATATTTTAAATCCATAATGCTTTCGCGTGGATACCTTGTAACTAGAGAGAAATAATAGGCATTACCTTGTGATTTACTTTTATAAGTTTCGTTTGTGGTGTTAGAGTATGATTGTGAGGTTAAGACTTCACCTTGAGCCTTAAGGCCGTCAAATATTTCATAACCTAAATCTAAGCCCCCTACGTAATTTTGGGCATCAAGCGTCATATCGGAATCACTTGTAAAGCCTAAGCGGGCTGTAAAAGTCGCACCTAAAGATAAATTATCTAAAATATTCTGTTTAAAACGCGTAGCAGAAACAATATTATCCACAGTAGCGTAATCTTGCCAAAGGTCCTTAGGAGTAGATAAAGTAGAGGCAAAATAAGTATCTTCTGAAGGCTGCAGATTAAAGGAAAAACCCCTTAAAGCAGTTAGATACTTTCCTGTACTATCTTTAGTTAAAAAAGAATAGGTATCATCCCATTTGCCTTTAGTGAAAGCTGCACCGTGACCTGGGGTTGAGGAATGAAAAACTCCGGGAGTATATCTACGCAACCAGTAACTATCTTCCCACCATATACGGTGATTAGTTATACCTAAGGGATCATCTGAAGTAAGTGCTTGATCTTGATAGGCTATCGGGAAGAATCTGAAATTAACTGACTCCTTATTATAATCAAACCAGAGTTCTCGAACTGGCTGGAATTGCTGTGCTATCTTCTGGCCGGGTATGTAATAACCGTTTTCAGTCAACGCTTCAGTTTTATAATTATTCACTTCCATTTCAGGTATATTAATGGTAGCGGCTGTATTCTTAGAATAGACAGTATTGTTAACAATGTGCGCTGTATTAGACCAGTATCTAAGCTCTACATCAGCTGTATCACCAGTGCCGCTATTAGCAACCGTGATATTTGTACTATTACCGGTAAAGCTCCAGGGATCTACTGTGACATTACCATGAAAATTAAATCCTTCTTTATTAGTGGTATCAAAATTTGCGGATAAGCTATCATAAATCCTCGGGTCATAGGTATTAATCTTCTTGTTATAGACCGCAGTAGAAGTCATGCGCCAGCTTTTAAACTTTTCATTCAAATACGCCAAAAGCTAATTGCAAATCTCCGGTAATCGCTATTGGGCCAATTTTATACTTTGCTTCTTTCGGCTTCTTGCTCAATTCTAATCGATCAAAGAAATCCGGAAAAGGTTCTTCCTTCTGGCCCAGCCTATTTAATTCCTGGTCTATTGCTTCTTCTTTGGTTAATTTCGTAGGGATAGATTTTTGTGCGGGTTGGCTAAAAGCTTCATCCTTAGGCATGGCTTCATCTATAAACATAGCTTCCTCTATAGGTTTAGCTTCATCTGCTGGCTTAGCTTCGCCCATTGATTCACTGAATATTTTATCTACGTATTTTTTTGCAGTCGGGTTGGAAGGATCTACGGTTAGTGCCTTATTAAACTCGGATAAAGCATCGTCGTATCTACCGCGATCATAGAAAGTAGTCCCTAGCTCACATAAATATTCAACGCCCATATTACCAGCGAAAGAAAACCTTGCGGATAGTGATAAAATCGGTAGGGTTAAAAGGAATGCCACGACCAGGAATTTCTTGCTCATAATTCTCTATATTATATATGAGCTAATGCACTTGTCAATTAAATTTTTAAAAAGAATATGGTTTGATTTTATGTTACAACTTGTTAGTAATGCTGGCGTTAGGTTACGCTACTTGTTGCGGATTAGCAATGAGGTCTATTCTTAGGGAGTGTACAAATATAATTAGATAGAACCTATCCTTATGCACTGCGCAGACGCTCCCCTTTATTTTGCAGAAGAACCTTTCCTTTTGTTCTTTTGTGTTATGTTCCTTTAACACATAAAGATACGGCGCTGGCTTGTCTAGTTCTTTACTCTGCACTTCTCTGATCGAGCAGATAAAATGCCGACGGATAATACTGCGCACGCCCTGTTTATCAATAATCTCGGAGCTTGCGATTATCCTTCTTTTGTGATCGTTCGAAGTCAGATTCTTAAACAATAAGTCGCGCATTTTACTACTCCTAATCTATGCCGGGCTATCTTATTAAAATTAAGTTCACTTTTGCTCTAGATAACCCGGCTACCCCTTTTTCTTACGTGGCTGGTGGGGGTATAAATACTTTTATAAACTATTTAAGAACGAACTAAAAAAATAGTCTTTCTTATCAAGATAAGTATAGACTCCAGACTCTCTCCTTTCAAGGTTAAGAAGCCTACAAAAGAAAGCGCTTTCTAAGGGGTAGTTTTATTAAAATTCAGGCGAGGTTCTTTCCCGAGGATGAGTCTTTGTAGGTTTGCTTTATGCCGCAATATAATAAATATTGACAAAAGCAGGCCCACAAAAATTACAGGAAAAGATTTACTTAAGAATGTGGCAAAAACTGGAAAACTTATTGCAGCAAGAATTGAAGCTAAAGAGATGATCCTACTAGTAATAAAAGTTACAAGCCATACTAAAACCGTTAATATTAATATGAATTTTAAGCCCGCTATTTTTACTGAAAGACCAAGTAATACGCCTAAAGTGGTAGCTACTCCTTTCCCGCCCTTAAATCCCAAGAATATTGTCCAGTTATGTCCGCAGATACAGCTAACTCCAACCAGTAAACAGAAAATATCTAGCGGGATAACTATTCTGCCTGTAAGTATATTGCCGAACAATACTACAGGAAGGAATCCTTTGAATATGTCTAGAATTAATACGGTTATACCCCAACCTTTCCCTAGAAGCCTGAGGGCATTGGTTGCGCCGACATTCCCGGAACCAAATTTACGTATATCAGTCCCTTTGATAATTCGGCCAAAAATATAAGCCGTGGGGATAGATCCGAAAAGATAACTAATGATTATTGCGAGGATTATCCAAAGCATATAATATCTTAAACCCTTTGTTTATGTATATTGCCCCTGATATAACTGTATAAATAACTGCTAGCCACCAAAGGACTGGTGAAATGTGTAGTTGCAATAAAACGGAGATAATTGCTAACATCTGAAAAGCTGTAGTTAGCTTACCCCAACCAGAAGGGATAATATTTAGCTTCTGCTTAACTACATAAACTACAATAGCCCCCAATATAATAATTACATCTCGGCTAATTACCACAAGAATTACCCAAAGAGGGAATCTAATATCAAAGTTAGAGTTTACAGAAAGACAGACAAATGCGCTCATAAGCAAAAGCTTGTCGCCGACCGGATCAAGTATAAGCCCGGCCTTTGATTGCTGTTTTGATCTTCTAGCCATATAACCATCAGCAGCATCAGAAATAGCGGCTAGGATAAAAATAGCTAGAGCTAGAATCCTTAAGTAACTTCTCTGTGGCGAATAGTAAACTAACGAAGCCACAAAGAAAGGGACGCTTAAAATTCTGAAAGTAGAAATCTTATTAGCGATATTCATGTTTAGCTTTATTTAATTATTCTAATGCGATTAATAGGCCAATAAATAACTAAGGCCTGACCCAAAATGTTATTTTCTGGAACAAATCCCCAGTAACGGCTATCCTTAGAAGAACCGGAGTTATCCCCTAAAACAAAATAACTCTTTTCCGGCACAACTATCTTCTCCCCTTCTTTTGCAAAATCACCTCTATTATAATAATAATGCTTGCCAAAGATTGGCTCTGTTACAAGCCTATCGTTAACAAAAATACTACCGTTTTTAATCTCAATTATATCTCCCGGTAAACCGACTAATCTCTTAATAAAGTCCTTCTTCTTATCTTCGGGATAGATAAAAACAACTACATCCCCTCTTTTCGGCTTATTTATCGCAGGTAACCTTAACTGTGTAAAAGGAACCTTTGCGCCGTATATAAATTTGTTTACTAAAATCAAATCCCCCTCTAGAAGAGTCGGTCGCATAGAACCGGTGGGAATCTTAAATGCCTGAACCACAAATGGCCTAATAACACAGAATGCTAGGAAAGCGGCAAAAATTGCTGCTTCAATCCATTCGCGTATTATTGATTTCTTTTTTGTCGTCATATTTTTAATACCTCCAAGAATGCCTCCTGTGGAATTTCAACTTTTCCGAATTGCTTAAGCCGTTTTTTGCCTTTTTTCTGCTCATCCCAAAGCTTGCGTTTACGAGTGATATCTCCGCCGTAACATTTAGCGGTGACATGTTTTCCTACAGAGCGCACTTTCTCAGACGCCAGTATCTGGCTCCCTATAGCAGCTTGTATAGCAACTTCGAATAACTGACGAGGAATTAAATCCTTAAGCTTACTGACTAATGCGTGCGCCCTGGAATACGCTCTTTCTTTGCACATTAACGATGAGAAGGCATCGCAGGCCTGACCATTTAAAAGAATATCAAGCTTCACCAACTTAGTGGGAAGGTAATCCTTAAATTCATAGTCTAGCGAACCGTAACCTTTAGTTAATGATTTTATTCTATCATAGAAATCAACAATGATCTCTGAGAGCGGGATATTAAAAACGAGTTTGACCCTATCTTCACTTAGATATTCATTTGAAACAAATACACCTCTTCTTGACTTGGTAAAATCACAGACCAGCTCAATTGAATCAACAGGAATAATCATAAGCAAGCTTACGAAAGGCTCAAGCGCTTCTTTAATATCCATGCCTTGTGGTAATTTTGCAGGTGTATCAACTTCGATAATTTCACCCTTACTATTAATTACCCGGTAGACAACATTAGGGACAGTTAAGATTAAATTTAAGCCGTATTCTCTCTCCAGGCGTTCTTGAACTATCTCCATATGTAATAGGCCTAAAAATCCGCAGCGAAAACCTGAACCAAAAGATTGTGAATTCTCCGGCTCAAAAACAAACGAAGCATCAGATAATTTAAGCTTATCCATTGCATCGCGTAACTCCGGGAAATCTCCCGGGTTAACCGGATAAATGCCGCAAAAAACCAGAGGCTTAGGCTGGCGGTATCCGGCAAAAGCCTGAGCACACGGATTCTTAACATCAGTTATAGTATCACCGATAATTATATCTCTGGCCTGACGGATATTAGCGGTAAAATAACCTACTTCGCCGCAAGTTAAGTTATTTACTTCTTCATACTTAAGATTTTTAAAGACTCCTAATTCTTCAATTTTATATATATCACCGGAGTGCATCATCTTAAGCTGGGTGTTTGGATTAATATAACCATCAACAAGTTTAACAAAAACAACCACACCCTTATAAGCATCAAAACGACAGTCAAATACCAGGGCCTTTAGGGGATTACTATCGAGACCATATGGCGGCGGTATAGTTCTTATTATTCTCTCCAAGATATCTACGACCCCTGTGCCGTCTTTTGCTGAAGCCGGAATTATATCCTCCTCTTTAAAACCTAAGACTGTAGTGATTTGCTTTTTTACCCGAGGTATGTCTACTGAGGTAAGGTCAATTTTATTAAGCACCGGGATAATCTCTAGATTATTTTCAATCGCTAAATAATAATTAGCCACTGTTTGAGCTTCTATCCCCTGGCCAGCATCAACTACTAGGACCGCCCCTTCACAGGCAGCCAAGGATTTTGATACTTCATAGGTAAAGTCTACATGACCCGGGGTATCGATTAAATTTAATACGTAATCTTTGCCATCGAGCGCGCGGTAATCAAGTCTTACCATTGAAGCCTTAATTGTGATTCCTCGTTCCTGCTCCAGATCCATGTCATCTAAGAGTTGAGACCCTTTATGTCTTTTATCTACTGCTCCGGTAATCTCAAGGATGCGGTCAGCTAGGGTTGATTTTCCATGATCGATATGTGCAATAATTGAGAAATTACGAATCAGCGATTTATCCATTAACTAATCTCAAGAGTTTATCAATTACCTCTTCTATAGAAAGGTTGGTTGTATCTACATAAATAGCATCATCCGCTTTCTTAAGTGGGGCAACACTACGATTGGAGTCGATTGTATCACGGTTAGAGAGATCTTTAGATACGCTTTCAAAGGTTGTATTCTGGCCTAGCCCTAGAGATTCTTTGTGTCTGCGTAAGACTCTTTCCTTAAAATCCGCGTCAATGTAGAATTTCTTATCTGCATTCGGGAAGACCACAGTACCTATATCCAGGCCATCAAGTACGGTATTTCCTTGGCTCCCGAGTTTTCTTTGTAATTCTACCATAATCTGGCGCACCTCTTTTATCTTGGCGATATCAGATACAAATTGAGTAATGCGTAGCTGACGGATATCTTGGGTTACATCAATCCCATCAAGAGTTACCTTTATCGTACCATCTCGATTATTTATAAGATTAATAGTGCTATTTGCTGCTAGTTTTATAATAGCTTGAGTATCGCTTACAGAGATTCCCTTGTTTAAAGCTTTTAAAGTTAACGCCCTGTACATTGCTCCGGTATCAATATAAAGAAAGCCAAGTTGTTTAGCAAGCAACTTGGCAACTGTGCTTTTTCCTGCGCCTGCAGGACCATCTATAGCAATGATCATTTCAATTGCTCTCTTTTGTTCCTCGATTTATCTAGAATACGCTTAAGCGCTTGCTCATCATTCTTCCTAATTGCTTCCTTTAGTTGGGAGAGATTACTCTCAAAAATAGCTAGCGCCTTAAGCAAGTTCTTTTTGTTGGAAAGAAAGACATCCAGCCATAGTAAAGCATTTGATGCTGCAATGCGTGTAGTTCCCTTAAGTCCACTTGCAGCAAATTTTAAAGAATTATTCGGGACACTCCCAATCAGCGCAAAAGCAACTATATGCGGCAGATGACTAGTAAAAGCTAAGACTTTATCGTGCTCTCGGGGGCTCAGTAAAACAACCTTTGCGCCTAATCTTACCCATAATGACCTAACTCTTTCTAAAGTAGACTTGGGCGTTATTTTTGTAGGCGTAAGAATACAAAGAGAACCTTTAAACATGCCTGAATGCGCATGAACAATTCCGCGTTTTTCCGATCCAGCCAAAGGATGGGTCCCTACATAATTCGGAAAAATTTTCTCTAGGGATGCTACTATCTTTTCTTTTGTGCTCCCTACATCAATAACTATGCAATTTCTATCAATTATCTTAGAAATTTTGTTTTTTGAGTTGATAATTACATCTACTGGAGTAGCTAAAATAATCAGGTCTGCGCCAGCAATAATCCCTAATGAAAGCGAACCTTTATCAATCGCCCTTCTCTTCAAAGCGAGTTTTAAACTCTCTTGATGTAGACTGACTCCTACGATTTCTTTAGCAAGTTTATTTTTCTTTATAGCTAAAGCAATGGATCCACCAATTAGCCCTGAGCCTATTACGGCAACTTTATTAAATAATGGCATTAAATTTCTCTCCCTGTGATTTTAGCTAGGCCTTTTAATTCGAGCATAAGATTTGAAAAATTAGAGGGCAACAAGGATTGTGCGCCGTCCGAAGTTGCATCTTCAGGGCAATTGTGTACTTCGATAATTAAACCATCTGCTCCAATTGCTATCGCTGCCTTTGCCAATGGAGCGACTAAACCCCACTTTCCGGCTGCATGCGATGGGTCAACAATTACAGGTAAGTGCGATAGCTGCTTTATTACCGGAACAGCACTGATATCCAAAGTATTGCGCGTTGAGTCTTCAAACGTCCTGATCCCCCGTTCGCACAAAATAACATTAAAATTTCCGCCTGATAATATATACTCAGCTGACATAAGTAATTCTTTAATCGTTGAGGCAAGCCCTCTTTTTAAAAGTACAGGTTTCTTAGTTAAGCCGACTTCTTTAAGCAGATTAAAATTCTGCATATTGCGCGCTCCAATCTGCATAACATCGACATAGCGCTCAACTAAAGCTACGTCACGGGTATCCATTACTTCACTTACGGTTACTAAACCTAGCTCGTCTCCCACCTGTTTTAATATTTTAAGTCCTTCTTCTCCCAGTCCTTGAAAACTATAAGGCGAAGTACGCGGTTTGAAGGCTCCACCACGTAAAATCATCGCACCTGCTTTTTTAACTTCAGAAGCAATTTCATGCAGAGTCTTAAGATTTTCTATAGCACAGGGGCCAGCCATAATCGCAAGCCTTCTATCCCCAATCTTAAAGCCCTTTCCAAGGTCAATTATTGAATTCTCTTTTTTGAATTCACGGGAGACAAGCCTGTAAGGCGCTAACACCGGCATAACACGCTCTACCCCTGGAAATACTTCTAAGGGAGTAACCTGCAAAACATCCTCAGGCCCAATAACCCCGATAATTGTCCTTTCGGTGCCTTTTGAAACATGCGCAGTTAGCCCAAGCTTAGTTACCTTTTCAATTATATGATCTATCTGTTCGCCAGTTGCATCCGGACGTAAGACAATAATCATATCTTCTCCTTCCCCCTGAGAATCTTCATCAACACTTTAATAAAACGCTCATTTTCTTTTTTTGTGCCGATTGTAACGCGAATAAAGTTTGTTAAACCATATTGTTTCATATCACGCACAATTACTCCGAATTTCAGCATTTTCCCAAAGAATTCAACACAATCAGTTCCTACATCAATAAGTATAAAGTTGGCCACGCTTGGCACATAAGCTAAGCCTAGCTTCCTTAAATTCTGGTAAAGATATCTCTTGCCTTCAAGTGTAGCTAATCTTGATTTACGTAGGAATTTTTTATCATCAAGGGCTGCCAGGCCAGCTGCTTGGGCAAGTGAATTAATATTAAACGGTTGCCTTACGCGCTCCATGTAGCTAATTAATTCCGCATTAGCTAACGCGTAACCTAATCTTAATCCCGCTAGACCAAAGGCCTTAGAAAATGTTTTAAGCACAATGATATTCTTATTTTTCTTAAGTAAATTTTTTCCACTAGGATAATCATTTACGTCTATAAAAGTATCATAGGCCTCGTCTAAAACCAATATAACATTCTCCGGCAGCTCCTTTATAAAATCTCCCAACTCAAACTTAGTAACATAAGTACCGGTAGGATTATTAGGATTAGCGATAAAAATAAGTTTCGTCTTCTTATCGATACTTCTTTTTATTGATTCTAGATCATATTTAAAATAACGTAGAGGAACCTTGGTAACCTTACGATTATTCACCGAAGCAATAATTTCATACTCCAAGAAGGTTGTATCCGCAGTTACAATATTCTCATCATCCTCAACAAAGGTTTTAATGATTATATCAATTAACTCATCAGAGCCATTACCTAAAATAATATTGCAGCTTGCTAGATTTAAGGTTTTAGCGAGTTTCTTTTTCAGGTAAAAGCCCTGAGAATCCGGATAGCGATTTACACAAGACGCAGCCTTTCGTATCGCTTCAATAGCTTTAGGTGAAACACCGAGTGAATTTTCATTGGATGCTAATTTAATGACGTCTCTTAGCCCTAATTCTCTTTTTGTCTCTTCTATGGGTTTTCCTGCAACGTAAGAAACAACGTTTAGAATATTCTTACGAATCAACTTTTTCATTTATTCTCCTATTGGGTACGATCCCAATACTTTAATAAACTTGCACTTACTTTCTAATTCAGAAAGAGCCTTTTGGATCCTGGAGTCATCAATATGCCCTTCCAAATCCATGAAGAAATAATAATCCCAGGCCCTAACCTTTGAAGGCCTAGACTCAATCTTAGTCAGATTAATCTTATATTTTTTAAAAGGCATTAGCATTTCGTGAAGTGCCCCGATTTTGTCTTTAATTAAGAAAAGAATCGAGGTTTTGTCATGTCCGGTTCTGCCTGCTTCTGTCTTTCCAATAACAAAGAAACGCGTGATATTGTGCGGAGAATCTTCAATGTCTGCGGCAGTCAATCTCAATTTGTAGACTTCTCCGGCCAACAGTGAAGCAATGCAAGCGCTATTCTTTTCTTTTGCTGCAATCTGGGCAGCCCGGGTTGTGGAAGAAACTTCAATCTGCTCAGCCCCTGGTAAATTTTCCTGAAGCCAACGGCGGCACTGGCCGAATACTTGAGGGTTAGAATAGACCCGCTTGATTTTATTCTTCGGCGATTTGGCTAAAAGATTATGCGCTACGTCTAAAATAATCTGCGAACAGATCTTTAAATCTGAGTCAACTAGCATATCCAATGTGTGCGTAATTGCTCCCTCAATAGAGTTTTCTACCGGTACTACTCCGTAATCTGCAGCATCTCTCTCTACTTCAAGGAAAACATCAGCAATACTGGCACACGGAGTATAACTAACCTGTGAACCAAATCTCTTTAAAGCAGCTAAATTACTAAAAGATGCCTCTGGTCCCATATATGCTACCTTTAATGGCTTCTCCAAAGCAAGGCTTGCAGACATAATCTCGCGATATACTGCCCCTATCGCCTTTGAATTTAATGGCCCACGGCTAGAAAGGGAGACTTTCCTTAAAACTTCGCTTTCGCGCTCCGGCGCATAAATACTCTTGCCGCTTTTTTGTTTCTCCTTAGCGACATCTAGAGTAACCTTAGCGCGCAAATTTAAAAGCCTAATAATATCCTTATCCAGAATGTCTATCTTTTTACGCAGGTTTTTTAGATTCATCTAATTCCTCCACTGATTTTTCCGCTTCTAATTCAATATCATTAAATTCATTTTTCACAGCCAACGCCGGGAAATCTTCCATCCTCGGAAGATCTTCCAGCGATTTTAAACCAAAATGTTCCATAAATTGCCTAGTTGTGCCATAAACACATGGTCTGCCGGGAGCCTTCTTCCTACCACAAATACGGATAAGATTCTTATCTAAAAGTGTTTTCATAACACCATCAACATTAACGTTTCTTAACAGTTCTATTTCGGTTCTGGTTAAAGGTTGTTTATAAGCAATAATTGCTAAGGTTTCAAGCGCCGGTTTAGAAAGTCTCTCAACATGACGTCCCCTAAAGAATTTTTTTAAAAAGGGCGCAAAGCTTGGGGCTGTGATCATGCGGAATCCACCGGCAATCTCAGCTATGCGCATTCCACGATTAGACTGCTCGTATTCAGATTTTAACTCTTCAATAAGCCTCCTGACTTCAGTAGCTTCTAAATTATCTAAAACTGTTCTTATTTGGTCTAATAATAAAGGCTTCTCGCTTGCCAAAAGCAATGCCTCTATTACTGCTTTTCGATTATCTTCCATACTATTTCACCCTCTTTTGTTTATAAACCATATTTAACAGCTCTTCGGTTGTCTCTAAATCCGGATGAGCTTCTAAGGCTTTGTTAATCATAACCAAAGCCTCAGCTCTTTTGTATTCCAATTGTATAAGTACTGCCAATGCTTCTTCGGCAATATCCTTTGATTTGTTAGTAACTTGTTTCTTAGATCGATCTTGAACAAGTCCAAATTTACCAATTTTATTTTGAAGTTTAGCAACAATCTCTTTTGCCCTCTGCTCTCCTATCCCGGGAAGCGATTTTAAGAAAACCAAATCTCCTTCATCGATTGCCCTGGCAATCTCAGATATAGGCTTATTCAAAGCCTTAAGCGCTGCCCGCGGCCCGATTCCAGATACAGTTATAAAAACTTCGAAGAAATCCTTTTCAATATCATTAAGAAACCCGATTAAGACAGGAATGCTTTTTGCCTGTTCATTCTGCAAATAATGAAAAGTTCTTAATGTTATTCCACTATCAGAGCCAAGACTCTCGTCAAGACGCTGCATGACGTTAGCGGGAATTAAGACTTGATAAGAAATTCCACCATTCTCCACTACAACGTAATTATTCCCACGCTCGATTACTTTACCGGATATTCTTGAAATCATCTATTTCGGCCTTTCAATATAACTATGCGCGATAGCTAACGCTAAAGCATCGGTAACATCAGTATATTTAGGAAGAGAACTTATGTTAAGCAAATCTGCAACCATTCTTTGCACCTGCACTTTAGAAGCTAGCCCCTCACCCACAACAGCTTTTTTAACACGAGTAGCTGCGTATTCTACCAAGCGTATATTTTTTACCGCAGTTGCTAAGCATATCACTCCGCGTGCCTGTCCTAATATATATGAGGTAGTAGGATGGCGGTAATGTGCAAATAGCTTTTCTAAGACCAGAACCTCGGGTTTAGTATCCGATATTAGCTTAATAATCCCGGAATAAATCCGCTCCAGACGCTTCTCAATTTTTTCTTTAGGGGAAGTTACGATTATCCCCGCCTCTAGCAAGAATAGTTTATTGCTTTTTGCCTGGATAACCCCGTAACCGGTAATAGTTAGAGCTGGATCAATCCCCAGAATTATCATTTGTTACTCTGCTGCAATTTCATCCATAATTTCATCAGGGATGTCAAAATTGGCATATACGTGCTGCACATCATCATGTTCCTCTAGCGTATCGATCAAGCTAAGTAGTTGCTTAGCATCATTACCGACTAACTTAATAGTTGAAGAAGGTATCATGGTAGTTTCTGCATCTTGCGGTTTTATCCCTTTTGCTTCAATAGCCTGTTTCACCTTTTCAAAATTCTGAGGGGCACAAAAGACTTCGTAATTTTTCTCATCGACTTTCATATCTTCAGCTCCGGCATCAAGTACGAGATTCATTAAATCATCTTCTTTTGCCTGAGATTTTTCAATCAAAAAATACCCCTTCATGGTAAACATCCAACTTACTGCCCCAGCCCCTGCAAAGTTTCCGCCTTTTTTAGACATAATGTTACGGATTTCAGCGCTAGTCCTATTCTTATTATCAGTAAGCACTTCGATCATCATTGCCACCCCGCCCGCTCCATAGGCTTCATACATGCATGATTCATAAACTATGCCCGGTAGCTCTCCCGTCCCTCGCTTAATCGCCATTTTTACGTTATCTAAAGGCATATTCGCCTCTTTTGCTTTCTGCATAACTGCACGCAGACGTGGATTAGTATCAGGATTTCCGCCACCGTCACGTGCAATCACGGTAAGCTCTTTAATAATCTTTGTGTAAGTTGCTCCTTTTTTTGCGTCAGCAATACTTTTTTTACCTTTATTTGTCTTCCATTTAGAATGACCTGACATGTTTCCTCCAATTTTAACAATTAATAATATAGCCTAAATATTAGGTACAGGTGCCTTTCGGCGTGTTACTAATTTATAGGATAAGTAGGATAAGCCGGGTTCTGTCTTGATACGAGTATACGCATCGATTAGTGATCATTCCTCTCGATATCGGCGTTACCGCCGCTACTCTAGCAGCTTATTACCCGAGATTAATAACGTGTCGGATAGACACTTATCTCCTATTTTGCCTTGCTCCGCGTAGAGATTGCCTCGTTTCACCTCTTCGATATGGGGTCAGAATTAATTCTGACCCCATATCGAATAATCGTCTCTGTGGCTCTTATCCTACCCGAAAAAATATTCGAGTGGCAGGTGTTAACCTGTTACGCTATCCTTTGGAGCCCGGACTTTCCTCTCCCTTTAACAGGAGCGACCACATCCTACCTATCCAATTTCTAAAAGAACTTAAAACTCGTGCTACTTACTGGTTTTCTTTAACTCTTTCTTTATCGCTAGTGTTGCTAATTTATCTGCACCCTTATTTTCTTCGCGAGGAATATCTTTTATATAAACTTCTTTAAAGGCAGTCAATAAATGCAGCGCCTGATTGTAAAGCCCGATAATATTTACATTCCTTACTTTATAAACTTTATTTAATTGCCGGGCAAGCAACTGGCTATCCGTTTTCACTAAAAGCCTTTCCGCTTTCATTATTAAGGCCTCTTCTAACGCATAAATCAATGCAGTATATTCTGCAAAATTATTTGTAGCGCGCCCTATATAGGTAGATATATTTTTAATGGTTAGACCATTTGAACAGATTACCACCCCGATCCCGCTTGGCCCGGGATTGCCTTTTGAAGCTCCGTCTATATAAATTTCAAGATTTTTCATCCTGTTACTGTCCTTATTAATTTCCGTTAACTTTTATTTCTAACGTGATTCATCAATATATAATATCCTATTGCACATTTCACAGGTTATCATATGTTCGTACATCTTAATTAAATTGATAACCTGTGGCGGGACAAACATATTACAACCTCCGCATGAATTTCCCTTAACAGTAACAATAGCAAGCCCGTCGCGGCTGTTCAGAATTCTATCGTATTGGCTTAAAACCTTTGCTTCGACTTCTGGAATGATTTGTTTTCTCGCGCTCTCAAGTTGGCTCAAGCGATCATCCATCTCTTTGATTCTATCATCCACTTTCTTTTTCTGGGTTACAAAAGCCTTCTCCTCTTCACTAAGTTTTAATTTTTCTTTATCCACTTCTACTTTTATTTCGTCAACCAAAGCAAATAAACCGAGTATTTTATCTTCAATAACCGAACCATCGGCCTTAGAATCCTGTATCTGTTGAAGCATGGTCTGATATTCTTTATTGGTTTTAAGCGAAAAAAGCTGGCCTTGCAATTTTTTTGTTGCCTCTTCCTTCTGAGCCAGTTCACCTTCTTTATCTTTTCTCTGCTTCTGAAGATCCAGAGACTTCTTTTCAAGTTCAGCCATATGGGCTTTTTTGCTTTCAAAAGATTGCTCAAGTACTTTAATTTCTTGCGGCTTGGATTCTTTCTCTAAGCGCAATGCATAAATCTCGCTATCGATTGTTTGCAACTTGATTAAACTTCCTAACTGAGTCTTTAAATCTAATGGCGACAATATTTCTCCTTTTTATGGTGGGCGATATAGGATTCGAACCTATGACCTCCACAATGTGAATGTGGCGCTCTAACCAGCTGAGCCAATCGCCCAATTCCTAACCAACCGCCCAAATTCCTAACTTACTGGGCCCAGAAGGGTTCGGACCTCCGACCAAGTGATTATGAGTCACCTGCTCTACCACTGAGCTATGGGCCCCGAATCTTAAAATAGCTAATAATCTTAACATATTATTTATAACGGGGCAAGTCAAAAGTTAGTTTTATTTACGGAAGAGTTACTTCTTTTTCTGTATTATGGCTAAGAAGCAGTCTACGACTCGGGGGTCGAATTGCGTACCGGAACCAGCCTTGATTATCTTTAAAGCCTTTTCTTTTTTAAGGGCTTTTCTATAAGGTCGATTGCTAGTTAAGGCTTGGTATACGTCAGCAACAGAAATAATTCTTGCTCCTATAGGTATATCATCTCCCTTGATGCCGCTAGGGTAGCCCGAACCATCCCATTTTTCGTGGTGATACAGTATTAATGGAATCAGGCGGCGTAATGATTGAATCGGCCTTAAAATATCTGCGGCAATCTGCGGATGCTTTTTAATCTCTGCGTATTCGGGCGTAGTTAACTTTCCTTTTTTTAGAAGTACTTTTTCGCTTACCCCGATTTTCCCCAGATCATGAAGGATTGAAGCTTGTTTAACCAATTCGATCTCATCCTTAGTTAGCCCCAAGCGCTTAGAAATTTCGGTAGTATATTTAACTGTATGTTCCACATGCTCACCGGTGTAGTGATCTTTTATTTCAATGGTCTTAGCAAAGGCAATAATAGCTTCACTTAAACCCTCCCTAGATTTTCGATTTAATTTATTTATTCTATTTTGTAAGACTTTTACAAAGAACGAACCGCGTTTTTTAGTTTCATCGCTTTTTGATTTGTTAATATCCAAAGAGGTAAAAACTCGATTTCCTCCTGATTCTTTAGCTTTACCCAGAATGTTATCCGCTAAATTGATTAAACTCATCCCTCTTGTGCAGCTATCTTCAGGATAAGAAACAACCGAAAGACTTATTTTTAGCTTAATAGTGCTTTTGCGATCTCCGAAATTATATAAACTCATAGCACTTAGTATTCTCTGGCCTAAAACAAATCCCTGGTCCCGGTCTATCCCAGGTGAAATAATAAGAAATTCTTCCCCTCCAAAACGGATAACTACATCGTATCTGCGTACAATTCTCTTAAGTTGTCCTGCAAACTGCTTAAGCACAAGATCGCCGAATTCATGGCCATATACATCATTTATGGATTTAAAATAATCAATATCAAGCATTAAAACTGAAAAAGGATGCGCGTAACGCTTAGCGCGCTGAAATTCTGCTTCTATAGCTTGCCCAAGGTAGTGGTAACTATATAAACCGGTATGCGAATCAATAAGTGATAATTCCTTTAGTCTTTTATTTGATTTTAGTAGTTCGAGTTCTGTTTCTTTACGCTGAGTAATATCATTATAAATTTCCACTACTTCGCCGGTAGGTAGCCTATATATATAGCTTTCTCTCCACCCTTTCCTTTTTTTGTCTTTATAAAAGAACGAAGGGAGGCTTATCGGGCTTCCTGTCTGCCATACTTTCTTAAATGCATTAAGAATTCCCGTTCTTTTTACTCCGGGGAATACCTTGGTTACTCGTTTACCGACCAAGCTTTCTTTTTTGACCTTATCGATTAACTCTGCGCCATGGTTAAAATCAACTATGATAAAATCGCTTCCTCTTTTTATGGCCTCGTAAACAACTACACCACTGGAAATTGAATTAAAAAGCTCTTTAAATTTCTGCTCTTTTAATTTGATTAAAGCAGCGCTTTTTAATTTATCAGTAATGTCTTTGAAGGTACCCAAAAGATACATTCTTTTATTAATATTTACGCGGGAAACAGTAAGGCTAGCATGGATCGTTGCGTTATTCTTCCTTTTAAGAGCGAAATCTTCAATATTGATGACACTGCCTAAGGCAGCAGCCTTAAGTTTATTCTTTGTCTCCTTAATTACTTCTTCAGGGTGAATATCTTTTACCTTAAGCTTAATTATCTCACTTGGTTTATAGCCTAACATTTTCTGCATTGCTTTGTTACTTAAATAAAGTTGCTGGTTAACTGGGTCAACAATAAGCATCCCGTCGCTGGCATCGTTAAATATATGCTTAAACTGCTGGTTCATTTCTATAACTTTATTTTCCGCTTCCTTTAATTTAGATATATCCCCCATTGTAACAATAACTCTCTTGGCCTCTTCCATATTGCTTGGGATAGACATTCTTAAATACATGTGCAGTAACTTGCCCTTTAAGCTCCTGTTAACGCATTCAGATTCAAAATATTTCTTGCCCTCTATAATAGCGATAATCTCTTGTTTAAATACTTCATACGAAGCCGGAACGAATATCTTATCTAAAGACTGTAATAATTCCTGTTTATCATTGGCTTCATACACATGTAAAGTTGTACTATTTATATCTGTAATTTGTATTAGCCGAGAAGCCTTTAGTAAGAAATCAGGGTTTTTCTCAATATAGGCATGCAGGTCCTTTACTCCATTTTTTAGCTCTAATTTGTTCAATAATTGCATTAACTGAGTGTAGTCTTCCTCCCAAATGCATATCGGGACATTTTGATATATAATGCGATGCTTTTCTTCACTTATGCGTAATGCCTCATCGCTTTTTTCGTGTTCGCTAATTTCTCTGCGTAAATCATCATTAGCCTTAGCTAATTCAGCAGTTCTTACCTTTACCCTGATCTCTAGTTCAGCGCGAGCTTCACGCAATCTGTCTTCATAACGTTTACGTTCCGAAATATCCCTAGCAATGCCGGTGGTCCCGATAACCTCGCCATTCTTATTGAATATCGGGGTTTTAATCGTTTCAATCCAAAGCGTCTTGTTTTTTTTATCAGCCAGCCTTTCTTCCACAATTTTCCGTTTCCCGGTAGTTATCACCTCTAGATCATCTTTGCGGTAATGTTCGGCTAGATCTTTAGGCCAGATGTCCAAATCTGTTTTACCTATGAGATCATCGGGCTTGACTCCGCATGACTCCCCAAATGCTTCGTTCACAATAATGAAATTGCTTTCTTTGTCTTTTAGCCAGGCAATATCAGGGATACCATTAAGAATCGCTTTTTGCTGTAATTCAGTTTTCTGTAAGAGTTCTTCTGAGAACTTATAGCGGGATTCGGACTTTTCGAGTTCTGTGATGCGGATTTGTAGAAATTTTATCTCATCATTTAGTTTTTCATCGCTTCTATTTTCCATCGGCACACCTCTATATTAATACTCTCTTTGGTGCGCAAGCGTCATATCTAGAAAAGTTCGTAATCTCCTTGAGCGGGTAGGGTGACGCAGTTTTTTCAATGCCTTTGCTTCAATCTGCCTAACCCTTTCGCGGGTAACTTTGAAAACATTCCCAACTTCTTCGAGCGTACGAGCTGAACCATCAAGTATCCCAAAACGCAATACCAGTATCTTTTTTTCTCTTTCGGTGAGCGTACCTAAAGCTGAATTCATCTCATCTTTAAGCATTGAGCGCACGGTTTCGTTAGCCGGAGAGACTGCCTTTTTATCCTGAATAAAATCTCCGAAATGAGTATCTCCTTCATCGCCGATGGGTAGCTGCAAAGATATAGGTTCCTGCGCAATTTTTAATATCGACTTTACCTTTTCCTGAGGCAGGCGCATTTTATAAGCGATCTCTTCCGGCGTAGGTTCTCGGCCATTCTCCTGGACAAAAATACGAGAATAACGTATGATTTTGTTAATCGTCTCGGTCATATGTACGGGTATTCTAATAGTGCGCGCCTGATCAGCGATGGAACGGGTTATCGCTTGTCTTATCCACCAGGTAGCATAAGTGGAAAACTTATAACCCCTCTTATATTCAAATTTCTCAACTGCGCGCATAAGTCCGATATTTCCCTCTTGAATTAAATCCAGGAATGATAGCCCGCGGTTAGTATATTTCTTAGCAATGCTTACCACTAACCTTAAATTTGCCTCAACCAGCTTCTTTTTTGTTCGGCTAAACTTAAGATGGGTAGACTTAATTAGCTTTAATTTCTCCTTCATCTTAGAGTAAGGCTCACCAAGTTCTTTTAATATCGCTTTTTTCCTATTTCTGTCAGACCTATTTCCACGACGCGCAATCTGGTCAAGTTCTTTAACCCGGTGGTTAAGCTTACGTACTGCTGACTCAACTACTGAAGTTACAAAATTAAACTCAAGCAATAGATCCAAAGCTACGTTTTCGCTGCGTGTGCGATTTAATTTCTTAAGCGTCTTTTTAATCTTACTAGTGATATTATCTTTTTTTACCTTTAGATCCTCTTTTACTACTTCTTCTGGGTTAACCTTTTCCTCGATAATATTATTAGCCACAGCGATTGTTTCATTACGCACAATCTTAGTGCTTAAGGCAGCGCGTTTAAAACGCTCCTCTGCGTCTTCAATTTTCTTAGCCAACTCAATCTCATGCTCACGGGTTAAAAGTGAAATTGAACCCATCTGCTTAAGATACATTTTTACAGGATCATCCAAAGGCAGGAAGCGCTCTTCAGATTTTATCTGGTCGTTTAAAAGGTCGTCTTTAATAATCTGGCTGTTTTTTTCAACTACCTTGTCTTCTTCATGCTCAACAACCTGAATATCCTCATTTCCTAACAATTCAAATAGATGATCAATTTCTTTAGATGAAGAGAGCTCTTCAGGTAGAAGATCGTTAACTTCGTCATATGTAAGAAATCCTTTTTGTCTGCCTAAAGCTATAATCTTCTCGAGGTCTTTACTGGAATAAGAGGTACTCTTCTTTTTCATAATTTATCCGTCCTTTTTTTAATTAAACAATGGAATTCTTCCGTAAGTAAAGCTAAACGCTCATGGTCACCTTTGTGTTGAGCAACTTTTATCTGCTCATGCAGCCGCTCTCTTTCTAACTTCACGCTATTGCTCTTCATTCGCTGTATACAATCATCAACAACTTTTTCCTTATGATCATCAGTTAAGGTTTGCGGTAAGAATACTGACTCGCAGACTAATTCAGATATATCGTCACCTAAGTGATTCATCAGGATCTGTGGAGCTACTTGTTTCCCTTGCTCAACAAGCTCAAACATAATCGAGACTACCTTTGCAATACGCTCATCTTGAAAATCCTTGGCATCAAGGCTTTCTTTGATCCTGCCAATTAAACTATTTTCTTCAAGCATAAGCGACATAAGCAACTTTTCCGTGGGGTTTATACTAGAGATTCTTTTAGGCGGTGGTATAACTTGCGTTGTATATCCTTTATCTGTTTTTACCTTGGCAAGCTCTTCTATTAAAGCCTCTTCTTTAACATTTAAATCTTGAGCAAGCTTCTTTAAATATTCAGACCTGAGAATCGCGTTCTTAAATTTACTTATAGTATCTAGCATTAGCGCTGAAATCTTAGCCCTACCTTCAATCTCCTTGGCGTTATATCTGTTTTTTAAAACCCCTAATTTATAATCAAAGATATTTTGGGCATTATTTATCTTTTCCCTAAAGGCATCGATACCGTGTTTACGCACGAATAGGTCAGGATCAAAACCTTTAGGTAAAGAAACTATCCTTACATTCATCTCTTCTTCTATAAATATATCCAAGCTCCTTAAAGTAGCTAATTCGCCTGCGCTATCTGCATCATAAACCATAACCACATTATGAGTATATCGTTTTAGAAGCCTTGCCTGCTCACTAGTCAAAGCAGTACCAAGCGATGCTACAATATTTTTTACCCCATCTTGGTAGGGTATGAGAAAATCCATGTAGCCTTCGACTACGGCCACAAAATCATCTTCTTTAATACTGTCCTTAGCAAAATTAAGGCCGTATAAATGTTTTCCCTTAGTATAAATAGCGGTTTCGGGAGAATTAAGGTATTTAGGCAAACTATCATCTAGCACGCGGGCACCGAACCCTAGCACCCGATCTTTTATATCTAGTATTGGGAAAATTATCCTGTTTCTAAATCTATCATAGTAGCCGCCATCATCCTTAGCTACTACTAAACCTACCTTATCCAGTAAGCCAAGGCTGGTAGATTTGGCTCGTAAATAATTAATCAGACTATCCCACTTGTTTATCGCTAGGCCAATTTTTAATTCAGTAATTGTTTCCTGCTTAATTCCTCGTTTGTAAAGATAGTCTCTTGCGCCGGAGGCTTCTGCCAAATTTAGATTGCTAGAATAAAAATTCTGCGCTAGTTCATTTATTTTAAATAACTGCGAAGTTGCACCGTTAGGACTCTCTCCCCGAAAATCATTCTTAGGTAAACACACCCCAACCTTTTTTGCCAATACCTCTACTGCTTCCGGAAATTCCATACGCTCATAACGCATCAGGAATTTGAAGGCATTACCTGACTCACCACAGCCAAAACAATGATATATCTGCCTATCGGTAGAGACCATAAAGGAGGGTGTTTTTTCATGGTGAAAAGGACAGCAGGCTTTAAAATTCTTGCCAGAACGTTTAAGTGGTATATAGCCGGCAATAACTTCAGCAATATCGACCTTGCCTAAAATATCCTCTAATATATTCTCTGGTATAAGACCGGCCAAACTAACTCCTTTTTATCCTCTTAAAACCTGAACAACCTACAACTTCAATCTCTTCAATTCTATCAATTCTGTCTAAAAGTAGATTAAGCCCTAAAGAATCGCTTGAAATATGCCCTGCGATAATCGCATTAAGATTTGCTTCTTTGGCTTTTTTAAGATGATCCTCACTTAAGTGCATAGAAATCAGGGTTCTTACTCCGGCTTTATAAAGCTTATCAAATACGTCCTTGGGTCCTTCTGTGCCCCCGGTCATCTCAAAAACTATCTTACCGACTTTTCTTTTCGGTGAGCCTAAAATGAGGGCTGGGCCAGTTTTATTCTTTTGCGCATCCCGATATTCAGGAATCTCTAATAAAATATCGATTACATTTTGGATGAGTTTCGGCTTCTTTTCCAGCATCAACTTCTTGAGATACCAATAAACATGGTTATCGGCTGGCGTATGCATGCACATAAAAGGCATATTAAGAATCCTGGCAACATCAACGCAGCGCTCATGGTTCTGAGGTAGTACCCTTCTTTCAACTTCCGCCATTCTCGTATTTAGCAACTTCTGGGCGACTAACTCAGATAGGCCTGCCTGTTTAAGCAAGTCCACTTGCAATTGCATTACTTCGTGTAAAAGGACATAAGCTTTCCCCTCAGGGTGATGCGAGAGGGCTAAATCCAGTCCATCTTTTTGGCGGATTCTATCGGCCAATAATAATTCCCCTACCTCCATATCCACCCCGACGAGGATCTTGTTTATCTCAGTATCCGGCTTTCCATAGAGAATAGCGGTATCAGAATAAGACTTAATCGCTTCTTTATTCCTACGGGGATCCCGGTCAGTGCCGAATTTAACTATTAAGTTATAAAAACGCGATAGCTTCATTTGTTTTTTAAGCCTTTCTCTTCCTGAGGAATAGTTTCGTTGTAGTTCTCGTTACTAGCAAATTTAGAGGCAAGATTACTCCAGATCCAAGCATAAGTATCCACAGAAACATAATATAGCGCTTTTCCGGAATAGGAATCCTTAACGCTTTTTTTAAGATACTCGATATTTGATAATACCATAATAAAAATAATCAGGCTTGTTAGCAAGATCGCCCTGCCTGCGCCCAAGATTAGGCCTCCCCACTTATTTAGGTTTGAAACTGCTTCCAGTTTTATAAGATTATAGATTACATTTCGTAGAAGCGAGAAAATCAAGTATCCGCAGATAGCCAGGATTAAAAATACAGAAAAATAAAGCACTCCGGTCGGGATACCTTCAACAGGTACATATTTAGAAATTAAATCCGATAATAAAATGTAATAATGTAAAGAAAAATAGACTGCGCATAGTGTGCCTAGTAGTTTAAAAAGCTCAATTGGAAAACCGGTTTTTAAAGCAACGTAACATACTCTGGCTATTAGCACTAGCGCAAAAATATCCAGCCAGTTGATTTGTTTTAAGATATTCAATGACATTGGGTTAAAGCCTCTTTAACTAGGTAAGTTTAAATTCGGTAAAGTATAACATATTCTTAAGCCTATTGTCAAGGAAAGGGCTTTCTTTTACCTAAACCAAGATATGGTTCGCTTAAGGCCTTCTTCTAGGCTAATCTTGGGTTCCCACTTCAGAAACTTCTTGGCCCGGGATATCTCTGGTTGGCGCTGGCGAGGGTCATCCTGAGGTAGCTTCTTATAGACAATCTTACTCTTAGAATTAGTTAGCTTTATAACTATCTTAGCAAGTTGCAAAACAGTGGACTCTCTAGGATTACCTAAATTAATTGGCTCATTTACTTTAGAAAGCATTAAGCGGTATAATCCTTCTACTAAATCATCTATATAGCAAAAACTTCTGCCTTGTTTACCATTGCCATAAACTGTAAGCGCTTTGTTTTCTAATGCCTGGTTTATAAAATTTGGTACGACCCTGCCATCTTTTCTGCGCATACACGGCCCATAAGTATTGAAAATACGCGCTATTTTTGTATCAACCTTATGAATACGATGATAAGCCATAGTAATTGCTTCGGCAAACCGCTTAGATTCATCATAGCAGCCGCGAACTCCCACGGGATTTACATTTCCCCAATACTCTTCTTTCTGGGGATGAACCAGCGGATCTCCATAAACTTCAGAAGTAGAAAAGAGCATAAAAACTGCCCTTTTTTCTTTAGCTAAACCTAAGGCATTATGTGTCCCCAAAGAACCAACTTTAAGAGTTTGAATTGGAAAATCTAGATAATCTTTTGGAGAAGCTAATGATGCACAGTGTAATACATAATCCACTTTCCCGGGAATATTAATATTTTGAGAAACATTGTGGATGATTAGACTAAAATTATTGTTCTTTTTTAACCCTTTTATATTATCCAAAGAACCGGTCATAAAGCTGTCCACGCAAATTACCCCATAGTTTTCGCTTAGCAATCTAGCACAAAGATGAGAACCGATAAAACCTGCGCCTCCGGTTACCACTACCCTTTTGCTACTCATTATCTATTCCTCCAATAATCTACTGTGAATTCCAATCCTTGCGTAAAATCGATTTCTGGCTTAAAACCTAAAATTCGTCTGGATTGAGTTAAATCCGCAAGTGTCCTAAAAACGTCTCCTGGCCTCTTCTTTAGAAAAATAGGCTTCACCTCTTTTTTTAGAATAATATTGATAAACCTAACTAATTCTAGAACACTGTAGTCCTTTCCCGAAGCAACATTAAATACTCCGAACTTCAAAGAGCTATTCTTTGTTGCCAAAAGATTAGCATTAACAACATTCTTTACGTAGGTAAAATCCCTGGACTGTTTTCCTGTGCCAAAAATTGGCGGCTGTTTATCCTTTAGCATAGAGTTGATGAACTTGGGTATAACTACCGCGTACTCATCATCAAGTGCCTGGCGTGCTCCGAAGACATTGAAATAGCGTAAAGCAACGCAAGGTAAATTATAATGCAGGCTAAAAATCTTGCAGTAATGCTCACCCGTCAATTTACTCAAAGCATAAGGTGAAATGGGAGCAGGCGTAAACGACTCTTTTTCGGGAAAATCCTCAACTTCCCCGTAAACAGAGCTTGATGAGGCAAAAACAAATCTTTTAACTGAATTAGCTCTTGAGGCCTCAAGCATATTAAGTGTTCCGTCAATATTAACCCTATTGTAACTATGCGGATCGTTCATTGACTTAGGAACGCTCCTTAAGGCAGCCTGGTGCAAGACAAAATCAATCCCCTTGGTAGCTTTAAGACAAGTGGCTTTAGAAACTATGTCTCCTTTTATTATCTCGACCTTACCTTTAACTCCTGCTAGATTCTCAATTTTACCGCTGGAAAAATTATCAAATACGCGCACTCTATGCTTATCCTTAACTAACCTTTCTACGATATGAGAACCTATAAACCCAGCTCCTCCACTAACCAGGAATTTACTCATAGCCTGACCACCTTTCCAATATTTCTGCCGCGATATACATTACGCGCATCAAATATCAATTTAGAATTTCTTAAAATAAAATTATAATCTAAGGTGGAATGATCCGTAGCTATAACTACGCAGTCAAATTTAGCTAAATTTTGGCCGGATATAGCGGAAGATTTTAAATCGACGTCTTTTACCTTTAAATACGGGATTAGTGGGTCATAGTAAGAGATTTTTGCCCCTCGTTTCTTTAAGCTGCTGATCAAATCAATGCTCGGAGACTGTCGCAAATCCTTAATATCTCTTTTATATGTCACTCCAACCACAAGAATCCTTTTCCCCTTAAGACTTTTCTTAATCGCTTCCTGAATGCGCAGTGCTACGTATTCAGGCATATAGCTGATGACATCTGAGGCCAGACGGATAAAACGGGAGTAAAAACCAAAGCTTTTGGCTTTCCAGTGCAAGTATAATGGATCTTTTGGTATGCAATGTCCTCCCACTCCAGGCCCCGGATAAAATGGCATGAAACCAAACGGTTTAGTAGAAGCAGCGCTTACTACTTCCCATATATCAATTTTCATCTTATGTGCCATCATCGCTAACTCATCTATTAAACCGATATTAATTAATCGGAAGGTATTTTCCAATAATTTAACCGTTTCAGCAGCCCTAGCGCTAGAAACTGGTACTACTTTATCAATAATAATCTTATAGATTTCTGCCCCCCGGAGGGTTGCCTCCCTATTTATCCCTCCGATAACTTTAGGAATTTTATTAACTGGAAATTTCACATTACCCGGATCAATTCTTTCAGGAGAAAAACAAAGAAAGAAATCTTTTCCGTGTTCTAGGCCTGCTTTCTCAAAAATCGGGAGTAGCTCTTCATCAGTTGTCCCAGGATAAGTAGTGCTCTCCAGAATGACCAAAGCACCTTTTTTAATATAACTAACCACGGATTGAACCGCACTTTTTATATAGGATATATCCGGTAAGTTTTTTCTCTTTAGAGGTGTTGGGACACAGACTAATACAGCATCGCAATCTTTGATTACCGAGAAATCCGAGGTTGCGCTAAAACAGCCCTTTTTTAGAATGCTCTTTAATTCTTTGCTCGAAACATCGCTTATATAAGATTCCTTGCATTGAATATGCCTTAGGCGGTCCTTATCAATTTCTATCCCCATAACCGGAATACCCTTCTTTGCAAATTCAATAGCTAGGGGAAAACCAACATAGCCCAAACCCACTATAGCGATCCTTAACTCATTTATTCTTATTTTTCTCTTAAATCCTGATAAAAGATTACTCATTGCCTCTGCCTACTCCTATATAAGTAAAACCGGCATCTTTAATTAACTTAGGATTATAAATATTCCTACCGTCGACTAAAAGTGGACGCCTAACAATTTTCTTAAGTTTAGAGAAATCAAGCTCTTTAAATTCGCCCCATTCTGTAGCAAGTAAAATGCAATCCGCGCCCTTAGACGCCTTATAGGCATCTTGACAAAAGGTAACTCCTTTTAAAATATTCTTAGCGTTAGTCATTGCCTTGGGATCATAAACCTTAATTTTTGCACCTTCGGCTTTCAGTAGATTTATCAAATCTATACTCGGCGAATTCCTCAAATCATCCGTATTAGGTTTAAAGGTAAGGCCCAAAACAGCAATAGTTTTGTCTTTAATAATCCAGAGCGCATCTTTAATTTTTTGTAAAACATATAATTTTTGTTTCTCGTTAGTCTCCCTAACAGCTTTAAGAATCTCGAAATCATACCCAAGTTTTTCAGAAATATTCATAAATGCCTCAAGGTCTTTAGGAAAACAGGATCCTCCATAACCTATACCTGCATGTAGAAAGTACTTACCGATACGGTTATCTAAGCCCATCCCCTGAGCAACCTCCTTTACATCCGCTCCAGTTAAATCACAGATACGCGATACAGAATTTATAAAAGATATTTTTGTAGCCAAAAAGGCATTTGAGGCATGCTTAATAAGTTCGGCTGACTGAATATTAGTAAAGATGATGGGGCAATTTAAGTACGAATAAAGCTTGAGCATAATCTGTCTTGCTTTAATACTTTCTACTCCTACAACTATGCGGTCAGGGTGCGTAAAGTCGTAAATGGCAGAACCTTCGCGCAAGAATTCAGGGTTAGAAACAATATCAAACT
This sequence comes from Candidatus Omnitrophota bacterium, assembly GCA_026387355.1. Classification (GTDB taxonomy): domain Bacteria; phylum Omnitrophota; class Gorgyraeia; order Gygaellales; family Profunditerraquicolaceae; genus JAPLLW01. The sequence continues at coordinate 150,085 of JAPLLW010000007.1, forward strand.
TTATATTTTTCTTTAAATAAGTACTTAAAGTTTTCTTAATCCAATTGCATGTAGCAACCGGAACTGTTGATTTCTCAACAATTAAGCGGTAGCCATCCATGCTTAAAGCGATATTACGCGCAACATTTTCTATCCCTGTAAGGTCGGCCTCTCCATTTTCTAATGGCGGAGTACCTACAGCAATAAAAATAATTTCAGAGGTTTTAACAGCTTCTTTTATGCTTGTAATAAATGTGAGTCTTTTATTTTTGGCGTTACGCTTAATCAATTCATCCAAACCCGGCTCATATATCGGGATTAACCCTTCCTTAAGATTGCTTATTTTCTTAACGTCATTATCAACACAAGTTACCTTATTACCTAGCTCAGCTAAACATGCCCCTGTTACTAAACCCACGTATCCTGAGCCGATTATTGAGATATTCATATTAACCCCCTTTAAGAACCAGATTTTGGCGCATTATAGCTTTGATCGAATCCGAATTCACCTTCTGGGAATGCCTTTAATCTGAATACTACAAATAGGCCCTCACCGCTATTTGCCTGTTTACTATAAGTCAGGTCTACTTCCCAGCAATGCAGGTCCCTTGAGATTGTGTACTGTTGTTCAAGCGAGCCTTTGAAAATCTCTGGGTTTCCTACGGTAGTTTGATCACCATACGATTTCAAATTGTAGCGCTGATAAATTGAAAACTTCCATTTAGGGTTAATCCGCCACTTAAGTTCTGCGGTTATTTGATTGCCCTGTTTTCTTTCGTAGCGCTGGCCAAATCCAAAAGAGCGTTCCGGCGCAAAAGTAAAATCTATATCGTAATCCACTTTAGAAAAATGATTGTAATTTGCATAGTCCGGATCAGAGGGCACGCCTGAATGCTTATACGTAGCATCTCCTTCAATTCTTAACCAGGCATAAGGAAGGATCTTGAACTTTAATAATACGTCTTGGAAAGAAGCACCTAGCTTATAGGAATCGTTGACATTAACCTGTTTAACGTAAATATCATTTTCGGGAGTAAGGCTAGTCCCGTAAACATTATGCGGAGCAAAAGCATAGCTGGTGTTTATATCGAACTCAACAAGGTCTACATTTTTCTCTTTACCATCTGTATCCTTGCGCTTTGTCTGTAGTTTGTTTACTAACTCCAGACTTGCTGAGTTACTTGCAGTAAGCAAGTCTACGCTATCGATCTGGAACAATTTGATAGCAGATACGGTTGGCTTAGTATTATAGGAATAATGAATGCTTGGTGTAATTACATGCCTTAGTTTATTTATATCTAAACCCATAAAATCTGTTTTCACATCAAACAGGCGGTAAAACTTCGTACTTAAATCAGCTCCTCCATAAAAAATTGTCCTTGCCGGTAGGACTTGCCCATCTGCTCCTTGATCATATACTGTTTCCCTGAACTTTACAAAAGGAGAAAACTCTAAGAAAGCAATTTTCATTGGTATAAATAATTTATTGTCTGTATCGAGCCTTGTATCTTTTACTGCAGAGGTAGTTGCTGGAGCCGTAGTTGCACTTTTATTAAAAGTTACCAAAGTAGTATTATTTTCGAAATGAAAAGGCGAACTTCCTAGCTGAATATTGGGTAAGGTGTATTTTATCTCCGGAAGTTTATCTAGCGTATCATACCAATGGTTAATACGTTTCTGGAATAGAACATCTATGCTTGAGTAGGCAAAATTATGATGAAATTGAGCATAAGTTAAGGGCTCCATATTCTTTTCAAACTCGCGGAAGAAATAGTCCTGAAGAAAATCGCTCTGCGAGTTACCATATTTTCTCTTATCATCTTTAACCTTTACTATTTCAGTTATAAAATTTGTCTGTTTGTCGATATCCCATTTGTGGCGGTAACGAATCATATATCTCTGGTCCACCATTTTAATAGCATCTGATGAGTCAGCATTTTGGTTCGTATAATAGAACTTAAAAACACCTTTCCCAAACTTAGAATCGTAATTTGCCCCAATACCTTCTGACCAACCCCAGTTCCAACGATAGTCAAGATAAAATCTGCCGTCAAGATTATTAGCTATATTGAATCTTAGTACACTTAGTACGTACATCCCCCACTCCTTGCTTTTTCCAGGGACAACGCTCCAGTGCATTAGCGGGTCTTCTAATATGCGGTTAAAACGCGGTATATACAAAAGAGGGAAACCTCCTAAATAGAAATAATTATCCCTTGTCTGGATACTTTCCTGAGGAACAATGTTTATCTGTTTTGAGCTGATTTTATAATGCGGCCGGTCAAAACTACAGGTGGTTACATATCCTTTACGCGCTACGAACTCGCTCTCGTTGGTTTTTTCAACGAATCTTGCCTTACCAAAATAAGGGTTAGCTCTAAATTGCGCATCAACGATCGTACCCATATGCGTTTGAAAATTATAAATCAACTTTTCTCCCTCCACAATCCCCTGGCTATCTTCAAGCCTGACATTACCCGAAGCAGTCCCTTCTTTGGTCAGAGTATTTACGGTTAATTTTTGACAGGTAAGTCTTGAGCCAGAGTAGAGTATCTCTACATTCCCGGTAGCAGTGACCTCCTGGGCATCAGTAGAATACTCTACGACATCGCCATTAAGTATCATTGGCTGGGCTCTTGAGCCTGAAGAAGTAATGCCTTCGGAAAAAACAGGCAATATGCTGACTGCTATTAGGATTAATGAAATTAAATATACTTTCTTAAGCATTTATTTGGGTATTTTTTTGGAGTCTTCCAGGAATCGCTGTATACCGATATCAGTAAGCGGGTGTTTTATCAACTGTTCAATTACCGTAAATGGAATAGTGGCAATATCTGCTCCGATGAGTGCCGCATCCAAGACATGCACAGGGTTACGCACCGAAGCAACAATTATCTCTGTTTTAAACGAATAGTTATTATAGATTGTCTTTATATTACGAATTAGATCCATGCCAACCTGGCTTATGTCATCAAGCCGGCCGATAAATGGCGAGACATAATTTCCTCCTGCCTTGGCTACAAGCAGTGCCTGGTTCGCAGAAAAACAAAGGGTTGTGTTTGTCTTTATCCCTTCTTGGGCAAGACACCTAACCGCCTTAATCCCATCCTTAGTTAAAGGAACCTTGATTACTATATTCTTGGCAATTTTAGTAAGTAGCCTTGCTTCCTTTAGCATTCCCTCAACATCAAGGCTGAGTACTTCTGCGCTAATCGGACCGGTTACTAAGGTAGCAATCTCCTTCAGTAAATCTTCTGCAGGCCTATTTTCTTTTGCTATAAGGCTGGGATTTGTAGTTACTCCATCAATAAGGCCTAAACTAACAGCTTCTTTAATTTCCTTAATGCTTGCGGTATCAATAAATATCTTCATAAACCTATATCCCTTCGCGAACCATAATTGCGGCGCCAATTAGCCCTGCTTCATTACCTAACTTTGCCTTAATTATTCTTACGCGTTTAAACTGAACACTCATTGCCTGCTTTCTTAAGGTTTCTTTAATGCTATCAAAAAGAGGGCTTCCGGCATTAGCAACTCCTCCTCCTAAAACTATTGCATCCAGATTTAATAGATTTATTACGCCGGCTAGCGCAAATCCCAGATGCGCACCCACATTATGCCAAACAGAAAGCGCTTTTTGATTATGTTTTGCAGCCAACGCACTTAGCTCTTCAAGGGTAATCGTTCTTTTAAAAACTTTTTTTGCCTGGTTAATAATCCTTCTGTTGCCAACATAGGCTTCGAGACATCCTATGCTACCGCAATTACAATATGCGCCTTTTTCATTTATCGGCAAATGCCCAACTTCACCAGCAGCATTATTAAAACCGCGGTAAAGTTTACCATTAAGAATAATCCCCCCACCAATCCCCGTGCCCAACGTCATACATAAAACATTATATAGCCCTTTTGCCGCCCCTAATTTATATTCGGCTAAAGTCATAAGCTTTGCGTCATTATCAATAAATACCGGAAGACCTAATTCTTTCTTTAGGATATCCCTAAGCTTCACTTCCTTCCACCCGGGAATATTAGGAAAGAAATGTACTATACCCGCTTTTGCATCAACAGGGCCCGGCAGGCCTAGTCCTACGCCGGAAATCTGAGCCTTGCCTAAATTATTGTATTTGATGAATCTGTTTACGGAGTAGACTATGCCATGGATAAGGTCGTCTTTTTCCATAAAAGAACGGGTGCTCAGGACTTCTTTATCTTTGATATTGTAAGCTGGATCCAGGAGGGCTACTTTTAGATTAGTACCGCCTAAATCAATAGCGATAACATATTTTTTGTTCATATTAATGTAATAATACCCAAACCTAAAGTTGGCAAACAATTACGACAAATATTTAGATAGATTACCATAAAAATTTAGAAGCTTCAAGGGATATCTTAAGGAAGGCTATATTGCTTTGTGCGCGCATACCTTATTTCTACCTGCCTGCTTAGCCATATAAAGAGCCTTATCCGCTGCCTCAATAATCTCAGTAGTATCTTCGCCGTCTCCAGAAAAAGTTGCAACCCCAATGCTGATTGTCACTTTTAGCTCTTCGTCATAAACTTTAATTCTCTTTAGCTCAATCTCGTGACGCAAACGCTCTGCGACAAAAAGTGCCTGCTGCTTGTTTGCCTCAGCTAATACAACTGCTAGTTCTTCTCCTCCATATCGGCCCACAAAATCAATCTGCCTAAGGGATTCCTTAATCGTCTTAGAAACCTCTCTTAATATTGCATCTCCTACAAGATGGCCATATTTATCATTGCAATTCTTAAATTTGTCTATATCAATCATAAAAAAAGAGAAACAGAGCTTAAATTTCCTGGAACGCCTCAGTTCCTCCTTTAGTCTATCTAAGAAATGCCTACGGCTAAATAGCTGTGTTAAACTATCCGTAATCGAGAGTTCTTGTACTTTCTTATACAAAAAAGCTCTCTTAATGCCGATTAGGAATTGCTGTCCCAAGATCTGAAACCTATCCTTATCTTTATCGGGAATACCCTTAGCTATTAAATAACCGACTTTATCCTGCTGAATTGCTAAAGGCAAAACCGTGCATCCTTTGCATTGGGTTAAATCAGCATCCTTGGTAAGAAATTGACAGCTGCTTATTTCAATATGATTCTTCAATTGCTCGTTAAAAATTGTAAATATCTTTTCTTCATCCAGCGATTTACAGAGCTGTTTTGTAATATCGTAGAGGGCGATTGTCTGGGCTACGCTATCTTCTAATCGTAAATTATCACTATTAAGCCTAGCGTTTTCTAGAGAGAACTTTTCATGCTCATCGTTCAAATGAGCGCACTCTCTCTTCTTACTTAAAAGCCTATGTTTTAGGATCTTATTTAACAAAGCTACTGCTGAAATAGAAATCAGAATTAACGCGCCTATATACAACATACTTGGTTTCTTCCTTTTTGCTTAGCTTGATACATCGCTTTGTCAGATGAACGGATTAACTCGACTTCATCAACTATTTCAGCAGAGAGTTCAGCCAGGCCAATCGAAACAGTCACATGTGTTTCGGTCCTACGCAACAGTATCCTTTCCTTTTCTATTGCCTTGCGCAGTTTCTCAGCTGCATTAAAAGCCTCTACCTTACTTAATCCACTGACGACTATACAAAACTCTTCTCCTCCAAAACGGCTAATCAAAGGATTAAGGCTACCTAATGATTCAAGGATTAGTTGGCTCACCTTCTTTAATACAATATCACCGGCCATATGCCCAAACTCATCGTTATAATTCTTAAATAAGTCGATATCGACCATGATAAAAATCAATGATCTATTCAAATGCTTGCTTCTAGTACATTCTTCTTTTAAACGTTCTAGAAAATAGCCCTTGGAATAAAATCCGGTTAAGGCGTCGCGAATTGCTAATTCCTGCGTCTTTTTAAACAACTCGCTATTTTCAATTGCAACCGCACCTAAATCTGAGATGGCAACCAAAAATCTCAAATCGTCCTGATTAAAGAACTTCTGAATTTGACTATCAAGCCTAAGGATCCCAAGGAACTTATTTTCGCTAATCAATGGCGAGCTAACTAAAGACAAAACACTTCGCATATCTAGCTCTTTAAACTTTTCGACATCAAAACGGAAATCGTTTTTAATATCCTCGATCAAAAGTGGGGTAGAGTGCCTAAGCACCCAAAGATCAAAGATACTCCCTTCTTTGGTTTTTATAACCATTGAGAGATCTTCTTTTTTTGTCTTAAAAAGGCCGAGTTTTTGGGTACGGCTTTCAACCAAATACAATAAACACACCCCTTTATTGCGACCAATCAGGCTAAAGGCATCGTTAGCCAAAATCTCAGCAACTAGATCAAGATCTAGCCCTTGACTTATTTTTTCAAGAATATTTTTGAGGTTATTAATACGCTGGAAGTTTTCCTGGAGGGCAAGATTATTCTGCTTTTTTCTTGTGTATTCAGCATCTAGGATGTTGGTTTTTTCATTAAGCTCTTGCATCCGAAAATCTAGGGCATAATTTAAAACAGAGAATCTTCTAAGAAGATAATAAATTAAGCTCACGTTTAGTAGGTAAAATAGAAGTAGGATCTTAAACTGTCTTCCGGGGATAATTAATGCTAAATAGTTTGGGAGGATAAGATAAGCTAGTACGAAGATTATTACGTAGCCAGTGAACTTTAAGGGATAAGCTCTCCCTAAAGGATTAGACATAGGGAATATTAGGGCCTCTTACACAATCGTCTCTTCAGTATCCTTATCGAAGAAGTGTGCCTTGCTCATATCAAAAACCAAATCCATATCTTGATTAATCTTGGGCCGGTCATGCGCTCCCACGCGAGCGATAAATGTATGCTTACCTGTATTTAGGTAGAGGTAAACTTCTGAACCTATGGGTTCAAAAACTTCGCACTTTACCCTGACAATATTCTCAGGTGGCGCTTCAGATACAAAGAGTTTATCGTATATATCCTCAGAGCGTATACCAAAGGTCAGCTCTCTGTCTATGTAAGAGGTCATTTTCTGACGTATATCATCAACCAATTTTACGTGGATCTTACCTTCATCAAAATAAAGGCGACCATCTTTCTTGATAATTTTACCCTGCATAAAATTCATCGGAGGTGATCCAATAAAACCGGCAACAAATTTATTTTTCGGATGGTCGTATACTTGAATCGGATCTGCCACCTGATGCAGGATCCCATCTTTCATCACCGCGATCCTATCCCCCATAGTCATAGCTTCCACCTGATCATGAGTAACATAGATAATCGTAGTCTGCAACCTAGTATGTAACTTATGTATCTCTGTACGCATCTGCACGCGCATCTTAGCATCAAGATTGCTTAATGGTTCGTCAAAAAGAAAAACCATGGGTTTTCTAACAATCGCTCTGCCTACCGCTACGCGTTGACGCTCGCCACCAGATAGCTCTTTAGGTTTACGATTAAGCAACTTCTTTATCCCTAATATATCCGCAGCATCATTGACGCGTTGAATTATTTCGGCCTTAGGAATTCGTCTTAACCTTAGACCAAAAGACATATTTTCAAATGCCGTCATATGCGGATAAAGAGCGTAATTCTGAAAGACCATAGCAATATCCCTATCCTTTGCCGGCAAATCATTAACTAGTTTATTGCCAATATAGATCTCTCCGGCGCTGATATCTTCTAAGCCGGCAATCATCCTCAAGGTAGTGGATTTGCCACAACCAGAAGGGCCGACTAAGACCATAAATTCTTTGTTTTCTATACTTAAGTTTACAGCATCTACCGCTTTAATATTACCCGGGAAAACTTTGCAGACATTTCTCAGGCTTACCTGTGCCATGCTTCTCCTTAATTATACTAATTATTAATTACGCCTTTTAAGTATATTCAATTCAAGTCAAATAGTCAAGCAATTGGCTTAAGGTTGCTCTCAAATTCTTACGCGACACAATCATATCTATAAGTCCGTGACTTAGCAAAAACTCCGAGCGCTGAAATCCCGGCGGTAGCTTCTGTCTTATGGTCTGTTCAATTACCCTTGGCCCGGCAAAACCAATTAAAGCCTTAGGTTCAGCAATAATTACATCTCCTACACCGGCAAATGAAGCCATAACCCCACCCATCGTAGGATTAGTTAGCACAGAGATATAAGGCAGCTTTGCTTTGCGATGATAGCTAAGCGCAGCACAAGTCTTAGCCATCTGCATAAGACTAAGCATCCCCTCATACATTCTAGCGCCACCGCCGGAACCCGAGACAATAATCACAGGTAGTTTATTTTTTGTGGCTCCCTCAATTGTCCGAGTTATCTTTTCTCCGACTACCGAACCCATAGACCCCATAATGAAACGCGAGTCTGTAACCGCAATGTTAATTTTTTTGTTATCCAGCAGTCCTTCCCCGGAAATTACCGCATCATTTAAACCCGTACTCAGTTGATCAGCACTTAATTTATCTTTATAGGTTTTAGGCCCCTTAAAGTTCAAAGGGTCAGCGGAGAGCATATCTTTATCAAGCTCCCGAAAGCTATCTTTATCTAAAAGCATATTTATTCTCTCGTAAACACCTATTGAGAAATGATAGCCGCATTTAGGGCAAATTTTAAGGTTTTCCTCAATAGTTTTATTGTAAAGCGTCTCTGAGCATTCTTCGCACTTAGTCCAGAGTCCATCGGGCATCTCTTTCTTTTTTAATCTTACGATCGTATATTTTGGCTTACCAAATAACGCCATTTAATTTAGAGCTCCTCATGTTTGTTGATTACCAACCCTGATAATACCTTAGGGTAAAAATACGTTGATTTAGCTGGCATCTTATTCCCGTTTAAAGCTACATCGATAATCTGTTGCATCTTAACCGGATTTAAGAAAAAGGCGATATTTAAAGGATCGCTATCAGCTAAAGTAATAAATTCTTCTGCGCTTGGACTATACTTAAGACTGTTCTTGCTCATTGAATCATACCCTAGAATATCTTTAAAAATTATGTGGTTAAGCATAGAAACGTCAAGAGTTCTATACTCTTTGGGCTTATCAGCAATTAGCTTATCCAGGATTCTAATATTTTTTAGTCTTAATAGATAGAAGCGCCTATCTTTATACATACCCAAAAGATGCTCGGCGCGGCCACCTTTTTGCATAAGAAAGAAGAAACGAGTCTTATCTTTAATCTCTTCAACATCAAAATGCTCTTTAAGCCTTAGAATGAATTTATTTAGATCCAATGTTTTATCCAGTTTTAGAAGACGATGGATCGGTAATATTGATAACCCGCGTAAATCCGTATTGGTAAAATAGGCCAGGGTATAATTAAGGCTTGAATCTTCCTTAAATCTATCCGGATACTTCTCCTTCATGAAATCTCTATAGGCTAGCGAAACTTCATAACGGTGGTGACCGTCAGCGATAAAGGCGTCTTCCTTCTGCATCCCGGACTGAATCATCTCTAAAACCTGAGGAGAATCAATCCTCCATAGCTTATGCAGCGTATTATCTTTATCTTTCACTTCTATAATAGGGAGCGTCCCCTGAATATAGAGATCAAAAACTCTTTGAATAATGCGTTTTTTATCCTTAGAAACTATAAATATCGGGCTTAAGTTAGCGTGCACTTTTTTAATAAGCTTAAAACGATCCTCCTTTGCCTCAAGCCTAGTATGTTCGTGCCCGAAAACCGAAGAATCCTTCCCTCCTAATCCAAGTAGCGCAATAAAACCAAGCCGGGTCTTGGTTTCTCCCTTGATGTTATACTGTTGACTATAAAAATATATAGAAGGTTTATCATCTTGAATAAATATCTTATTTTTTATCCAATCGCTAAACAAAATGCCTGCGCGCTTATACTTATTCTCATCCGGGATATCTTTACCTAAAAGCAGATGTATAAAATTATAGGGATTAAGCTTATGAAAATAATCCTGCTGGGTAGGAGATATAACATCATAAGGCGGACAAACTACTTCGGAGAAATCTCTGATCTTATCTTGGCTATAAAGTAGCGCCTTAAATGGTTTTATGCTAATCATTCTTTATTAGTGGGCATGCGGGCAAGCACTACAGCCTTCCTTATTAGAAGAACATGGTCCTGGTTTTTGCTTAGACGAGGAGGACTTATTTGAAGATTTACGATAATCAGTAGCGTAAAATCCGGAACCTTTAAAGATAATCCCTGAGCCTCCGCCAATAAGCCGACTTATCTTTTTATGGCACTTAGGACATTTATCCAGCGCCTTATCCGACATCTTCTGGAAAATTTCAAATATTTTATTGCAATTTGCGCATTCGTATTCGTAAGTCGGCATAAATAACTCCCTTTATTTAAAAGATTTCCTTATTTTATCAGTAAAACTATCCCTGTCAATACTTTCGCCGCTTGCGCGGGCAAACTCTTCCATGAGCCTGCGCTGCTCTGAAGATAGGCGCGTGGGTATTTGAACAAGCACCTTAACTAATTCATCCCCCTTACCTCTGCCATGCAAGTCAGGCATCCCTTTATCTTTAAGCCTGAAAATACTACCACTCTGGGTGCCAGCGGGAACCTTCATATCTACCTTTCCATCTAATGTAGAGACAATTATTTCACCACCTAGCATAGCTTTACTTAAGCTAATACTAATTTCAGTAATGATGTCATTGCCATGCCTCTGAAATAAGTGGTTAGGCATTACTTCGATTACCACATAAAGATCGCCATGGCTAGCAGCTCCAGCTTCACCTTCGCCACGCACACGCAAATTAGAGCCTGTATCAACACCAGCAGGAATCTTAACCTTAATCTTACGGCTTATCTTTACTCTACCCTGCCCCTGACATTCCTGACAAGGGGATTGAATCGAAGAACCTTCTCCACCGCAACGCGAGCACGCCTGTGCTAACTGAAAAAATCCCTTTGAGACTACTGTTCTACCCGAACCCTTACATTGCGGGCAGACAATTTTCTTAGTTCCTGGCCTTGCTCCCGACCCTGAACAAGTATGACAGGTTTCATAACGCGGCACGGTAATTGTTTTTTCTATACCACTTGCCGCTTCTTCAAGAGTTATATCAACAGCTATCTGCAGATCTCTTCCGCGCTTACGGCCGCTACCAGAACTTGCGCTAGCCCTACCACCGAAGAAATCATATCCAAGATCGCTAAAAATCTCATCAAATATTCCGCCACCCATACCAACATCGCCCATCCCCTGGAATACACTACTAAAATCTGCGTTCTTGAAAATATCTTCTTGGGCGTACTTCTGGTCTATACCGGAATGACCGTACTGATCGTATAGAGCTCTTTTTTGCGAATCAGACAAAACAGCATAAGACTCAGAGATATCCTTAAACTTCTCTTCAGCTGCCTTTTTTTGATCGTGGGGAACGCGATCAGGATGATATCTAAGCGCTAACTCTCGATAAGCCTTTTTAATCTCATCGAGAGTTGCGCTCTTCTTTACACCTAATATCTCGTAATAATCAGCCTTAGTTGCAGCCATTATTTTTTGTCGTCTTCCTCTTTGTATTCAGCATCAATTATATCTTCAGCCTTTGTTTCAGGCCCGCTAGGGCTAGCGCCCTCTTCATTAGGCCCTGGGTTTGCATGCTGTGAACCCGCTCCCCCTTGACTTGCTTGAGATTGCTGTTGTTTAGCTGAGGCCTGCTTATAAATCTCTTCGGCAAGCTTATGCGCAGCCTTAGTTAAATCTTCCATTCCTTTTTTAATTCTTTCGACATGCTTATCCTTTATCGCAGCTTTTAAATCATTGGCCTTTGCTTCTATATTTGCGCGCTCTTCTTGGCTAACCTTATCGCCGTAATCCTTGAGCGACTTTTCTGTGGCATAAACTAAGTTATCAGCCTGATTAACCGTCTCAATCTCCTCTCTTTTCTTAGCATCTTCTGCGGCGAACTTCTCTGCATCCTTAACCATCTTTTCAATTTCTTCCTTAGATAGTTTTTTAGGAGCACTTATGCGTATAGACTGCTCTTTGCCGGTACCTAGATCCTTTGCTGCGACATGGACAATACCATTAGCATCGATGTCGAAAGAAACCTCAATCTGAGGCACTCCACGTGGAGCAGCCGGGATTCCTACAAGATCAAATCTTCCCAGCTCTACATTGTCATCAGCCATAGGCCGCTCGCCTTGTAAAACGCGTATAGTAACTGCGGTCTGATTTTCTGCAGCAGTTGAGAATATCTGGCTCTTCCTAGTCGGAACAGTGGTATTTCTTTCGATTAACTTTGTGCTTACTCCTCCTAATGTCTCAATTCCTAATGATAGCGGAGTAACATCCAATAGCAATACGTCCTTCATATCGCCCGTAATTATAGCTGCCTGAACTGCTGCACCCAAGGCAACACATTCCATGGGGTCAACTCCGCGTTCAATCTTTTTGCCTACATAATCCTCAACAAATTTCTGCACTATAGGCATACGCGTAGGTCCACCAACCATAATAATACGGTCAATATCTTTGGCAGTCAATTTTGCATCGCTAAGCGCCTGTTCCATGGGATGTCGGCACCTCTCAATAATCGGGCCTATTAAATCTTCCAGCTTAGCACGAGTAATGTTCATAGTTAAATGCTTTGGCCCGGAAGAATCAGCAGTAATAAAGGGGAGATTAATATCCGTGCTCACAGTTGAGGATAATTCGATCTTCGCCTTTTCCGCTGCTTCACGCACCCTTTGCACAGCCATCTTGTCACTCATAATATCAATTCCTGTTTCGCGTTTAAACTGACCGGCGATATATTCTAGAAGCACTTTATCCATATCTGTGCCTCCTAATTGCGTATCTCCGGAAGTTGACTTTACTTCAAATACGCCTTGGGCCATCTCCATAACTGTTACGTCAAGCGTACCGCCGCCTAAATCAAAAACCATAATCTTCTGTTCTTTACCGGCCTTCTCCAAGCCATAAGCAAGACATGCAGCTGTAGGCTCGTTGATAATACGTAAAACCTTCAATCCGGCAATTTCACCTGCGTCTTTGGTGGCCTGACGCTGGTTATCATTAAAATATGCCGGACAGGTTATTACGACCTCCTCAACTTTGTCTCCCAAGTATGCTTCTGCGTCCTGCTTAATTTTTTGCAGGATAAAAGCTGAGATTTGCTGAGGTGTATAACTCTTCCCAAAGATCTTAAATTCAAAATCTGTCCCCATCTTACGTTTAGCTGCCTGAATTGTGCCTTCTGCATTTATAGCTGCCTGTCTCCTTGCCGGCTCTCCGATTAAGCGCTGTCCGTCTTTAGTGAATGCAACGTAAGAAGGAAATGCTTTACCAGACGCAACACCTGCTCCTTCAGCCGAAGGAATAATCACAGGTCTGCCACCTTCCATAACTGCTGCTGCTGAATTTGATGTACCCAAGTCAATACCGATTACTTTAGCCATTTTTTTCCTCCTGTCTTTTGGAAACTTTTACTTTCGCCGTGCGAATCACGCGATCATTTAATTGATATCCCTTTTGTAATTCCTCTACTATTGTATTTTCCGGTAGCTCTTTATTCTCTACCTGCATTAAAGCCTCATGACAATGCGGATCAAATAATTTACCCTCAGCATCAATAGGCTTAACTCCGTATTCTTTAAGCATCTCATAAAGATGCGCAAGAATCATCTCAACACCTTTTAGAAAAACAACTAAATCCTGCTTTTGTGTCTCCGCAAGATTAACGCTTCGCTCTAAGTCATCCAAAATATTGAGTAACTCTAAAATAATGCCTTCGTTGGCAAACCTGACAAATTCCTGCTTATCTCGCTCAAGGCGTTTACGCGTATTCTCGAAATCCGCCTGCAGGCGTAGCACTTTATCCGCTAAGCCTTGAGCCTTAAGCGCCTCTTCTTTTAAAGCGAGATACTCTGTCTCTTTTAAAAGGACGCTCTTTTCTTCGTTAAGATGATTCTTTTTATCCTCACCCATTAATCAATGCTCTCCATAGTTTCGCTTAATACCTCAGATATATATTCTAGCGCCGGGATAATATAATTGTACTCCATGCGCACCGGGCCTAATACTGCAAGCTTGCCCTGAGGCTTATTTTTTCTTCGGTAACTCGAGACAATCAAAGAACAATTTTTTATCTCTGGATACTCTAGCTCTGTGCCAATATAAACTTTAACTTTATCGGTAAAATCACGGTTAATTAATCCAAGCAACTGCTGTTTATCTTCAACTACCTTGATTAAAAGTCTTATCTTTTCAGCATCCTTAAATTCCGGCTGCTCTAAGATCCGGCTAAGCCCTTTGTAGAATATCTTATCCTGCCATTCCAAAAACGAAACAATTCCCGCATAATGCGTGGTTTGAGCGATTACCTCAGAAGTCTCTTCTAACGTATCTTCCAGGCGCCTGGTCTTTTTCTTATATTCTTTAGTAATCTGCGACTTCTCCTCATCCAGAAGCTGCATTTGGGAAAGCAGAAAATCCACATAATAGCGATAACCCTTCTGAGTGGGTATTCTTCCGCCTGAAGTATAAGGATGGGTAAGATAGCCCGCGTCCTCCAGTTCGCTAAAGATATTCCTGATTGTAGCAGAACTTAAATCAAAATGCTCAGCGATATCTTCAGAGGCAACCGGCTCGGCCTCTAAAATATGCTTATTGATGGTAGCTGTTAAAATAGCTTTTTTTCTTGTTTCGCGATCGATATTCTTTAACATAATTTATACCTTTGATTTATCTTTAGCGTTCTCTTAACCAAAATGCTAGAAGTTTTATATTAACACATTTTGTTTCTTTGTAAAGTCCAAAATCTTAGTTTTTTATCAATTTATCATAACTTAATCCTCCCTTCGTTTGGAAACTTAGCGCTCTAACAACAAGAGTGCTAAACTAAAGCTAAAAAATTTTACCCCTCTTTTTCTATAATTATTTTTATCCCGTGTATATTCACGTGCTTCTCCTCCATAAGGTAATGCACATATTCTAATCTCTTTACATCCTTCAGAGAATAAAAACGGTTCTTCTTTCCTAGTCTTTTAGGCGAGACTATCCCAGCCTTATCTAATTGACGTAATGTCCATACAGGCAAGCTTACTAGTCTACTCACCACGCTAATAACATAGACGGGCTCGTCCTGACTTATAATTATATCAAACTTTGGCATAACCCCTCATTTCTCAACAAAACAAGTGTACCATGAACTCATAATCTTGTCAAGCTTATTTAACAAAAATAATTAGGTAAACTAACAGATAACCTCTATATCCTTATTATGCATTAATTTCTTCGAATCTACTTTTGAGATGCTTGCTACAATCTCTACGCTATTCTGTAAATATTTGACCTCCTTAACCTTTCCCTGCCGGTAAATAAAATCGAGTAAATCCATGCGTTGGTGCGGTATAATTATTTTAACCAGCGCCATCCTTTCAGAAAACACAACTTGTATTTTCTCGAGCAAATCATCCAGGTTTTGCTTAAATTTTGCCGAAATTACTATTGCATTGTTAAAATCCCGCTGCATTTTTTCAAGCCATAACTTGTCATTCATTAGATCTATCTTATTCAAGGCCGTAATCACAGGTTTTCCCTCTACGCCTAGCTTCTTTAATACCTCAAAAACCGCTTTATTCTGTTCATAAACATTGGCATTAGCAACATCAAGCACATGGATTAATAAATCTGCCTGCACTACTTCTTCTAAAGTGGCTTGAAAAGCTTCAATAAGATGGTGTGGTAAATTATGCAAAAAACCAACCGTATCGGATAAAACTATTCTTTCCCCGTTATCTAGCTGTAAACTCTTAGCTAATGGATCAAGCGTAGTAAATAATCCTGAGGAGACGTTCTGATCGGCTCCAGTAAGTGCATTTAGAAGCGTTGACTTACCCGCACTCGTATAGCCAACTAAAGCAACCAGTGGAATTAAATTATCAATTCTTCGCTTACGCATAACTATTCTGCGCTCGGTAAGTATTTTTAAATCCGCCTTAAGCGTATCAATCTTACCCCTTATCTTTCTTCTATCCATCTCTAGCTTTTGCTCGCCTGGGCCGCGCGTACCTACGCCGCCGCCAAGTCGCGAAAGCATGACCCCCTTACCAGACAAGCGTGGTATAAGATACTGTAATTGAGCAAGTTCTACCTGCATTTTTCCCTCAGGAGTCTTTGCATGCCTAGCAAATATATCAAGAATTAGCTGGGTGCGGTCAATAATCTTTTTCCCGGTTATCTCTTCAAGATTTCTCTGTTGCGTCCCGGAGAGATCTTGACTAAAAATTAAAACATCTACATCTAGCTCTTGAGCAGTTAAAGCTAACTCTTTAGCCTTACCTGAACCAATGAGGAAATTCGAAGTAGGCTTTTCGCAAATTGACCTGATATTATCCACTGCTTCTACTCCGCAAGCAGCAGCTAACTCTTCAAGCTCTAGAGCACTCTCTTCAATCGGCCACTCATCTTTTTCGGTTTTTAATTTAACTGTGACTAATAAAGCCTTTTCCATTGATCTTTTTCCATATTTTATTTGCAACCTGCGCTGGGATCTCTTTGCCGGTTAGATTAATCCACTTAATAGTTTTATCTTTTCTGAACCAGGTAAGCTGTCTTTTAGCATAGCGCCGAGTATTACGCTTCATAAGGGATTTGGCTTCTTCCAAGCTGTACTCCCCATTTAAAAAACCCTTAATCTCCTTTATCCCAATAGCTGCCAAGGCTGTCCTGCTTATGCGCCTCTTATTTAGCGCCTTAACTTCATTGACCACTCCCTGCTTAAACATCCGGTCAACCCTTTGGTTAATTCTGTTATAAAGCTCATCTCGCTTAATGTTTAAACAAAAGATTTTTACATCAAATTTCTCCCTAATGCCGGTTCTTTTCTTTTGCAATTCAGAAATTGGCTTACCGCATGCCTCGAAAACTTCCAGCGCCCTAATCACGCGCCTTAAATCATTCGGATGGATCTTACGTGCGGCTTCAGCATCAACTCTCTTTAATCTGTTACATAAATAGTTTTTACCATATCTATCTGCTAACCCATAGAGTCTTTTGCGAATGCTTATATCGGGTTTTTTTATGCTAAATATACCATCCAGCAACATTGTCGCATAAAGACCTGTCCCTCCCGTAAAAAGCGGGACTTTCCCTTTCTTTATAATTAAATCTACCTTCGAAAGTGCATCTTTGCAATATTGATTGGCGTCATATACTTTATCCAGGGGGATAAAATCAAAGAGGTGGTGTTTTATCTTTTTACGCCAGCTCGATGGCGGCTTAGAGGTCAATAAATTCATCCCCCTGTAAATCTGCATTGAATCAGCAGAGATAATCTCTGCGTTCAACTTTCTGGCAAGATGAACAACTACTGCACTTTTACCTGTCGCAGTCGGACCCAGGATAAATATAATTTTATTTTGCATTAAGGGGAGATTTTTGTGGGATAACCTTACTCTTAGAAATTGCTCTCTGTAAATCTAAAATTGTTTTATGTCTGCCCTCTTTTTCTGCCTTAGAAACATCATCGGGTAAAGCCATAGCCTTAGTCTGCGGCCGGGGTGAATATTTAAAAATATATGCGGCATTAAACTTAATCTGCTTAAGCAGATTAAGTGTATCTTTGAAATCAGCTTCGCTTTCAGAAGGAAAGCCTAAAATAACATCTGATGAAAGCAATCCATTTTTCACAATTTTACGATAATTTTGTGTTAAGTTAAGGTAATACTTACTTGTGTAACCGCGATTCATTAGCTTTAGAATTCTATCTGATCCTGACTGAAGGGGAAGATGTAATTCTTTTTTTAGTTTACCTAAGGAAGCTATGGCCTTAAACAAGTCCGTGGTTGTATCTTTTGGATGAGAAGTAAGGAAATTAAACTCCTTTAAGCCCTTAAGAGAATTGACTAGCTCTAACAACTTAACAAAATCAACAGCGCCGTCTTGGTAAGAATTTACATTCTGCCCTAAAAGGGTAACCGATGTAACCCCTTTATCTAAAGCTTCGTTTATTTCTTTTATTATGTTCTTATGCGACCTATGCCGTAGCGCTCCCCGGACAAACGGGACGACGCAATAAGAACAGAAATTTGAACACCCTTCAGAGATAACCACATAAGTATGCTTTTTAGAATCATACCCAATATCATGATAAATATGCTCAGGTCGCTTCAGTCCATCTGTCTCCCAAATCTTTTTTTCAAAAAGTCCTTTGTTCTTAATTAACGTATCTATAATGTCAGGTATTTTATGAATATCTGCGGGGCCGACTACAAAATCAACATCCGGGCTCTTCTCAAAGACCTGCTCCTTGTAATTCTGGGCCATGCACCCAATCAGACCAATTATAGAAATTTCCCCTAACTTCCCCTTTCTCTTTAGCTGTTCTTTTTTGTATGCACCTATTACGCTCCAGACTCTATCTTCCGCATGCTGCCTCACTGAACAGGTATTAATAATAATAACTCCTGCATCTTGCGGCTCTTCAACCATCTTGTACCCCGCATTTCCAAGCAATCCACAAACTAATTCCGAATCGCGTATATTCATTTGACATCCAAACGTGCGTATGTACAATCGCAATCCCTTTGTTTCATTCTTGGTTTTATCTTTCTTATCAGGCATTGTAGATCAGCTTCCTGTATTAATGATTTGAACGGCTCATATAAGTCAGAATAACATTTAGAATATGTTCCTACCCTTTGCGTCTATTAATTATTTAAAATCTACATTTTTTATTATATTCTCTGCCAATAATTCATTTCCAAAGTTTGAGAAATGTCCTTTGTCAATATATATGCGATCTAAATCGTTAGGATAACCACCAAGTATTGTAAAGTAGTCTATACAAAAATAGCGTGAATTTCTTTTAAGAAAGAAATCCTGAAACCATAATAAGTCGTTTGTTTTTTCATTAAAATCTCTTTTAGATGGGCTAATAACAACAACTAGTTTTGCATTATGCTCAGAAACTGTTTCGTAAATTTTCTCTAGCAGGAGCGATACCACATCTTGACCTACACTTGCATCAAGAACTCTTTGCCGAGCAATTGAATTAAAGAATTTATTAATTCTCCAACTTTTAGAAGACAAAATTGTTAATATTCTAGACGTACTAAATAAATTCCTTAAATCAAATCGGCTTATAGGAACGTTTGTTAATACTAGCTGTTTTCCTCTCATGACAAACAAAGGCTTTCGTTTTCCATACGCTACATTCCTTATGGTTTCATTAAAATCATTACCAGTATAAATAATCAGTATGACATATTTTAATTTTTTAAATTTTCCAATATGGCGCTTTAAATATATATAGTACTGATCTATGCTGTAGCCCGAAACAGCCAGATTGCTTACCTGGTAATCAAAAGGCTCTAGTTTGTAATTCAAATAATACGGCATTGTCTCTTTATCTCCTACACCAAAACCCCATGCAACTGAATCGCCAAGAATAATTATCTGTTTTTTACTTTGATCTATTTCCTCTGAGCGAAAACCAAGGGAATTCGAGGAAATATCTCCCCAGGCCTGGTTGACATGTCTATTTGGAATGGGGCTCCAGCCAATTTCAGAATCAAATCGCGTATTTGGATCGTGCCAATTCCTACTGGCAATCCCTAAAAAATGCATTCTATCGAATATTAATAAGGGAACAATAAAACTAAGACTTATCAATAACAAGAATACTATATTTATTTTTCTCATATTTCTACTTTACTTGAATACTTTTTTGACTTTTCCACTTACGTTCTGTTCTTTTTTACGAACTGCATTTTATTCATTAATTCAGCCTCTAAAATTACGATCTCTTAAAATTTCTTTTAAAACTATCCATCTTTCTTATTCTAAGGTCAGCTTGAATATATCGTCTTCCTGCATTCTAGAACAGCGTATAAATAAAAAGAGCAACCGCGCTACCCTGCGTAAAGAATATACGTGATCCCAACAACAAAAGCATTATGATTGTCGGAACCAGCCACCCTTCTTCCTCACTCTTAAGAAACCCAAAACTCTTTTAATGTGCTTAATTTGCCCATAAGCTAAAATCTCCTCTCGTAATTTGAAAAATCAAATGCTGCTTTATCCTTATTCTTTCAGCATGCCCCCTCTTTATTTTTCTTTCCAGTAAATCATCCCTAAATAATCTCATCAACAAACCTACCGGTGTAAAGATCAGGCAAAACATAACGATCAAAATGATTCTTGCATTAATCCAACCTGAAATAAGCGAAAGATACATCCATACGGCGGCAATCTTAGCGTACATATTTATTTTATCGATTCATGATCTAGAATATATTTCTTAATTGCAAAAGCTGCTGCCTTATGCCCGCATTCATCTAAATGTTCTCTGCTACATCTTCCTTGCAAAGATCTAAAATTTCCACCAGATTCCTCCTTAAAAATAGGGTATAAATCCAAGCAGTAAAAATTATTATTTTTTGCTTCTAACTGTACTTTTTCGTGTATTTTTATTCTTGAATAATTATTCCAGTCTTCAAATAAAGGAAATATAACTACGAGTGTTTTGAATTTGTATTTATCTGATAAACTCCTTAGTTCTTTAAACCCAACATAAGTCCTATCTCTACCTATTTTTTCTCCGAAACGCCTAATAATTTTATCCTTCAATAGTTTAAGTCTATAATACACTACTCTTGTCAAAGAGCTTTTGAGATAAATATTTTTAGCATAATTCCATATCCACTTCTCATTTTTTCGAAAAGCACCGAGTTCGGCAGAAGCATCAAGACTATCATTTAAACAGTATGCAATAATTACAATATCCGGTTGCATAATTAACCCTTTTTCTTTCAAAAACTCGACTTCCTGAATAGTATCATATCCACTAACGGAAAGATTAATCACTTCGACACTCTTGAAGTTACTGAAGCTAACTTGATTAAGTTCCCTTTCAAGTACTTTTGCGAATGTGTCTTCCACTCGTAGGATTTCCTTATCCGTACAAAGGCCAAAACCAATAGAATCTCCCAAAACGAGAATTCGGAAAACATCATTAGGCTTGTCAATGGAATAGAACCGGTCTCTTATTCCATACTTATTGATATCGCCGCAATTGGGCTTTGGGACATATTTTAAACGGGGATTATCGCTTGATATAAAAATTCCGTACGGCTTGTTAATTTCAATACTCGTGACTTCAGGCGCTAAACGGAAGATCCTTACAAATACATCAAGCAGAACAAAAGATGCAATCAGACTAATAATTAAAATAACAATATTTAGCCTCACATTTACTTTCTTTTTTAGATTTCCACTTACGTACGGTTTACTCATTACCAATTCCCCTATCCTCAATAACCATTATTTTATTTAATTGAACTTGATCAAATGAATATTTTTGTTAACAAATGAAACGGGCATCTGTCCAATCGTTATTTTACTCGGCCATCGATTGAACCTTCTACTTCAATGCCAATTATGGGAATACTTAATTTCAAATTTGGTAATAATTTATCTGTGTATTTTGTATTGTGATAAATAACTACTTCTTTATCCAAAACATTATAGTTAGAAAATAGCGTCACATGCGCTATCTTCTTAAACTGCGGGTAATGTAGGATTTTTTGAAATCGTTGCATGGACTTAAGATCTAACCAAAAATCAGGCTGGTTTACGATATATGAAACATTATATTTATCAACAACATCTAAAATCTTAAGTTCTGTCAGCCCATAATCTTCAATACCTAATTCTCTGTGTGCAGCATATTTAAAAAGAATTTTTTCCAATCGCAATACCGATAGGTCCCTTCGTTCTTCATGACAACGTAGATTAAAAATAAATGATCCGCTACGAGAACCTGAAAAAAGAATTACGCTATTCTTTGGTGCCTTAGCAGCAATAAAATCGCTGATTTGACGATATCCTTCAACAAACGGCACGCGGTCATAAAAAATTGTATAAATAAAGGCTGTTAAGGCAAACAAGGATGCCAATAAAGATGCGGCCCTTCTCGGAAGAGATATGCTGAACAACATAACAGTAATTAATGCTAAAGGAAATAAAATAAATATATCATACCTGGAGTCTTTTAGAGATAAAAAAGAGGAAAATACATAGCCCCAAATAAACCAAATTAACAATACTTCCAAAATAAAAATATTTGGCCATCTCTTTTTTTTAAAAATATTAATAATTAAAAATAAAGCTGTTGATAAAAACACTGGCCATCCGACTTGATGCGGAAGCAAACGCGCATAAAATAGCCAACTTTTTAAAGAGAAACGAGGCATCTGTTTTTCAAATAATATACCAATACTTTGCCCTAAATTAAAAATACCAAATTTAAACGTAACAAAAACCAGGGGTGCGATTATTATGGTAAATAACAATATGGAAATGAAAAAATGGTAGTTTTTAAATAGGGCGAGTCTTTCTCTTCTCAATAATACCCAGAGCATTACAGGTATAATAAAAACAATAGTTTGTTTAGTATAAAGACCCATAGTAAAAACTACCATTGATATATATATAAAACAGATTTTATTGGTTTTTAAGTAATAAAATAAAAAGTATATACTCCAAAGTAAAAAGGCATAGACTGGAATTTCCAACATAACTTGACGGCCCCAAAATGCTACTTCATGAAAAGAAATGAACCATAAACTTACAGCAAAAGCCTGCCAAGCAGGGAGCCAAAGTCTTGCCAAAAAAAATGCAGCCCAAGCAGTTAGTAAATAAAAAATCGCAACTGTCAATAGTGCCGCAAAATTAGATATTCCCAAAAATGTAAAAACTATTGCTTCGGTCAAAGCAAATAACGGAGGATAAAATACAATCGAAAGACATGGGTATCTAAGATAATAGTTTATCGCGTAGCCTCTAATATTACCAAAAGGAAAATCTTTAAAAAAATCTCTCCAAAAGACACCATCCATAGCATGCCGGCTCGCATCGGTCCACCAAAAACCTCCTTCCTTGGGAGCCGACTGAAAAAGAATAAGTACAGCGACAAACAAAAAGAAAAGTGGTAAAGAATTTAAAAAAATATTTTTGTTTATAAATTTTATAAAAAAATTATCTTTTACCATAAAGGATTCCCTGAAAACCAGAACCGTTTGTAATTATAAATTAATTTTACGCTCCAAAATAAATTACGGCAATGCAAACAAGAAACCAGATTGCCAGATTCAACTGCATCACCTTATCAGCAATCAAAATGCGTGTCGGATCGCCTTCTTTTTTAAGCTTATGAATTAGATAAAGATAACGAAAAATACCATAATAAACAAAGGGGATACTATACATAAGATGGGAGGTTCCAAATCTCGCTATTGTTGCAGGATCTACTGTATAAAGCATATAACACACCACTATCGATGAGGTAATTACAAAAACCATCTGGTCTATAAAATAACTATTGTACTGCATAAGTGTATGGCGATGGTAAGTTGCCTTTTTTCCCAGCATACTTAACTCCTGCCGCCTTTTGTTAAAACCTAAAAATAGTGCCAATAATACCGTCGTGAAAATGATCCAATGCGACATTTGAACATTTGCCACGATACTACCCGCTATAATGCGTAACAAGAAAAATACGCCTATACAAAAGACGTCTATTATAACCACATCTTTTAGTAACTTTGAGTATAAAACATTGAGGGCAAGATATGTTATAATGATCATTCCAAAATATATGTTCAGTTGAAAAGAAAATGCTATGGACATGGCTCCCAAGATGGCTGCAACTGCCCATGCCTCCCGCGTCATTAATTTCCCGGATGCAATGGGTCTAAGACGTTTTGTAGGGTGAAACTTGTCTTTTTCAATATCGATGATATCGTTTATTAGATAGACAACGCTCGACGTGATTGAAAACAGAAAAAAAGCAATTATTGTTTTTAAATTGGTTGGGTAGACAAAAAGTTTTTTCCCAAAGATTAATGGAAGGAAAATAAAGAAGTTCTTGATCCATTGTTTTGGTCTCAATGCAAAAAATAGATATTTTATCTTCTTCATTTTGGTTTAGTAATTATACCTGATTTTAGCACCTTTGTCTTTACATCATACAATAATAGTATATCTTTCATTTTATCTGGCTGTTAATTGTAATAATTCCTCATACGACCATCCTAACGTCCGAAGGGACGCAGCTTTATTCATAACTTATAAAATTCAGGGATTGAATAATTTTTTAATCCTTTAACTTATTTACTTGACCACACGTTTGTGTATTTGTAAACTACGGTTTATCAGTTCCAATAAAATAGTCGCTACCCCTTGGTCTTTTTGATTACACCATGTTCTTCTAGCGCTTTTTCAAAAAGATAATTATCATGATCTTTGAATGGGCAACCGCAGAATTCAAAAGGGCATTTAATTAACTCATTTCTGAAGCTAATCTCACCATATATATTCCCCATCGCTTCTTTTATCAAAAAACATGGTTGAATATCCCCATACAAGTCAACTACACCTACGTTATACCCCACATTACAAAATTTTCCTTTTTGATAAAAATGCCTTATATCTGAATCTGATGTTTTGTTTAAGCCGAAAATCTCAATTTCTTTTTCAGTATAGGCTTGAGGATACTGTTTCCCTTGATATTCTCCGCAAAAAGGTCCAAAGGTTAGCTCAATCCCTGCTTCTTTAAAAAATCTTTTGTATTTATCCACCTCTCCTAAAAGTGGTGGAAATGCTACTTCTCTAGAAAAAATATTAAACCCACATTCTTTGCATATTAGAAAATTACATATATATCTATCCATTAAATTAAGCCTTTCCAATTCCTTAATATGCGTAGAGGCATTAAAATGAACTACTCTTAACGGATCTATCTTCTCACAAAATTCCTTAATTTTATTTGAAGTTAAGTTAGTATTAAGAGCAATAAAGTGTTTTTTAGTTATTTCCTGACATGCTTCTATAAAATTTGAGATTAGAAAAGGTTCTCCTCCAGTAAATCCAATTCTGAAAATCTTTTTTGTTTTATCAAGAGTTCTTATTAAGGATGGGATGTTTATCTCGTCTGCTGTTACCCCAAAAATTATCCGTTTAAGTTTGCGCTTAAGTATTGCGAATAACCCAAAAGTACCAGCTTCTCTAATTATTCTTAGTAATTTCTCTAAAATTGGCTTTTCTTGAATTTGAGTTTTTTGTTGATATACTTTACCGCAACAAAAAATACAACTTAAATTACATCTCGTTGTAACATTCCAATGCAGCCAAGCATCATATTTTTGATTACCTCTATTTGTGTTATTCCAGGCCGATGCCATATCGTAATTTGGTTTTTCATCAACCATTATCTTCAACTCCCTTCGATATTTCTGTTCAAAATATTTTTTTAATATAACTACTATAAATCTTATTGACTTTCGATTTTCTCTTCACATATTTCATGCTTTTTATTTTACTGAATGTTAGTTCTTGTCATACAACTTCCTCAAAAAATGTTGAATCCGGATGTTACCTAAGATGGGCATGATTATATTAATTCTCGTATATCTCATTAGCTATTCTTTCCTTAAAATTCTTCGTTAAAAACGATAGCTTATCTAAACGAGTTTCCCATTTTCCTTGGAAAGTTACAAGAAACGAAATAAAAATAAGATAGGCGTCCAACCATAAACTTTGATTCTTTATATACCAAATATCATACTTAAATTTTACTTTACGCGGGGCATCCCTCGGAAGCAAAACTTGAGCCACTCCCGTTAAGCCTGGACTAACACTGCATCTTTCTTTAAAATCAGGGTAATCAAATACACTAACAACCTTACTGCCGCCAACTTCTTTTTCTTCTAGGCGCAAGGCCCGAGGCCCTACAAAGCTCATCTCTCCTTTAAAAATATTTAATAATTGCGGTAGTTCATCAATCGCAGTAATTCTTATTAACCTTCCGATCCCTGTCACTCTAGGGTCATTTTCTGTCGCCTGAAAAGGGCCTGTATCGTTATCGGCATCTGGAACCATGGAACGGAATTGGTATCCTTTAAAAACCCTACCGTACTTTCCGACCCTTTCTTGACGATAAAAAACCGATTTTCTATCGTTTAAGTAAATTACTAGGCATATAATAATCCCTAGTGGTAAACCAAAGATGATTCCTACTACCGATAAAACAAGATCTAATAGTCTCTTCATTTTCTGTAAAAAAACTGTAGCGCCTTACTCATATTTTTCAAAAAAACAGCCCTTAATGGATTTTTTATTCCGCTTAATTTGCATATTTTAAAATCTTCAATATTCTTTATTATTAAGTTCGCCAGGTTTTTATTACTATTACCGCCAAAACGCATTTTTACCAATACTTCCGGTATATAACAAGATTTTATCTTATGTTTATATAAAGTCCTTAAAATAAATTCGTAGTCAGCTGCAATCCTTAAATCTTCCCTGAACAAACCATATTGATCATAAACTGTTCTTTTCACGAAAAATGTGGGGTGGGGTGGCATCCATCCATCTTCAAAAGCAGACATCCGCAGCTCAGATGATTTCCAATATCTAATTATCCAATTGAGATTATGCTCGTTAACATAGACTAGGTCCCCCCAACAAGCTTCATAATTACTTGTACCTAGCCTTTGGACGACTTTTGCAATCACATTATTCTCGGCATATACGTCATCTGCATTTAGTATTCCAATAATTTCTCCTCTACACTCAATAATACCTCTGTTAAAAGCACCAAAAATCCCTTTTTTTAACTCAACTACGACTTTTCTCCCCCCAGCACATCTGATTATGTCAAGCGTTCCGTCAGTTGATCCTCCATCAACTAGAATATGTTCAATATTCTTATAAGTCTGCGAGCGAATACTATCAAGCGTGTCTCTGATTGTCTCCATGTTATTAAGGGTAGGGGTTACGATCGAGACAAGTGGCATTTCAGATTTTTCGTTCATTTTCTTACTTAATTTCATTAATAAACTATTTCGAGTTTTATTTTGTAAACGATAGCTTTACATTAAACATATAAACTTGGAAAATACAGAATTCTGCCTTTTATGAATAGCAGAGTCTTACTCTGGATCTTTCTAGTAATATAATCAAGCAGACCTTCTTTTTTTATCCGTAAGATACACTCCGTCAAGAAAACTGTTTTTTATTATTATCAATGATATCCAATGCTAAATATAATAAATATTACCGAAAAATTATAATGTGCTAAACTTTCAACAAGTTTTTTAAAAGCTGACTTCGTGAAATCTTTTCGATAAAAATACGATTTTACTAGACGACTTTCGGTTTATGTAACATTTTACTGTAAAATACAGATCGAATCGTACAACGCATATATATTATGGCTCACGTTCTTTTGAAATCTTACCAATAAAATTCACGGATAAATACTATAAACTAATATCTGTTGAAAGAACCCTTTTTGTGAAAATACCTTTCTTATGTGCTACCTAAATTTATTATAACCGATGCTAGCTGTCATTTACCAAATAAAGAAGCAAATGCATTCAAGAATGGTTGTTCAATAGCTCTTCTCATATATAAATCATGGTAATGAATGCCTGATTGCATTTTCTTTACTAATATTAGAGGATATTATTTTAGCCTCTATGCTCTTTGCTATATCCCTCCACGTATAATACTTCTCAACTAAAGACCTAGCCCTCTGCCCCATAGTCTTAGCCTTTTCAGGCTCAGCTAATAACGACATAACTCTATCCGCAAAATAACCCGGATCATTAGCAATGTAAAGATGATCATCAGCAACCACATTAAGCCCCTCTACTCCAATATCAGTACTTACAATAGGTAACGCCATAGCCATAGCTTCTAAAGTTTTCAATTTTGTCCCTGCTCCAGATCGTAACGGTATAACAAAAATATCCGCCTGGGAATAGAATATCCTCAAATCACTCGGATTTGAGAATATTCTTATGCGATCGCTTGCCTTTCTACAAATTAAACGAGTAGGATTACTTCCAGCAACCAAAAACTGTGTGTTACTAAACTCTTTTAATATTCTGGGAAAAATATCTTTTAAAAACCAAAGTATACCGTCTTCATTCGGTAACGCATCTAATCTCCCGGCAAAAACTAGTTTGGGAGATGTGTTTAAAGTTATTTTTGGTGCAGGTCTAAAGTAATCAACATCAACTCCATTAGGAACTACGATGACTCTTTCAGGAGCAGAGACATAATTCTCAGTGATTCTCTTTTCTTCATCAGAAACAGACATGATAGTATCAAAATACCTAAGGTACCTTTTCTCTAATTCAATATTTTTTCTTAACTCCCTGCTGAAATAAAATTTCTGGACAAGAGATTTACTATTAGTCAAAAAACTTTCCCACATAGATTTATTCAGACTATGTTGATCCAATAATAGCAACGGTCTACGTTTGTTAGGATAACTATTAATAATTTTAATTTCATCAAATATACTAGCAAATAGATTGAGAAAATTAATCCAAATAATATCGAAATCATTTGTTCGCAAAAGATTGTTTATGGTTTTCCTAAATAATTCGTCTGTTACTTTTACCTCTAAATACGTTTTTGATGTACAAAATGCCTTTACTGCAGGTGTAAATTTTTTGAATTTATGTGGTATGATTTCCTTGATCCACAGATCATCATGATTAGAATAAAATTCTGAGAATTTGGGATCCCCTAATGCAACAACCGTAATTTGATGATTTCTTGATAGTTCATGAAGAAAAGCTGCGATACGACGCTTTTCGCCACTTAAAACGGGAAAGGGATATTCCGGCATTATCATTAAGATTTTCATATTAAAGAAAAAATTTGAATAAACAATTCAACTCTATTTAACCATAAGAAGGTTATTAATAGTGAGAAATTTATCTATCTACGAAGTATAATTTTTTACCCAAATCGCGTTACTTCCTATCACTTCTTTTAGAATATAGCCATTATCTTTTAAGAGCCGATATTTATCATCATGCTTCTGCTTATTCCAAAGATACTCCTCAGTTAGAATAATTTTTGGTTGAAATAAAGTAAAATTCAAGCTAAGCAAAACTTCATAGTCCATTCCCTCCGCATCTATAAGCAAAATAGAAAAATCTTTCATGTATTTATTGTCTACAAGAATATTTGTTAAAGTATCTAATTGAACAACGATTGATTTATCCATCCTGTTTTCCTTAAACCAATCATTTTCATCTCGGCATAATGTACCAGTAGAAATTGTCTTGCCCAAAAATAACTCCATACAGCCGGTTTTATTTGAACAGGCCTTATTTACGCAAATAACCCTTTTATTATGTTTATACCTTTGTAATAATAACCTAAACAGATAGGGATTAGGTTCTATTACAATTGCGTTCCATCCAGATTTTATAAAATTATATGAGTTCGAGCCAACTATCCCATCACCAGCACCAACATCAACAATAAATTTAGGAAATTCAGCGCTTACTAATTTATTTAAAAATGTAAATTCTCCCTTCTCAGATACATCAGACTTATTTGATAATAATCCCATCCTCAATTGATGAAAGATTGTGCGGGCAGTAGCATAAAAAGGGGCGCCCCTAATCATATCTTTAATTTTCTTAGGCTTTTTACTCTCTCCCATTTAAATATCCCCCTAACCTTTAAAAAATTAGAATCAATATTACTTAGTATTTCGTCTCACTAAAAACTGAGAAATATTTTACGATACGGCAGTAGCCAAAAAATAAACCAAAACGGCCCACCATATCTTTTAGCAAAAATCTTAAACCCTTCTATCGGCTTACCTCTCGTTAAACTTGGAACTAAGCTAACTCGCTCACGCAATGATATCCTCTTATCTGCCCATGATTCAGTTGCGGGATTGGCAGAACACTTTCCCGCATACCATGGGGAAAGCCATGTAATATAACCTTTCTTTCTTGCGCGCAAGCCATAGTCCATATCGCCAAGCTTTTGAGGAAAAGCCTTATCAATATTCCCTACCTCCTTTGCAATGATATCAGGGATTAACACACAATTACCACTAATAGTATTGCAAATAACCGGTTCTTTCCTTGGCTCAATATTCTTAAAACTCAAAGGCAAAAATACCGATTTATTTTTCTTTCCGCTATAAGATAACTTACCTGAAAAGGGATCTTTACAAGCACCTACAATTAAACTATCTTTGTTTGTTTTATTTTTTACTAAAAAATACGTTTTTATTAAATTCGTCACAGCGTCTTGGTAAAGGATGACATCATCGTTTAGCCAGAGGTAAAAATCATAACCCTTTTCCATTGCCTTAGCAAAAACAAGCCGCATACCTCCACCCCAAAATAAATTTCCGGAACCAAATAGAATTATTACTTCAGGGTACTTTTCCTTAATAACATCTGAGGTTCCATCTGTGCTTCCATCATCGACAAGGTAAATTTGCAAATTAATATTTTGATCTCGTTTCTGATTATATAGACTCTCCAAACAAACAAGAGTCTTCTCTTTACGATTATGACAAGTAATCAAAACTGCAATTTTATAATATTCCATAGCACCAATCAATATATTAACACTATGATCTTTATTCATAAGTAGGATTTACTAACATAATTTTATACGAACAGTTCATCCCTGCTTACCGATAGTCAAATTGACCATTTCTCTTTTTATTGGTCAGATCTTGATTATATGCCGTTACTTATTTAGTGCTCCACTATTATCGATTCCAATAGCTTCCGAATTCTTTATCCCAAAAAGAAGGGTCAAACTTTCCTAAACCAGCTTCTGGATAATTAGTCAATTCCCCAAAAATAATCCGACCATTGATATTATATAAATCGACTCTTATAAAATCTGTACCTTTTGATAATCTTTTAGCTATCTCTATCATTTTGTCAAAATTCTTAGGAACACTAACTTTGTC
Organism: Candidatus Omnitrophota bacterium; assembly: GCA_026387355.1. Taxonomy (GTDB): domain Bacteria; phylum Omnitrophota; class Gorgyraeia; order Gygaellales; family Profunditerraquicolaceae; genus JAPLLW01. Next base: position 180,770 of record JAPLLW010000007.1, read on the forward strand.
TTGGAAGTTCTCGTAACAAAACCTTACAGGAAGTAAAGACAAACTTAAATCATAGATATTACGTTGATGTTTAATAAATCTACCTCTGTCAATCTGAATAAATTGTGGGTTACCGTTAAAACAAAAGAATTTATAATCATCGGGAAGATTGCCTTCAAAATCAAGCAATTCTTCGAAAATAATGCATGGTTTTATATTTTTGTAACACCATTCCTGATGAGAGCGGTGCCAATTTTCATTTAGATGGACTTCTGCAAATCTCTCTAATTCACCGCATTCGAGACCTTTAAAATCACGTACTATTTTCACGCCACCGGATAAATGGTTAACTTTCATTACAAATTGATTAGGTAAATTAAGACTGTGTATTTTATCTAGAGTATCAACAACCGCATATAATTTTGTCAGGTGCTGTTCCGTATCCTCTAGTCTTGATTTAACAAAATCCCTGACGAGGAATTTATCTGCAAATAATGTAAGCTTAGGATTTCTATCAAAAAGCATTTTGAGTAATATTTTTTCATTAAGAGTTTGTGGGTTTATTAGATTTGGCATTCGTCCAAATATGCGTCTATATTTAATTATACACTTTAATTCTGGAAAGACCTTATAAGAAACCGATAGGAATGGTTTTCCAATAAACTTTAGTATTTTATTCAAACTATATTACCCTTCTTTAGTGACCTTATTGTTAATAGAAAAACCTCTGTTTTTAATACTCGAAAGGGCTTAAGCAACCGATTACTGAATGTGTTTTCTTGCGTTTATAAAAATTCCAATAAGCACAAAAATGGTCTAACTTATTGAACCAACAAACCATTAAAGTTAACCATTCTAGCGTTCTTCTACCTTCCCGTTATCCTCATCGTACATTCTTACATATTCTCTTTCAATCGTGATGTATTTATTATAGAGCTCTCTCTTATTCATCCATTTTAACATTCCTAAACGATAAGCGGCAACGCTAGGTACAATTTGGTTACGATGCCCTTTTACTCTCGGGTCTGCCGAAACGCTAATCGGATACCCATGAATACCGCTCCATTTCGCGCCATAAAAAGTTATTCCATCAGTAGCTTTTTCTTTCCAAAAATAAACTAAATCTAGACTCTTCTTCTTACGAAAATCTAAACCCAAAACCGCACCCCAACAGCTCTTTAAAGAAAACGACTTTTTGCGAGTTAACCCAAGTGCTTCTAATGCGACATCGGAACAGTACTTCCCCACATCACAATCCGCATTTATAATTAGATACCCGCGTTTCTCAATGATCCGGAATAATGGTTCGGGCGAAATTTTAAAATTTGCCGCAGAATCTACCCATAAAACTAAATCGTACCCACGCTTATAAGCATCCAGAAAGCAAAATGGCTTCACCCAGTCGTTAACCTCTTTAAATACGGGTGCGCCCTCAGGATAATCATTATCCCAACCTATAAAATCGCCTTTAAAACCTAGTTCCTTTAATCTTTCTCGAATTCGTCTAATCCCCCGGGGGAAGTCTTGCCAAATCTTAGGAGGACAGCCTGGACGAGACTTACTATTTATGCCAAGGCTTATAACGCATTTCTTTAAGGCTTTTTTTAAAAACATGAATATCCTCGCTTAAATCCCAAAAATAATGTATCTCTCACAAAACAAAATCAACCTAGATATATCACAATTTGTTTAAAACCGGCCTACCTTAACTATGCAATCCTAATATAGATATTATCATGCCCACCAAAAAGAAATTTAAAGTAAAATACATGTAAATTTAATAACTTTTTTCGTATAATCTTGTTTAGGATTTTCAAGGCAAATGCAATATCTGGCTTCTTTCCCAAGGGATTAACCTGCCGTAAGAACTATTAAAATCAAAATTATACTGCTCCATATTAACAAAAAATAATCTAACTTAAAAACTTCTGACTAACGGAATCTTACGCTTTTACCCATAACTTCAAAAATTGTCTCTTAAATCACATTTCATGAAATCTTCAATCACCTTCTATTTATAGTTAATAAGCCAGGCTTTTTAGTTAAATAAAAGCTATTCTGTTTCAGTTTTTGTCATATTTCATTCTTGCGGCAGGTACAAGAAACGTGAATACTAAACTATGCAATGCTATCCATACACACACAATTGGAATAATTTTATCAACAATATAAAATAGAGGCGAAATAAAAAATATAAGAACAAGCATTTCGTTCATATCGACAGGGGGGAAGTACAAACCAATACTTTTTAACTTTGTTTTAAACTTATCTATAATACCTAAAAAGAAACTGTTATTACAAAACAAAAGAACATTGTTAGAATTTTTTTTCTCTCTATATAAAAAAATAACCGGTACTAAATTAAGTAGAAAAATTGAAATAAAGATAAACATAAATATGAAAATACTACTTTGACCCATATCTCTATGCCATGAAAAAGACAAAGCAAACCCAAGAATAATCATTAATGTTCTATCCAACGTCAGATCTAACCAGGCCCCAAAAAGAGTTAAACAATTTCTTACCCGAGCCAATTGCCCATCAATACAGTCTAATATGTATGAAACCAGATAAAATATCGCGCCTACAACATAATAAAGGTGGCCTCCCAGATAGAAAAATAAAGCTGCACACAAGCCTGTTCCAAAAGATAACCATGTCACTGTATTAGCTGATACATTTGTGTAGCAATAAAGAAGGTAACTTACTCTCGTGGCCAAAAGATTACCAACATATTTGCCCCAAATTGATGTTGGTGTTTTCTGACACTTTTTTTTGAATTCCTCAAATTCCATCATCATTTTTTATGTAACTCCATATATTAAGCTAAGTCTCTACGCATTCTAACTGCTATTGTATTAAAAACATGGCTTCCTAAATAACCCATATAGCCGGTTCAAACCTTAAAAACCATTCAACTAATAAGAAACATTACAAAAATGTCTTAATAGTGCTTAAATAATACTTCCCAAAGTTTTGTTTCTTTTTTTACAGTAAATTTTTGCGCTTTAACAAGCCAATTTTCACCTATTAATAACTCTAGGCCCAAAAAGTAACATACCTTCCTTACAATTGAGGGAAAAACATACGTGTTGTATGGTGGATATTCAAAGAATTCTCCTAATCTCTTTTTTTTGACCTCTAGATATTTAAAATTATTGAAAAGTTCTCTAACTTGTTTATTACTATAGATATCTGTCTTGGGTGAATTGCCATGTACTTCTGAAATTTCGTTATATACTTTTTTCCAATCAAAACTATTAGCCAACCACCGTCCGCGAAATAATCCTTGGAATAAACATCTTTTTATATAATGCTTCCACCCCCTAGCGTAAACCATTACTATGGCTTTGCCATCTTTTTTTAAAACACGGTAGATTTCATTTACGGCCTTTTTTGTATCAGGTGTATGATGCAGCACGCCAAAAGAATAAACTAGGTCAAAAGATTCGTCATCAAATGGAAGGGACTCTGCGTTACCCTCTTGAATTGTTTCATATGGTAACCCTCTCAATTTAAAGTTTATTTTTGTTAACATAACTTGGTCTGGACCAAGGTCAACTCCACTGACATTAGCTCCGTATTTAGCATATTCGATTAAATCGGTACCGATTCCACATCCTACTTCTAACACCTTCTCGTTTCCATGATAAGCGAATTCGGCCCCTTCTACTAGATATGTATAATAAAGTTTATAGCGCTTGTAAGATATTTCATTAAACCATTGAAGAGTATAAGGCTCTCTTTCAGAATACCATTGCTGAGGTACGTTTTTGCCCTTCCAGTAATCTTTAACCTCTTCTAGCTGCGTTTTTTCTTTATTCATTTTTATGGCCTTCCTCCTCGCATAACCCCAAAAATAATAAACTTTAATAAACTTCCAACTGGACTTTAATTAGAAATATCTTCTCATCCATATCTCTAGGTTCATAAGCATCCAGATTTTTTTACCATCGTAATCATATTTGGACGTATAGTTATCCTTGTAAAGAAATTTCTTAAGATTATCTTTATTAATAAAATCACCGGTTTTGGAGTCAGGATCAATTAACAATTCGATAGCTGCTACCTTAAATTCTTTATTAAACCAGCTATTTAACGGAACAGGAAAGCCCATTTTTTTTCGCCTAATAATCTCTTTAGGAATTTTTCCTTCTGCCAATCGCTTCAAGATATATTTTGGCGTATCATATTTTTCACTTATCTGCTCGCTATCCGAGAATAATGCTTTAATAAAAGGTAACACCCCATTCCATCTTAACTTATACTGTAACGGCATTCTCGATACCATCTCAACCAACTCAAAGTCCAGAAAAGGAACCCTGGCCTCCACTGAAGCTGCCATAGTCATCCTGTCCAAACGGTTAAGGAGATTCACTAGATGAATTTTACCTAGGATATAATACATCGCGCGATAGTAATTATTATTTCCGGTTTTGTTAAATAACTCTTTTATATATGAAATAGAGTACTCATCGAAATAGCGATTTTCAAAAAAATCTAAGTTTAGTAAATTATTCTTATCGTCCTCTGTGAACCATGAATAGCGCCATAAAAAATGCTCCATAGGAGAAAAGAATTGTTTGGAAGCTTGCGCTTTGAAGATAGGGCTTAGCATACAAGATAACCCCGGAACTGAATTTATTTTTCTTTGCTTATAATAATCAAACGGGCTCCGAAATATACGTCCATATCCTGCGAATAATTCATCAGCCCCTTCACCCGAAAGAACCACCGTTATATTCTTTTTCATTAAGCGTGACATCTTCAAAAAAGCCAGCTCATGTGGCACAGAAAGAGGTTCTCCACGGTAAGAAATGGCATCCTCCATACCTGCCTTATACTCTTGCTCATCTAACAATAACTTAATAGGATTAATACCTAAAGACGAAGTCATTAATTCGGCGTATGAAAACTCGTTATAATCTTCATCTCTAAAACCCGTGATATATGTTTTAATATCTTCCTTTTTCTTCGCTAAATAATATAAAAGCATGCTTGAGTCTAATCCTCCACTAATAAATGCGCCCAAAGGAACGTCGCTCATCAGCTGTCTTTCAATAACCGAAGATAGCTTCTTATCTAATTTATCAAGATAATAACTTTCTCCCCGGTCTTTCTCTTCATCAACCGGAATATCCCAATAACATTCTCGACTCTCCCCTTCAACAGAAAATACGTTACTCTGCCCAGGCAGAACATCCTTGATATGCTTATAAAAGGTCTGCTCACCTATTACACAACGAAATGAAAGATAACTCAAAATAGCATTTGGATTTTGTTCCAACTTTACCCTGCTTTGCTTATGGAATGCATTATAGTCAGAACCGAAATATATCCTATCTTTAACTACCATATAATGCATAGGCTTAACGCCCAAATGATCCCTGACTAAAAACAACTTCTTTTTTCTCTCATCCCAAAGAGCAATTGAAAATATCCCGTTTAATTTACCCCATAGCGCACTTCCAAATTCTTCATAGCCGTGAAGTATAACTTCGGAATCAGTCTTAGTTTTAAAGACATGCTTTTTTGCCAAAAGAAATGAGCGTAGTTCCAAATAATTGTATATTTCACCGTTGCATACCATAATAACATTATCATTTTCATTAACATAGGGTTGGCTAGGAGCGGATAAATCAATTATACTCAAACGATCAAAAGCCAAACATAAGTGTGGTCGTGCTAAAAAAGAGGAGTCATCTGGCCCGCGATAGTTAATTGCAAGCGCACCCTCACAAACTTCTTTATAATCAATCTGGGTAATGTTACCCGAAAAATCCACAAAACCAAAAAATCCACACATCATTCACGCTCAATTCGCTGTAAGATCTTATTTGCCATTTTTAAATCAACTAGGTTGTCAACATCAACCCAGCTATGGGCATAGTTATACTTGGCTTTAATTCTGACTCTCTTCCCAAGAATGTTGATTGCTTCGGAAACCCAGTTTTTCTTTACTCCTTTTTTAACAAGCTTATCGATTATACCAAATAATCTATTAGCACCTATTGCATTAAACTTATATATACCAATCGCTGTGCCATCCGATTCACTCATAGTAATGGATTTGCTCATATATTCGATTTCCCCGCGATGGCAAATCACTTTCATTGCATCATCCCAATCCTTCGGAAAGTTTTTGTCTACAATCGCGCAATTGCCGTGCTGAAACAACAAGAAATCTTCCAGCATCTTTGGGCTAAATATAAGATCACCATGAAGATAAACAAACTTGCAATTTAATAGCCTTCTCGCAAGCCACAGTGAAAATAACGTATTTGTTTCTCTGTATAGCTTATTTTCAATAAAAGTAATTTTTGCCACTTTCTTGCTACATATGCTTAGTATTAAAGATTTAAGCTGCTTTCTTTTGTACCCCACAATGAAGATAATATCCCTTATCCCTGCCGCGATAAGCACATCCACCATCATCTCAAAGATATATTTCCCGTCAATTTTAATCATTGACTTAGGAATATCCATAACTTCCCGTATTCGAGAACCTATGCCGGCAGCCAAGATCACTGCTTTATAGTTTTCATTTTTGTTCTTCAATTTTCACCCTTTTTCTTTCTTTATAATAAAAAGGCAGATTTTTCATAGATATTCTTGTTTTGTTATTCGTAGTTATATAGTCATCAATTCCGCAATACAAAAGTGGTGCTACTTTAGCGGTATTTATTAAACCGGCATTATCAAATACCCCCGCATCAAAATCAATAAGCGCCACCTTTCCGATAAAAAACGTATGATCTCCAAACATGTATTTCCCAGTTTTAATGCATTCGAACGTACAATACGACAAGTTCAGAATCGGAGAGTCGACCTTTTGAGCGTTTGAATATTTTATACGAAACTTCTTTACCTTATCAATTTCCGCACCGGTACTTCTACCCAATGAACGCACAAGATGTACATGACTATAACTTACAAAATTAACAGTAAAAGACTTAGACCGGCTTATCATTTTATGAGAGTGCCTGTCGTTCCCGATAGCAACACCATATATAAATGGCGCGTAGGATAAAGCCGTACTCCATGCTACTGGCATAAAATTAACTTTCCCTTTATGTTTTAGCCCAATTACAACCAGGAGTTGTGGATAATAAAAAAAATATTTCGACCACAATTTTGGGGTAATTACTATCCTGCTACTCCTTCTATACAAAGTCATTTTTGATTTTCCATGTTTATCTTATTATAATCTTCAATCATTGTCATCTCCACTCAAATCTTTATTATTGGCGTTTTACCAACTAACTTTAAAACTTTAGAAATTAGCTTATTTAGCTTTGTTACTTTTTTTAAAACTCACTAGGATGTACTATTTAAATTTGGTTTAATATTTTTAAATACCCAAAGGCTTTTATATCATTCGAACTTACTAATTATACCATTTTCTGATAAATCTATTTAATCCCACCAATAACCTGTTTCTCAATGAAAAGGTACCTGAATATCTTATTAACTCAGTATATTTATCAGCTTTATAGTTTTGAATAACAGACGGCGGATGAGAAAGAGGAAATACCATCGGCTGAATTTTCACATTAGCAAACCTACTACTTGAATCCTTCGTATGCGTTGCATCTTCAGTAAAACCTATATTCGAAACCAAATTAACATTAGGTAAAATTGCTAAACTATTCTGTAGCCAACAAGCAAATGTCCACTGAGCGTCCCAGCCGTCAATTTTATTTTGATAAACTTGGTCAAAAACGTTAATCCAGTATTTCTCCGCTTTTGCATCTTTTAATATTTCCGATAACCACTTTCTATTCTTCATTTCTGGCCATAGAGACATATTCACGTCAAAGAATTGCCATGCTCGTCTCCAAGTTGCCCATCCCCAGGTATGTCTGTAACGCGAAAAGTAGTAGCTATATTTTATCCTTAACCTACCAAACTGATGATTACAGCCACTGATTGACATAATGCGTTTATCCTGCCTGTAAAACTCCAACAGTTCTTCACAAAAACGAAAAAAAGTCTGCTGACAAAAACAATCGTCCTCTAAAATTATACCCTCTTCCACATTATCGAAAAACCAGTTAATAGCATGGCTCGGGCCAAGTTTGCATCCTAAATGATCATTACTGATTAATGTTGATATTTCGCAATCCCAATCCACCTGGTTAATTACATCTCGGGCATCGTTACACTTTCTATAATCATCGGCCTTAACCTCATTTGGACCATCAGCAGCAATAAATAATTTTTCGGGCCTTGCCTTACGTATCGCATCAAAAACAAATCGAGTAAGTTGCGGACGATTATAAATTAAAAATAAAACAGGAATTTTCATATTATAACAACCCCTATAGCACTGATTTAATCGTAAATAGTATTTTTCTAATTATACTTGACTAAAACAACCTCTTGAAAAAGATAAGTATCTTCACGATATTAGTTAGTATGTTCTCTTTTACATAACGCTGCCACAAAGTTCTATGCGGCCTAAAGGTATCAAGAACAATAACTAACAATAATCCCGGTATTTTAATAAACAAGAAAAATAATGACCGCACTAAGCTCAATGAAGATCTCAACCTGGAATTCTTAGAAGGATTCCATAATCTAGTGCTTATTTCTTTAGTGTAAGCTGACTTAAACTGCCAGGAGATAGTCATCTTTTCCGGCCTTACGCTATGCAAAACCGCAGCATCCGGCAAATACTGAACTTTCAAATCAGGCATGACTTCCCGGGCGCGTTGTAATAATTCAGAATCATCTCCCCACCTAAGCCTATAGGCAGTCATAGCTAAATCTTCACGGAAACCACCTAAGAACTTAATTAAATATCGGCGAACAATAAAATTCATCCCGCCTAAGTATTCCCCGGCAGAGAGAACCCTCGGCTTATCGCCATACATGTATACGGAACCATAGCTCTCCCTGAACCAATATGGTCTTTCTGTTTTAAATAACGCCAGACTTGGCCCACCGCAGAAATCCGGGTTATATTCTCTGCATCCGTTTATTACTGCACTTAACCATGAGGTTGTTAATTCCACATCGTCATCAAGATAGGCGAGGTATTCTCCACGCGCAACCTCAGCGCCTAGATTACGCGCACGGCTTAAGTTAGGGATTGGCAGAAAGAAATACCTTAATGGTAATTTTGCGGCGTACTCCTTTAAAATAACAGCTACTCCGGGAAATGCAACGTTGTCATTCTCCACAACAACTACTTCCCATCCTTCTTTACAATTCCAATCCTGTTGAGTTAAGCTCTTAAGCGCCTGACTAAGGTATCCTGGCCTGCGAAAAGTACAGATAACTACACTAAGAAAGATTCCGTTTGTTTCCATTAATTTATATTACTCCTAACAATAAATGAGTGACAATATATCTATCCATTTAAAATAACGAAAAACAGCTATTGAACCCTTCTTTAACAAATCTTCGCTTAATCAACTAACCAAATACATAAAACACTAATTTTTAACCTTCCGCCCAATAGTAGATAGCTACAGCCAACGTTACCCATGGCAAAACAAACCCACCCGTACCATTTGTCATATTTAAGAAAATCGTAATAACTCCGAAAAATAAACCTAGGTTACGTCTATGAAATTCCAATAAGGTATCCGGTACTTCAAGTTTCTTAGTTTCACCTTGACGTATTTTTTTAGATTTAAAAACTGGAATAATGCCCAAAATAAGAAGTAGCGTTACGCAGATGCCTGCAGGAATACCATAAATCGCAGCAATATACAACATTAGCTGATGCGGCAAAGATCCTGGATAAGCCTGCACAGTTAGCTCATAATCGCCATACCCTAATATCGGCCTGACAAATATATCCTGATTAAACTTTTCAATAGCTACGACTCTACTTTCTATACTTTTATCACCAGTAGCTATTTCACTAAAACGGTCAATAATTGGCCCGAGGGGCTCGTAGGAAATTTTTGACAATATGCTTGAAGTTATAATTAGATAAATTACGACAAGTGTAATTAATGATATTCCGATCTTTATCCACGCCTTTAAACGGAAAAAAATCGCAAAATAACCAAAGATAATCCCCATTAAAACGCCGCGTGTTGCAGAAATAAGTTGCAGCCAGATACAAATAACAAGGAATATAGCGCCAGCAATTCGCCAAGCTATTTGTTTGCCAACTTTAATAATATATATACATAAAGCTAATCCTATTGCACTATAAAAACTCAATATAATAGTATTGTAAAATTGAGCAGATACTCTAGATCCATAAAGCATGTAACTATCCTGGCCAAAAAAATAATCCGATTTAAAACTTGCAGTATAATTTACCCCTTGCAAGACACTTAAAAAACTGTCTGGAATAATAATAATCAAAGCTCCTAGAGTGATTTGTAAAAATAAATAGAAGACAAACAATCGACGAGCAAAATTTTCTCTATAATAAGCAAGTGCTATTATCATTGCGTAAGGACCAAAAAACTGTATAGTGTTAAGTAAAATTAAGTATGAAGAAAAATTGAAATAGATGGAAGATATATAAATCCACATCATATAAAATACTGCAATTAAACCGGCAATAAATAACCTATGATTCATCTTAGATAAATTCCGTTCTTTCCATAATCGAGAAAATGAAGTCAGGGCGCTAACGATAAAAAAAGAAGCGGCTATCCTATACGTTAAAGAAAAATTAAGCGCTCCTGCAATTCCAGTTGATTCTACGGGATCAACAAGCAAATACAAAAATAAGAACAACGGAGGGTAGATTTTCTGGCGAAACACCGACAATAAAATAACTAGCCCTAAGACTAAATAATCTCCAGACATACTAACCTTTCTTAAAACCTAGCTCAGATAAAAACATATCAATAAAACTTCTGCTCTTGCCAATATGTGTAAAACTTGCCCTTTCTCTCAAGCAATTCATTCAACGAACCCTGCTCTATTAGCTTCCCATCTTCTATTACAATGATCTTTTCAGAATTTTTTATTGTAAAAAATCTATGCGCAATAACAATGGTAGTCCTATTCTTCATCACCTCATCGATGGCCTCTTGGATTAGTTTCTCAGTCCTAATATCAAGAGAGCTTGTCGCTTCATCCAGAATTAAAAGTTCCGCATTATTAAGCATAGCCCTAGCTATAGAAAGCCTTTGTTTTTCACCTCCAGAGAGTTTAATCCCCCTGTCTCCAATTGCAGTATTAAAACTATCCGGCAAATTTACAACAAAATTATATAGACGAGCCCTTTTTAAAACATCCACAAGCTCTTCGTCAGGAATACTTCGATCTAAACCATATAAAATATTGTTTTTAATCGTATCATTAAACAGTAAAGTATCTTGGCTTACAAGAGATATATGATTCCTTAAAGATTTAAGCGTGTAATCTCTTATATCAATCCCATCTATTTCAATAGCATCGGGAGAACAATCATAGAAACGCAAGAGTAGGTTTATTAATGTAGTTTTTCCAGTCCCAGTTGGTCCAACAAAAGCTACTTTACTTCCCCTCGCAATGGAAAAAGTAATGCCCTTCAACACAATTACCTCATTTATATAAGAAAAGGTTAGGTTTTTAAATTCTATACTCTTTTTTAAACCAGTAAATTCTACGTTTCCATCAGGCACGATAAATTTATCATCATCGTTAATGATTTTAACCAATGCTAAAATATGTCCACTTATTGTAGCAAGCCCGGCTTTAATATCATTTAAATTACCAAATGAAGCCGCGGATCTTTTAAGAATAAATAAAAATACCAAGAAACTTGCTACATCTCCTACTCTTTCCCTTACCACTATAAAAGTTATTGCGGAGACTAAAAGTAATGTGGAGGTAAGTAAAATAATTTCGTGCATTGGCGTAACCAAGTTCTGCTTTTTATCAAGACTAAATTCAATCTTTTCAATTTCATTGCTTAGGTTATAAAAACGTTTCTTTTCAAATTCCTCATTGCTATATAACTTAACCAAAGGAATACACGTTAATACATTAGCGATATTATTACTTAATATTGCGTAAGATTTAGTATAATATTCCGAAGATTTTCTGATTTTACTGATAAGCCATTTAAATGCGTAGTTTAACACAGGAAAAATCAAAATAACAAAAATCGTAATTCTCCAAGATATAATAACCATTAACAGCAAATAAACAAAAAATAAAAGAAACGAACTTAAAAAACCAACGAGTCCCTTCAGTTGATTTGATACCTGCTGAGTAAAGCTGATTAAAATTGTTTGGAGATAGCCTGTGTTATTGCGGTCAAAAAACATTTTCCCAAAACTAATATACCGATCGAAAATTGCCTGCCTTAATATATTCGAAAATCTTCTAATTAGAAAACTAACATTTAACACAGCAACATATTGACATATATTTTTAAGCACTGTTGCTATAAAGATCACGCCTACTAGCAATATAAATATGTTGGTATTAGTAGCTGAAAAATTGAAGTACCTAGGAAAGAATGCCTTAAAAACTGATGAATTTCTAATAAAACCAAAATCCATCGCTATAACTCCCTTGATCAAGGGAATCAAAAGACCTAAAGATAATCCTTCCAAAAAAGACGATGCTAAGAATAAAAATGAAGGTATAAACCAGGGGTAAAATTTAAGTTTTATTTTTTTATAATCTAGGAACTTTTTTAATTCAAGCAAATTTTTTAATATACCTGTCGACTTTGAACTTTTACGCTGGGTCATTTAGCATTACTCCTGGAATACAAAATTTTAAAACATTTTTTAAGGATAGAGTGGGGTAAAATAATAACAGTTTTTATAAACTTTAAAAACGTTCTTGTTTTAGTAACGAAACGATGGTCTTCGAAAACACTATTTAATGCCTTAATTTTAATCCAATTATCCGGCCAGAAATCATTATTAACAAACTGCGAACATGGTCTTACAGGACCTTCTCTTGGAACAACAACTGTTTTATCTTTAGCGGGAATTAACCAAGCACCCCACCAGCTCAAGGTAGATATAGAACAAACAAAGTCGTGACAAAGGCTCATCGAGTAAAGATCTTCATAAGGTTTATTTCCTTCTATATAAATAATATTTCCCTTAACTTTTTTCAAAAATCCTTTTGCAATCTTAATCTCATCAGAAAAAACTAGTATATACTCTTCGTTTTTTACTCTACTGAGGGCTTCCAAATAATATCTTGGAGGTACCGTATAGTATAATGAGCGCAGGTTTAAAATTCTAATTTTATCTCCAAATCTAAAATGCAAACCCACGCTTTTAGAATAATTTATATGTTGATATTTAATCTTCACAGCTAATACAGCTGCTTCCTTAAAAACATACCACTTCTTAACTTTTTCTTTATCTAAATATTTTTCCGTCTGAAACCAACCTGAAATATCTGTACCGTCTTCGATTTTTAACGTGCTTTCATTAAAACCAAAATAATTCGGTGGCTCAATATAAACCTTATCAATACCCTCAGGCTCTTCTGCTCTTTCGTTAGAATCGTTGAGCAGAAAAATCTCATCGCCAATCCACTTAGGACAATAAAACTTTACCCCCAAGCGTTGAGCCGTAAGCCGTAGGAATGCATATTGAAAGAGCTGGTTACCTAACCTTCCTTGGGAACCCAGCCTTTTGAAAGATATCAAATTAAATTTCCTGTAATGACTGTTAACCTTGCTTTAACTAACCTTAGTCCCGCACTTTGGGCAAAATACTACATCTTTCCCTAGCACATTTCCGCAGCCCTTGCATTTAAACTCTTCCGTTTTCACCTCAGGCTCTTCGACCTCTAACTCTGGCTCTTTAAAAATAGCCTTTAATCTTCCGGTGAATAAATCCGTAATCTTCTCCATATTAGAAAAAATCAAGACCATGAGCCTTGTTAAAAGTAATAAACTTACACACAGAAACGTTACATTGTAAACTTCAATATCATGTCTTCTGAATAGGTGCTTGGCAATATGATAAAAGGTTTGATACGCAATAATAGACGCGATAAGCATTACTATCCATTTAGCAATGACCATCGCCTTAGGGAAATTTATCATCTCATAATGCTTAGTCAGATAAAACCCAAATTTAATAAGAAACGTTAATATGACCGCATTAGCTGCTCCAATAACAACATCTAAAACAGTAAGCCCTGTGTTAAAAAACTCCATCTCATCAAAAACCTCAATCATGGAGATTAAGTACCTAAAAAGAAACATAATCCCCAAGACTATGCACAGCTTTACCACGCGCATACCCATGTCATTTACTAATGCTTCGCTTTTGTTCATTGCCTTCCTCCTTTAATGAATACCGCTATCGGCGGGACGAGCTCGCGACCTGTTTTATTCTATATTATAAACTGCCTAAAGTAAACTAAAATTAAAAGAAGGGGTTTTCTCGCTTTATCCTGATGATTTTCAAGCCTTCCGGTCGCCTTACAAGCACAAGCTGAGTTAAGCCCCTCATTCTAATCTCAACCCCCGAAGTTGTTGTTGCATTTTTATACCAATGCACCGTAACACTTAGCCTATCTTTATCGCTAACTACCATATCGATAACAAAATGTATGTGGGGATAACTTACGGATTTAAGATATTCATCAAGGACTAACTTAAACCGGTTCCTTTCATCAAAATTATTATCCAAAAGAAACATCAGCCCACCAAGGTCCTCAAATGCATAGGCAGACTCGATTCTTTGAAAAAACTCCTCAACTATTGATCTAATTAAGATCTCTTGTGTTTGAAGATTATCTATGGCCCTTGGCCGCGGGCTCAAACCCAGAGTGAAAAACATAACTAAAATTAGAAAAGGAAGCACTCTTTTTACTCTTATATTCATCACTTCTTCCTATAAAAAAACCCCGCACTCATAATTAAGTGCGGGGTTTTTCATCTGCCAATAGATTTTATTTCTTTTTTAATTTCTCAATAAACTCGTTCGTCATCTTTCCCGCAATATCTTTACAGCCCAGCCCAAAAGCCAGAGCCAAACCTAAACCTACGCTACCTAAAATAATGCTTAGCGTTAGGGTGGTCAGACGAATACCAATCTTTAGCTGTTCTAATGAGATAAAAATTGCGAAAGCAATAATAATTATTTCAACTGCTTTAGCAAGAACTTTACCTTGAGAAAGACCAGCGTTATTGGCTGCAGTAATTACAATATTTCTTAAAACAGTAGCAGCAAACATACCTAATATTAAAATGAATATAGCTGAAATAACATTAGGTACATAAAGTACAATTTTATTTAATAAATCTGCGGCTATAGTTAAACCAACGGCATTAATTGCAACCATAAAAGTAACTAAAAGACCTAACCAATAGCAGACTACCCCGATCAACTCAGAGAGCGATAAACCAATGCCGCCTTTTTCTAAAACATCTTCCAATTCAATGCGGTCAGAGAGCTCATCAAGCTTAACTGCCCTAAGTCCTCTTGTTACTACAGTTTTAATCACCTTGGAAATAATCCAACCGATGATTAGGATGATAAGCACTAATAAAATACTTACCATAAACTGTCCTATTTGAGCTAAGACAGTTCTAGCTGGTTCTAACAAAACTACTTGCCAACTACTCATCCTGCACCTCCTTTTTGTATGCACTACTAAATTGTTATAACTTTATCATAAAACGAGGGTTATGTCAAGAAATAATCCTAGAATGGGATCATCATTCCATCGTATGCAGCTACTACTTCAATACCTAAGCGTTTAGTCAAAATCTTTGCCTGTAATTGAGGTTTGGCTAAAAGCATACTCTTTCCAAAATGAGTAAGTATGGCCTTTTTGGGCCTACAGGCTGCTATAATCTTTTCGGCATCCATTAGGCTTAAATGATCAACATTGGACCTTGGCTCAAGAAATACAACAGAAATTATTAATACATCGGTTTTATAAAAATCATTTAGCTTGCTAAAATACTTTGTATCTGTAAGTAAGCCAATACTGGTTTTATGCAATCTAAACTTAATTCCATAAGTTTCAGACGGATGGATATGGCGCATTGAACTTCTAAACTTAAAATCCTTAACGCAGTAATCCTTATTAGGCTTTAAGATCTCAATCTTTTCCGGCAGATTAATCGCATACTTTAGAATTACCGGATCTTTGCGCAATGCATCCTTAGGACAAAATACAACCCCTTTCTTTTTAAAACCGCCTTCAGTCATAGCCTCAATCATTACATTAATATCATTAGCGTGATCTAAATGGCGATGGGAGAGAATTATACCATCAAGCTTGGTTGGATTTAACTTTGGCCTGCTTGTAGCGCAACGCACAATACTTCCCGGCCCCGGATCTATCAAAATATTAGTATCTTTGTAAGAAACCCAGATTCCCCCTGAAGCCCGGAGCTGTTCAATCATCACAAAGCGCGCACCCGCTGTACCTAAAAACTTTAGGAGAGCCATAATTTCTTCAGCTCCTCGTTAATCTTGTGCATCTGAGAATAAGTTAGCTCCTCTTCGGATAATACCGAAAGTTTCCCTGCCTTATCCTTAGACCCAAGAAACTCTTCCACAGATATAGACTTAGCCCCACAAGATTTGATAAAAAAACTAATTTCTTTATCATCCGAAACAACAATTAGGTTCTTTGGGTTAGCTACAAGCTCAGCAATCTTTTTTATACGCAAATCAGCGCTCTCATTCCTGGAAAATATGACTTTTATATTGCCATCATCCAATGGCCCCATGGATGCATCCGGATGGCCATCAAAAATTACCCAAACTTGATTATTAAGACTGCCGCAAAGTCTCTTTCTTTTAATTAGCTGTACAAGGAGAAGGCGGGAATCAGGAGTTTTTCGGGGAAGTTGTTTTGCAAATTTGGGATGATTGGTTACATTGTAACCGTCGATTATGTAATGTATAGACATAGATTAGGCCTCCCAATACCCCATAGAATAAACCAAAGGAAAAACTAAGTAAAGACATAGCAAAAGCGGGATCTTTACTTACCCCTGCCTTAGCGAAAAAGAATACTACAGAAACATCCCTCAACCCTAACCCACCGATGGAGATAGGTAATAAGGTTATTGCGCTGATAATGGGCAAGAAAACAAAAAAGTAGACCAAGCTTATTTTTATTCCCAGAGATAAAGCAATTATATAAAAGGTTATAGGAGTGGCCGCTTGCGCAAATGTAGAAATAAGCACACTACTTATAGCTACCCTCGGCTTTTCTCTAAATAAATGGATTTCTTCGTGTAAACCTGTAATTATGTCTCTAATTCTCCCGGCGCCAAAAGATTTAAGTAGCCCGCTTATCTTTATATAGATGAACTTATTAAACAAAACTAACAATAAAAGAGCCAGGATACCGATAATTATCCATAATGACAATAACACGCTCTTGTCCTCAAGTATATTCCAGCCCATAAAAACAGCCACTGAAGAAATGATCACTAAACCAACATAGCCGCTTAACCGGTCCAGGATTGTAGAAGCAATGATCTCTTTAGGCTTTTTAGTATAAGTAACTAAATCAATGCTGCGCAAAAAATCTCCTCCTATTGTGGAAGGAAGAAATAGGCTAAAGAATGCCCCTCCCGCGAATGCAGTAGCTACCCGCTTTAATGGAAGCTTAATTTTAACGGCCTTAATCAAAAGTTTCCAACGGAAAAGGCATAATCCGTAAGGCACAAAAGAAACCAGAAAAGCGATAAACAAAAGCGGTTTATTTGAATGCTGAATAATCTCAAATAAAATCTTTTCGTCAACTTGTTTGAACAGGTAAACCAGCAAGATAATACTTAATACTATTCTTAATAAAATGGATAATATTTTCTTAAAGATAGTCATTTATACGAGTGTTTTACCGGTTAACTTCTGATATGCCTCTAGGTATTTAGCCCTGGTTTTAGAGATGATCTCAAGCGGTAGCTGCGGCGCCGGAGGAGCTTTATCCCAATCAAGGGTTTCAAGATAATCGCGTACAAATTGCTTGTCAAAACTCGGCACTGACCCGCCTGGCGCATACTCATCAAGCGGCCAGAAGCGCGAAGAATCCGGGGTAAGCACTTCGTCAATCAAAATTATTTTATTATCATAAGTTCCGAACTCAAATTTAGTATCTGCTATAATTATACCCTTGCCTCTTGCATAGTCACTTGCTTTCTTATAAATAGCAATACTCGCCTGGGAGATCTTGTCAGCAGTATCTTTACCAATAAGCTTTTCAATATATCCCTGCTCAACATTTTGATCATGCCCGACATCAGCCTTAGTGGATGGAGTAAAAATAATTACCGGTAACTTATCGGATTCCTTAAGAGAATCTGGCAATCTTATCCCACAAACTGATTGCTTCTTTTGATACTCTTTCCATCCTGAGCCTGAGAGATAGCCCCTGACAATGCACTCAACAGGTAATGGCTTACTCTTTACCACGAGCATAGAGCGACCGACTAATTGCTTTTTGTACTTCTTCAATTCAACAGGATATTTATCTACATCAGCAGTGATAAAATGATTGGGGATAATATCTTTTAGGAAATCAAACCAGAAACAAGAAAGCGCAGTTAAAATTTCGCCCTTATTAGGAACTCCGTTGGGTAAAACCACATCAAAACAAGATATCCTATCGCTTGAGACAATCAAAAGCTTATCGCCCAAATCATAAACATCCCTGACCTTGCCCCGGCGAAAAAGTTTTAAATCCTTAAAATCCGTAGTTAACAAGACCTCTTTATTCACTTGTTTTCAACCTCTGACTAAGGCTCTCGTATTCATCCCATAATTCTAAAGGAAGATCCTTTTTAAACTCACTAAAAAACTTCTTTATACCCTTTAATTCCCCAACCCAGTCATCTTTACGCACTTCAAGTAATTTCTCTAACGCTCCATCACTTAAGCTAATACCTGTCAAATCTATGTCAGCAGGATAAGGCACATATCCAATAGGAGTTTTATATGCCTCCACTCTATTATTGCAACGGTCAAGAATCCACTCAAGGACTCTTAGATTCTCCGTAAAACCTGGCCACATGAATTTACCGGACTCATCCATCCTAAACCAGTTCACGTGAAATATCTTCGGTGCCTTCTTCATCTTTTTACCCATATCTAACCAGTGCCTAAAATAATGCGCCATATTATAACCGCAAAAAGGAAGCATCGCCATTGGGTCACGGCGAACCTCTCCCACTTGTCCAACCTGGGCTGCTGTGCGCTCTGAGGCCATAGTTGAACCTACAAATACACCATGCTGCCAATTAAAAGACTCATAAACCAAAGGTGCCAGATGTTCTCTGCGTCCACCAAAAATTACTGCGGATACGGGAACTCCATGATGCTGTTCCAACCTAAATGATGCTGAAGGACAATTCATAATCGGCACAGTAAAACGGCTATTCGGATGAGCCCCTAGTACAGGTTTACCATTAACATCTTTTAATCCAGATTTCCAAGGACGGCCCTGCCAATCAATACCATTCGCAGGCACTTCTCCATCAGCACCTTCCCACCAAACTGTCTTATCGGATTTCAATAGGACATTAGTAAATATGGTATCCTTTTTAACCGTCTCGACCATATTAGGATTGGTCTTTGAATTTGTCCCCGGTGCAACACCGAAAAATCCGGATTCAGGATTTATCGCCCAAAGAGTGCCATCAGAATCAACGCGCATCCACGCAATATCATCACCCACCGTCCAAATGCGATAACCCTTTACTTTAAGCCCTTCGGGAGGAACAAGCATCGCCAGATTTGTTTTACCGCAAGCGCTCGGGAAAGCTGCAACAACGTATTCAATGTGCCCATTAGGCTCTTCAATACCCATAATCAACATGTGTTCGGCTAACCAATGCTCTTTTCTGGCGATATGGCTAGCAATACGCAAAGATAAACATTTCTTACCTAAAAGTACATTCCCGCCATAACCAGAACCCACACTCCAAATAGTATTGTCTTCAGGAAAATGCAGGATTAATCTCTTATTAATATCAAGCTCTGCTTTAGAATGCAGGCACTTGGTAAAGTTATCTTCTTTTTCTATCTGTTTTAAAACTAATTCTCCAACGCGGGTCATAATAAGCATATTTAAGACTACATAACGCGAATCTGTAAGCTCTACTCCGATTTTACTGAATTCAGAACCCACCGGCCCCATAGAAAAAGGAATAACATACATGGTGCGACCACGCATCGCCCCCTTAAATATAGCCCTGGCTTTCTTGTACGCAGCCTTTGGGGACATCCAGTTATTGTTCGGACCAGCATCGTGCTTTTTCTTAGTGCAGATAAAGGTGAGGTGCTCTGTGCGCGCAACATCATCAATTGCTGTGCGGTGCAAGAAACACCCCGGCAGCTTTTCTTTGTTCAGTTGAATTATCTCTTCATTTGCGAGCGCTTCTTTTTCTAGGATAATCTTTTGCGCTTCAGACCCATCAATCCAGACGACTTCATCCGGTTGACAGAGTTTAGCCATTTTAGTTACCCAATCTTTTAACTTTTTATTATGCGTAGGAAATTTTATCATTGTTTTAACAAATATTTATGCGCTGAGTCTGCTGCAGTGGCACCATCGCTACAAGCGCTTACAACCTGATACAAGCTTTTGCGTATGCAATCTCCGCAGGCAAAAATACCTCTCCTTGATGTAGCCATTTCTGGACGAGTAATTATAAAGCCGAATTCATCTATTTCCAATATATTTTTTACAAATTCTGTATTCGGAATAATCCCAACAAAAATAAAGACACCCTGGCAAGAGATCTCTGAAGTCTTCTTGCTCAACACATTCTGAATCTTAATCCCTTCAACTTTACTATCGCCGATAATTTCAGTAACTACGCTATTAAGAACAAGTTTAATCTTATTGTTTTTTCTTACTTTTTCAACCAGAATTTCCGAGGCACGAAACTCGCTTCTCCTATGCACAAGGCTTATTGATTTAGCATAATTGACCAAAAAGATTGCATCTTCAACTGCGCGATCCCCTCCTCCAATCACAACAATATCTTTATTCTTAAAAAGCGGACCGTCACAAGTACCGCAATACGATACCCCTTTGCCGATAAGTTTTTCTTCGCCAACTACCCCAATCCTTTTAGACTTTGCACCGCTTGAGACGATTACACACTTTGCCTTGAAATCGCCTTCGCTTGTTTTTACTAGATACGAATTTCCTTCAGGGATTATCTCTAAAACTTCCTTGTTTTCAATTGCAACTCCTAAATCTTCAACTTGTTTCTTAAATTTATCAATTAAATCAAAAGTAGATACTCCCTCGGGAAATCCCGGGTAGTTCTCTATCAAAGGAGAAAGTAGGATCTGGCCTCCCGGAGATAATTTCTCAAATACTAGAGTGGATAATTTAAACCTTCCAGCATAAATTGCTGCGGCTAAGCCTGCGGGGCCAGCTCCAATAATTACCAAATCATACATATAATCAACCCCTAATTTGCAGTAGAAATTAACCTACTTGTTTCTTCAGCCTTATAAGAGCTTCTTACCTTAGGCCCGGATAAAACCTTCTTAAACCCTAACTTAATTGCAATTTCTTGATATTTACTAAACTGCTCTGGATGGATAAAGTCTTTTACTGAGTAATGTTGAACTGATGGAGCTAAATACTGCCCTAGTGTTAAAATATCGCAATTAGACCTGCGCAAATCGTGCATAACTTCAAACACTTCCTCTTCAGTCTCACCCATGCCTAACATTAGCGATGATTTAGTAATCAGCGAGGAATTAAATTCCTTGGCAATTTTCAACAAATTTAGTGAACGGCTATAATCTGCCTGCGGCCTGACTACGGCATATAATCTTTTAACTGTTTCGATATTGTGCGCCAAAACAAAAGGATCTGCATCAATAACAACCTTTAAGCTCATAACCCTACCCTGAAAATCCGGGACCAAAACCTCAACCTTGATATCATTACTTATCTCATGTATTAATTCTAAAATACTAGCAAACTGAAAAGATCCACCGTCATCTAAATCATCTCGGGTAACAGAAGTGACTACTACATACCTTAACCCCATTAGCCTTACCACTTCGATGATTCGCTCAGCTTCCCTATAATCTACATCCGGTTTTGTTACGCCAGCTTTTTCAATATTACAAAATGAACAGTTACGGGTGCAAATTTTTCCGAGAATTAAAAAAGTAGCCTGATTGCCCTTGAAACATTCACTCACATTGGGACATTTTGCCTCAAGGCAGACAGTATTCACCCCGGCATTAGCAATATCCCGTGCGATTTTTATTACCTGGGCATTAGGAATATCCTGATTCAACCAATTGGGTAAGCGCTTATCGAGGCTACAGTTGCAATTTACAGGATTTTGTATGTTTAATTGATTCTTCATCTTTAACTTGATCTTTTAATCTCTTTAAAGCTCTGGCAATCTCAATCTTTTTAATAAGAGAGGCATAATCTACAATAAGCTTACCCTTCAAATGATCAATTTCATGCTGAAATACACAGGCCAATAAACCTTCGGCCTTAATATCTAAAGACTTACCTTCATCATCAAGGGCCTTAAGCGTAATTTTATTTGCCCGCTTAACTTTAATACATAAACCCGGTACGCTTAAACAACCTTCCTGATTCACCTGTGACCCAGTAGCTTTTACAATTCTGGGATTAACTAATTTATAAAGGCCTTCCCCTATATCAACGACAATCATATTTTCGTTGATACCTGCCTGAGGAGCAGCTAAACCCACCCCTTCGCCTTCATACATAAGCTGGGCCATCTTACTTAAGGCCTCTCTATGCCTTGCAGTTACCTTTTTAACTGCAGATGACTTTTTTCTTAATACCGGATCACCGAATATTCTAATTCTTAATGCGATTTCTTCCATCAACCTTAATTATTTTTGGTTTTATACTCTTAGCTTCTTTTTCGTCAGCAGAGACATAGGTTAAAATAACAACTATATCTCCAGGACAAGCCCCGCGCGCAGCCGGGCCATTAAGACAGATAACTCCGCTATCAGGTTTTCCACAAATAGCATAAGTTTCGATACGCGCCCCATTATTTAAATTCAAAACTTCAACCTTCTCGTGCTCTAAAATATCGGCTGCCCGCATTAACTTTTCATCAATAGTAATGCTTCCTTCATAATTAAGATTTGCTTCGGTTACTGTGGCTCTGTGAACTTTAGATTTTAAAATTGTTCTTAACATTTTATCTCCCTTACTCTTTTAATGCCTTAGCAAGCTCTTCACCAAATGCTCTTGCTGAAGCCGGACCATTAGCGGTAATAATAAAACCGTCCCTTTCAACATCTTTAGCCGTATAATTTACCTGATTATCAATAAGTTCCTGGGAATCCCCTGGAAAAACAGTTGCTCTTTTATTTTTTAATATCCCTGACTTAGCTAGAGTTACGCTGGCACTACAAATTCCACCGATTATCTTTCCGGATGAATCCGCTTCTTTTAATAGCTTATGCGCCAAGGGATCATCCCAATAGCTAACGCCCCCCGGGCCACCCACAAAGATTATCGCATCAAAATCCGCCATATTTATGTTGCTAAATAAAATATCTGGCTTTATCCTAGCGCCTAGGGAACCTTCAGCCTCGCTTAAGTCAGTTGAAGCAACCTTAACATTAATAGCATTTCTTTCCAGGGCTTGTTTTGTATGCAACAACTCTTCATCCCGAAAACCTTCATGAGAAATAACCATAACCGCTTTTTTCATCGTACCTGACTCCTGCGCAAAACTAAAATTTACCAGACCGAGAATTACCAAAAACAAAATCAATAATCGCTTCATACACTTAGCCCTTGATTAACTTAAATGTTTGTTTTGCGATCATCAATTCTTCGTTAGTCGGAATAACCAGTATCTTGGGTGATTTCCTGAAATGATTAAAAAGATTCTTAGTAATTTTTTTACGGATTGTCGCCTGATTTTCTCCGATACCACCGGTAAATACAAGACAGTCGCAACCAGACATAACCGTAATATATGCCCCGATATACTTACGAATGCGATATGCAAAAATATCCCGTGCTAGTCGTGCGCGCATATCCCCGCTATTTGCCTTAGTCTCTAAAATACGCATATCATTACTTATGCCTGATATACCCTTAAGTCCGCTGGCTTTATTTAACAAATTATCCATCTCATGCATATCTAATCTCTTTTTACGCATGATATGAGTAATTAAAGCCGGGTCAACATCGCCGCAACGCGTGCCCATAACTAATCCTTCTAAAGGCGTAAATCCCATACTTGTATCTACAGATTTTCCTTTATCCACAGCGCAAATACTACATCCGTTACCTAAATGACAGGTAATAACTTTAAGCTTATCTATTGGCTTCTTTAATATATGCGCTGCTTCATGAGCTACATATTCATGACTGGTTCCGTGAAAACCGTATTTTCGGATATTAAATTTTGTATAGAATTCATACGGAAGTCCATAAATATAGGCGTAATCCGGGATAGTTTGATGAAAGGCGGTGTCAAAAACCGCCACCTGCTTTACTCCTGCCAACAATTTATTGCAGGCAAGAATACCTGCTAAGTTTGCGGGATTATGCAGTGGCGCAATACTACAACATTGTTTAATCTTTTTAATTACCGAATCATCTACAATCACCGGCTTCTTAAATGTCTCTGCACCATGCACCACTCTATGGCCAACCGCATCCACAGAATCAATCTTGCCTAATATCAATTTAAGGCCGGTATAATGGTTAATGATATCCGAACCTTCTTCTCCTATATGCTCAATCTTTCCGCAAGTTAAGAGCTTATTCCTTGGCATATCAAAGAACTTATATTTTATGGATGAGCTTCCGCTATTTATAACCAGTATTTTCATATTTTTACTGCGCCCTAATCGCACTTACCGCAACACAATCCACAACATCTTCTACAGTACATCCCCGGGAAAGATCGCTCGCAGGTTTATTTAAGCCTAATAATAATGGTCCCACTGCTCGCGCCCCGGACAAGCGTTGGGTTAATTTATAGCCGATATTACCCGCTTCTAAATTTGGAAAAATTAAAACATTCGCTCTGCCGGCAATTTGGCTATCCGGAGATTTAATTGCGGCTACCTCAGGATCAATTGCCGCATCTACCTGCATCTCACCATCAGCGAGCATATCTGGGGCTAACTTTTTAAGCATAGCTAAGGCCTCAACAATTTTATCAGCGGATTTAGTCTTAGCTGAACCGTGCGTAGAATAACTTAAAAAAGCGACCCTCGGCGTAAGATCTAAAACTTTTTTTGCTAATTCTGCGGCCGAAAGAGCAATACATGATAGCTGACGCGAATTAGGATCTGGAATCACTCCGCAATCAGCAAATACAAATGTCCCATCTTCACCATAAGGGCAGTTAGGGACCTGCATGATAAAACAACTCGAAATTAAGGTGAGTCTTTCGTCTATACCAATACAGCGCATCGTAGACCTGACCATATCCGCCGTAGTATGCGCGGCCCCTGCAACTAAACCATCAAACTTACCTTCCTTAGTCATCATCGCAGTATAATAAAGAGTATCCTCGAATAACTTTCTAACGGTATCAAGATCTATATCTTTAGCCTTATACGTTTCAAAGAATTCCTGGATATAGCGCTCCTTCTCTGAAGCAATAACCATATCTTTACTAAATAGGGTAACTTTTGCTAACCCTTCACCCTCAATAATCTTAGCTGCTTGTGCAACGCGCTTATCATTATACTCCGGTAAAACTATCGACTTAATCTTTTCTCTCGCCTTCTCATGAATCTTTTTAATCGTATCCATTTTTACATCCCTCTTAATATTCTCTCTAAATCAACATTACGCCTAATTAATTTTACTACCGTTTCAATCTTTTCCAGGTCATTTGGACGAATCTTAACTGTTAAATCATGTAAAATTGTAGCAACATGGTAAGTATCTAGTTTGGAGAGTAAAACAGGTATCCCTGCTTTACTCAATAAATTCATAATTGGCTGCTCAGGCGTAATCCCGCCGGTTAAAACCAAACCGCAAATCTTCAGCTTTTTTTTGTCAATTTCGCTAAAACAACTTAAGACAGTCATGATCATATCCTCTCTGTCCCCGGGAGTAATCATAAGACTATCTTCTGTAATAAATTTAACTGCGTCGCGCGGCTCCATCGCACCGATAATAATCCGAGAAATCGATTGCTCAAGATATTCTTTGCCGCATAAAACATCAAAATCAGTCTCTTCTAAGATCTGCTCAAAGGTTGGCTTGGCAAGCATAGGGTCATAAGGAATAACCCCTAATACATTAACCCCTTTTCTCTCAAGCCCTTTCCTAACCAACCGGTTAATCTTGTCATACTTATCAGGAAGAACCTTATTTATGATTACCCCTAAAAGCTTTACCCCTTCCCGCTCAAGCAACGCCTTATTCAGAATAATTTCATCTATTGGGCGTCCAACTCCACCCGAAGAAATTAATATTGCTTTTGAACCTAATAATCTTGCAACAGTGGCATTAGAATGATCGAATACCGAACCTACTCCGGCATGACCTGTGCCTTCGATAATCACCAGGTTCTGACCACGGGAGACCCTCTTAAACGAATCTTTTATCTGTTTAGTTATTGAATCCTTGTTCGGCTTAGAGATATACCTTTCTGTAAACCCCTTCTCAACGGCAATCGGGTTCATATCCTTAAGCCCGCATTTAATCCCACAGACCTCTTCAATTAAAACCGAATCTTCATCAATCTTCAGACCTTCTTCTTCAAGGTAGCGCTGGCCAATAGGTTTAATAAATCCGACTTTCTTAAATATTCTTTGGAAGTTACGAATCAAGCCTAAAGATACTGTAGTCTTCCCGTCATTTTGCTTTGTTGCGGCGATAAATATCTTCTTCACTTAGAATACCTACAGATTTTCTTCTATCTTCTGTTTAAGGCTAGCTTTACTAAGCGCTCCGCTAACCTGGCCCATAATCTTTCCCTTTTTAAAAAATATCAATGTCGGAATCGACATTACCCCATAATGCGTTGCGCTCTTGGAATTACTATCCACATCCAGCTTACCAATCTTCATCTTCGTTGAATATTCCTTAGCTAATTCCTCAACCGCTGGAGCGATCATTTTGCAGGGCGCGCACCACTGCGCCCAGAAATCAACCAAAACCGGCAACTCAGACTCTAAAACTTCTTTCTTAAAATTACCATCGGTGAAATGTTTTATACTCATTGCTTAGTCCTTATTTATTAAAGGGTTATTAATACGAAATGCTTAGATAAATTATCACAATTGATTGAAAAATGCAAGCGGTTTTAATGATCGGACAACTTACGGAGCGCAAGCGTTCGCAAATCGTTTGCCTCGGGGTTTAATGGAGTGAAAAGCTTTGTGATGGATGACTAAAATCTGAGGAAGGCTTGCTGAAATCATCCGAAGGCCGGCTAAATTCACCCGAGGTTTTATTAAAATCATTTGAGGGTTGGCTAAAATCATCTGATGGCGAGGAAAAGTTATCTGAAGGTTTATCGAAATCACCTGAAATAGGCGAAAAGTCTATAGAAGAGTCGGAGAAATCTTCTGATGGCCTTCTAAAATCTCCTGAGGATATATTAAAGTCTTCTGAGGGCATATCAAAATCATCGGAAGGCTCGCTAAAATCCTCCGATGGCTTCTTAAATACAGCCTCATTAGTATCATTCACAGAAGCTAAAACAAACTGTACAGATAATAATACAAATAAGATTGCATACACTAACCTTTTCATTTAAGCCTTTCTATACATATTATAACCGAAAACGTATTTTTTTCAAACAGATTTGCCATTGGCGTTAATTTGTTTTGAAAAATAGCCTCCAGTTAGAGAATCTATAGAAGCGGTTAACTCTTTAACCCGCAGCTCTTTTTCAAAACGTTTTCTGCGATCTTCAATTTGAAGGCTATCCATCTCCATCTTTACGCGAATTCGTTCAAAATAGAGCTTAACAACTTCATCTAATATATCGTTGCGCAACTGTACCGTAAGACGGGAACGCGTATCAATAGAAGTTTGATCGTCATTCCAAATCAACTTGCCTAAATCCCAACTTAAAACTACCCCCCAATCCAAGCTATCGCGGCCGCGCCTCAATGTATCGTCGTCAGCTTTAGTCGTAGAGCCGCCTTCCCAATGCCATAGATCAGTAGTATTCCTATCTAATCCAAAATTAACTTCTGGTAGGAGTGCCTTTGCGCAAGCCTGCTTTCGCCAAAGCGCTATCTTCTCAGGGTTAACCTCAGCATAGTTAATCGCAGCCTGCTGCACACTTTCAATACCGGGTTCTCCTTTAGTATATTCCATAACGATGTCATCTGACATACTCATAAGCTTAAAATTAAGTGCTGCGCGAAATAATCCCTTATCTGTACAAACGTAAAGATTCGCTTCTTTATCAAATCCCATGAAATTAATTATACTTGCGGGAAGCCCCAAAGATACCTCTTCCCAGCGATCTCCCTGATATACAAATAAACCTGACTTAGCAATTGCATAAACCTTGGATTTCTCAGAGAGCGCTAAAAACTGTGTGTCTCGGCTAAGTAAACCATTATCAGAAAACAGCTCCCAATCAAGCCCCTGGGAACTACTCTTATAAATTCCGCGGTTGGTAGCAAGATATACAGTATTAATATGCTTCGGATCTAAAGCAATATACTTTACCCCTGAATAGAAATCTTCTTCTTGAGCTCCCTCAACCTCATCTTCAAAATCGCTGCCCTGACCTGAAGTCTTCGTAAAGTAAATCCTTTGCCAGCTTGACCCTGAATCTAAACTCCTGTATGCACCTGAAGTCGAGGCTATATAAACCTGGCTTAGTTCAATAGATGAACAGGTAATGTTAAATATCTGACTTTCCCCAAGCTTACCAGGCTCTTTATGCCACGACCGGCCACCATCATTACTCTTAAACAAACCAGAGTTTGTTCCTAATAGGATTCCGTTTGACACTAAAGCAACCGAAGTACAACTGCCCTCAGAATAATTCTTCCCCTGAAATATCCTCTCCCACCTTTTGCCTGCATCCGAACTAGCATACAAACCTGCAGCAGTTGCAGCAAATATTCTGTTTTTGACTTGTTTATCAAAAACAAGATAGTTTACACTTCTGTTACTTCCTCTCACCTGTAAGAGATTATTCCAGGTTTCCCCTCCATCAGCACTCTTAAACAGGCCCTTATCCGAACCTAAATAAACCACTTTTTGATTTCCCGGGTCAACTACTACAAATTTTACATTGACAATACCCCGACTTACCTCCTGCCAGCTTACTTCGGCACACCAACAAATACTACAGATACTAAATAGTCCCCAAAATACTATCCCCATCTTCATCTTGCCACCTCCTGCCTTAATAGACGAAGCTAGGAGGATAATCTAACTCAAAAAAAATCCCCAAATCTTTCGATTAGGGGAATTAAAAGCGGCAAGGGGAAATTTAGTTTTTGTTTGTTTTTTTCCGGGCATTGCCTGCCCGCTGGTAGTTTACCCCTTGCCTCATTGATAAATATAACACATTCTACCCATAATTTCAAGTAGGCACAAAAAAAAGGGGTCAGAATTATTTATTCTAGCACATAAACTGTTGAATAAATAATTCTGACCCCTTTTTTACCCTTTACTCAACTTACCAAAGGTAATCTTTTATCTTCTGATCAGCCCTTAAATAAGCATATTCAGGAACCATTACCGGCTTATTATAAGGCGGAACCATGAAAGTCAATGTATCAAATACCCCCGCTCCTGCGCGAATCACGCTAGTAACTGCTCCCTGAACCAGACCAAATGTTATGCCTGTTAACGGATCAGTTTCATCAGATACTTTACATACCTGAGCTGGAATTTCTGTCCAGAAACCCACGCTATTCATTACCCCGCGATTCAGCTTGTTTATCGGCCTATCGCCATACGGGATCTTATCCGCATCGATTACAGGAATCGTGTTTATGCTACCATATTCAATATAATCATCCCCCATTTCATGCGCATACACAAATGAGGTTGCAGCCATTAAAACTACCAAAGCAAAAAGTACTAAAATCAAATTTTTCATTTTTCCTCCTCCTTTAATCTACCTGACCCTTTTAGGATTTATGAATTTCTTCTATCAGCCTTGCTTTCAAGGTTTTAGCTGAATCTATCTTATCTCCCGAAATACCCGCCTCCATGGCAAAATCAATCAATCCACGAAGTATTTCGTTATAGGAGAGTTTATGTCCTGTTGAGAAAAGAGCATCTTTGCCTAGTTTATCCAGGAAATCTATCTCCTGTCGGCCTAGCATGGTGATAACTCTGTGCACCATGATCTGTTTATCTAGCTTGTTCATATTGTACCACCCCCTTTTCAAAATGTCCAGCATTATTTATGCCGGCATCCCTAGATATAACCTTATGGCCTGTATGAAATTAAGGTGTCTTTTCTGCGTCCTTCTTCCTCTTTTAACCATCTTCCTGTGCATGCGTCTCATTTTCCCCTCCTTTTCTAGTTCTTACGCTGGGGCTCATAAACAAAAAACCCTAAAAGGCTTATTTAGGGTTCATCCTTTTGGTAACCCCGCTATCCGCCACACTTCATGACGGACCGGAAGCTTTGCCTCTGCTTCGCTCTTTAATTAATGACTTATTAACTTTCGAGCTTCGCAGAGCCCTACGAAGTCCGTCATAGCTTTTTCAAGCCTATTAAAGGACGAAGTAGGGGCCCCAACATTACTGTTAGTTTGCCTCCGCCACACTTCGTGGCGGACCCGCCATCTTTGTGGCGGGTTTATCACTAGGTCAAATGCACCAAATTGTCAAAGTGTCAAATTACACTTGAAGTATAACATATTTTTTTGGCATTTGTCAAGGTGCCCTAATTTTGAGTTTCCAGGCTCAAAATCTCTGCTTTTACCTCTTTATAGCTTATAAGATCCAAACTACTATAAATTTCCTGCGCCTGGCGCAGATGTTCCCTGGCTTTGCTCTTTTTACCCAGCTTCTTAAACAGCAATCCCAGATTTCGCTCTGCTGCGGCCAATTCTAGCCTTGAATGGACCTGGGTAGCAAATATAACTGCCTGTTTTAAGGCCTCTTCTGCCTCTAGGGACCTATCCATTTCCATATAGAGCTCGCCAATCATGTTATAATCAGAAGCTAAATTTACCTTATTGCCCTGCAACTGATCAATTCTTAGGCCGGAAAGATAGGAATCTAGCGCCTTTTGATACTGTTTTTCATATAAATAGAGCTCTCCTAAGTTAAAATAGTAATCGCTTAGCTCATGCTTAAGCGCTAATTTCTCAAAAAGCGCCTGGCTTTTACGGTAAAATTGTTGGGCAGTGCCATAATCGTCCTTATTAGCAAAAACCAGGCCAATATCAAAATAATCGCAAGCCAGATTATAACGATGCGCATAAAGATGCTGATGCTCTAAGTTAATAGCTGTGCTTTTAGTTAACAAAACAAGTGCGGTGTCGTAATCCTTCTTATCTGTATGCCAGACCGCAAGCTTACGCAGCGCTATAGCCTCATTTAACTTATCACCATGCTTGACTGCAAGATTAAGCGCCTTATTGTAGAAATCAAGGGCTTTTGCATATTCACCTTCTAATTGATAAAACCAACCGATTTCAATATACGCTGATAAAAGGCTCTTAGTATCCTGTTTTTTCTCAACCAGTAGCGCATAAGTAAAATAGAAATTAAGCGCTTTTTCTTTATCACCGGTCCGGTAATATGTATCTGCCAATAGGTGATAAATCTCGGCAAAAGACTTATCTTTACTAATTATTTGCTCACCTAGCCTAAACACCTCTTCATTCTTACCTTTAGCAAATAATTTATTTGCCTTTAAATAAAGATAATACGCTCCCGGGTTAGTGGTTGGCAACCACAAATAAAAGAATGTGCTTAGCAAGAAAATGCTCACTAAAAGAATAATTCCGGGTATCCATTTCTTACTTAATTTTAATTTGTGCCTTGGCTTAATTGACTTTTGTTTTGGCTTAAATATAACAAAACCAGGATCTCCGTAAAGTAAGTAATTAGCCCAATGTAATGAAATTATCCCATATTCGTTAACTAGTTTAACTCTGGCTAAACGCACGCTCTCTCCCACTGATCTTCCATGGATCAGACAATGATAAAATTCTTTGGCAAAGGTTAGGCTTGCGCAATCTTCAATTCTACGTATCGATCCTATATAATGCCTTACTCCGGAAAATAGAAATGCCGCAGCTAGAGAATAATTCTTTCTCTGATAATCATGTTCAATTATAACCTCAACTCCTGCTTGGGCTGAATGACATGCATTTGAGAATACCAGCGTCGGTAAAGAGGCAGCCTGGCCCATACTTAAAATATCCTGAATGGAAAATTTACCATCGCTTAAGACCCAGCCGCTATTCTTTGGGTTCTGCGCTACATATTCGCAATGACCGGCAAAATGAACTATATCGTAATCGCAAAAGTTCTTTTTAACATACAGTTTATCAATATTGGTTGATTTGAAATCCACATGCATGGATGAGATGCTACGAGAAAACTGATTCTTGATATTTAAACCCTCCGCATATGCCGCTTTTAAATCATCGGTAGGATTAGCTAGAATTAGCATCTTATAGATGTGCGTAGGATTGCGGTACTGAAGTACGCCTGCCTGGCTTTTAGTTCTTACTTGCCTGCCAATATTAAAACTCAAACAGAGAAAGTTCTGCCCGTCATACAAAACCTCCCAGGGGATATTGATTAATTCTTCGTCGATAACCAGCGCTAGATTTAAGACTTCACTTGCCTTTAATCTCTCCTTAACTGAGCGGCTAAGTAGATGATCCCAAAGCGCCTGGCCTGTCTTTTGAAGGTTTTTGATTATTGCAGAATCTTTTGCTTGGGCCTTGTTCCAAACTGAGGTAATCTCATGACAAAGCTTATCGATCTCGCTAAAATCTATCTTGTGCTGGCTATAACGCTTAAGCGTTGAAGCAGTCTCTTCTGAATCAAAGATACTCATCTTCAGAAGATCATCCTGCCGGCTTATTTCTAAAACTAATCCTTTTTCACTCTGCATTCTGCTTAACCTTTTATATCTAATATAATTGAAGCAAGTTTGCCTTTGTCGCTAAGCACCTCTAAACTATACCTACCCAATAAAATATGCTCAAAAACAACCGGGCCAACGGCGCCAGAATATGATTCCAACTCCAAATTATCCTTAAACAGAGAGACTCTTAAATCCTTAATTGCATCCTGGCTGCGCTTATCTGCCACCTTAATTATGACATTAAAATACTTATCACCTTTATTCTCAATTCTTACTTCTATTTTTTTATCGCCGATGTTTTTTAAAATCACTACCTCACCCTTAAAATCTTTTATGTTACGGCTGCGTAAAACCGGAGCCGGAATCAACTCCTGGCCCATAAGAATATCTCCGGTTGTATTAATTACCTCGAAAACATTTTCCTTAAGCCTTAACAATATCTCAAATACATTGAGCTTATTGCCTGCATCTAACAGCGCTCTTACGCGACAAAGCAGTTCCTCGGGGACATCTAAAGCTTCTGACTTCTCGCTATTTAGGCTAAGCGCTAAAATCTCTGCGCAACTTTCACATGTTAATAGATGTGTTTTAATACGCTCGCTTTCTTCGGACGGCAAGACCCCATCTAAGAAACAGGCAAAAGTCTCATCATCCGGATGCTCTCCTTCAATACGGGAGCGCTTCTTCGCTCTTCTATAAAGCAGCTTAACTAACTCTTCAAACTTCTCAGACATAGTCCTCTCCTACAATAATAGACGCGCTCACACTATAAATCTAACTTAAATCCTTTTCCCTTAAAACACTCCTGCAGCTTCTCAATGAACCTGGCTTTCTGCATATCTATAGCGCCACGCGAAAGCTTTAAAAAATCCTTTAATACCTCCAGCTTTATCCCCTGGTTAATATTTAACTCAATAAGATACTTCTCCTGCTTACTTAACTTTTCAATGCAATCATTTAGACTATTAAGCATCTCTTCGTAATTTAAAAGGTCCGGAATAGAGATTGAGTTATCGGTTAATAAGTCTTTGAGGGCGACACCTTCCCCAACTTCCGCATCAAGGGAAACAGTTGATTTAAGCCTGCGTAAATAATCAAGCGTCAGATTTATGGTAACCTTCCTTAGCCATGAAGCCAGACTGCAACCGTTTATAGCCTTAAAACTGCGTAGTTTCTTGTAGTCGTCTTGGATTAAAGCAGAAAATAGCTCTTGGAAAATATCTTCGATGAAATCCTGGTTAGCAGAAAAACCCTTTGAATTTAAGACACTGTGGATGTACTTGTAGATTAACAGGCGATAACGCTTCAAGAATTCATCCCAGGATTGCTTATTACCACTACAGCATCCCTGGACAAAATCCAGATCGTTCATAGGTGCATTATAGCATTTTCGACCCTAAAAACAACAATAAATGGGGTCAGAATTAATTCAAATAAAGGGGTCAGAATTATTTATTCAAACCTTAATAGCCGGAATAAATAATTCTGACCCCTTTATTTCTACTTTGGGTCAAAAAGTGTCCCCAAGAGCAATAGGCTGCTCAACTTAAAAGCGACAATAAGTAAACAAGCGTTAAAAAAGCCTAGGATTGGTAAAAATACAACTCCTGCGAATATACCAGCTAACCAACCACCTATAAGATCGCAGGCATAAAGTACACCTGAAGTACTACCTACCTTATCTTCTTTACTAGAGTATAACTTTCCAGCTAAAGGAAATTCCAACCCCATCAACATCCCTGATATGAAAAACAACAAGTAAAAAACTGTTGAATTTACGAATCCTGCAAAATTAACGATAAAATACCCAACACTAAAAGAAAATACAGCAATTAATATCTCTAGCTTAATTAAGGTACGCAAAGCATTCTTTAATTTAGCAAGTTTAGCAGAAATTAAAATACTACCAGCTGCAATTCCAGCCATAAATATAGCGGTTAGCATGCTTATATTCTGATATAAAGACCCATAAAAAGCCTGGTATGCAAATATCAACAGCAGATTAACCAACATCCCAAAGAATCCGGTTGTAAAAATTGCGTAGGCAACTGGAATCTTCTGGCTACGTCTCAATTTTGCTACTAAACATACTCCTAGTACAATCAATAAAACCATAATTAAACTAATCTTTAGATTTACATATTCAAAATAATCAAAAACCCTGCTAAATTGCGCTGAAAACTTTTTATTTATAATCATTAGCGTCTGGAAAACTGCTAACGGACGCAAATCCCGATTCTGCTCTTTTGTTGCTCCGGACATTTGCCGATTAAACCAATCTACCCAATCGTTGCTTAATCTATATTCAAGATATTTTGGAATTAAAATATCTTGCGGTATATTATTCCTAAATATTCTTTCGGATAATACTTTCGAACTAACTTGCATAATTTCACTAGAATCAGAGGCAATAAATATATTGCAATCTCCGGGTATCACTCGCACATACTTATTAACAAACCTCAACGAATTTAACACACTAGCATTTAAGTCTTTTAATTCTTGGCTCATATACGCCAATGAACCCGGCATCCATAATGCTAGCAAACCGCCAGGATTTAAATGCTGCTTAGCTAATGCAAAAAACTCTGTAGTAAAATATCGATTACTTGATAAATCGGATTGATTTGAAAACCCAAACATTATTACATCGTAATGCGATTTATTATCTCTTAAGAATAACTTGGGGTCTGTATTAACTATTTTTATTCTCCCGTCGCTGAATTCCTTGACCGTTAAAGCTGTGGAATACTTTTTAAGCTTTTCTATGATTATCGGGTCAATTTCAACATAATCTAACCTTTTAATTGGATACTGTAAAATCTCAGCAATCAAACCACCCGCTCCTGAGCCTGCCAATAAAACCTTTTGTGGGCTAGGACTAAATAATAACGGAAGATTACCAAATTCCTTTACAAATTGCTTATCAGGATACGGCGAGATTATAATCGGAATACCATTATAAAAGAATGTATACTGCTCAAGCTTTTTCGTAACAACGATATTGGCATAACTGGAATTTTGATAGTTCAAGACCTGCTGATTACTCCACTGTTTTTTCACTGACTCGCTCTGAAAATTATCTATTATGCTGCGCGAAAATAGAACAAAAATCAAAATAACAACAGCGGTAGCCAGATGTTTTATATTTCTTTTCGGGATTAATTGTACAGAAACCACTAAATTCAAGAATGAAATAATAAAAACGGTTTGAAAAGAATTAAAATTAGGGATAAGCGCATATGTCAAAAGGGCTCCACCGATAATTGTCCCTAAAGTTTCCCAGGTATATATTTTACCCAGCGAATTCTCAGGCTTTTTGAGCGAATACACCTTACAACCACAACTAAACAGACCGCCGTGTAAAAAAGCTAACGGCAAAATTATTAGAAACGACACGCTAAATATTACGGGTAAAGAAATACCTTCGGCAAAAGGTATTCCTAGAATTGTCTTAAATATCCTTGAGTAATAAATAGCAACAGGCAAAATCAAAGAAAATATGGTATTCATAACGATAAAGAAACTTAATCTAGCCTTGATCTTATCTACAAGCTTTCCAATTACGTAGACGCCCAATGCCTCTAGAATCACCCAATTAGCCAGTATGATGCCAATGGTAAGTTCATTCCCCTGAAAACTCACCAATAGCTCGCGCAAGATAAGCACCTGCGCAACTATTCCGCTTAACCCGACTAGTAATATGGCAACTAATATATTCATATCAGTAAACAAAAAGGGGTCAGAATTAATTCTGACCCCTTTTTGTTAGGAATAACTAGATGAACCGCATAAATTCAGCTATTATAGCCCTTTCTTGATTATATACTCGCACAGATCAACCACTCTGTTTGAATAACCCCATTCATTATCATACCAAGAGAGCACCTTTATAAAATCATCCTGAATAACCTTAGTACACCCTGCATCAACTATAGAACTTAAAATACAGTGATTGAAATCAACTGAGACAACCGGATCCTCAGTATACCCAAGGATTCCTTTCATCCTACCCTCAGAAGCCTCTTTCATCGCTGCATTTATCTCCTGAACTGTAGCTTTCTTAGCTAGTAAGCAGGTTAAATCAACAACCGAAACATTCGGCGTAGGTACACGGATAGCAAAACCATCAAGCTTTCCCTTTAAATCAGGGATAACTAACGAGATTGCTTTTGCTGCGCCAGTTGAAGTAGGGATCATGGAAATAGCTGCTGCGCGTGCGCGACGCATATCAGAATGAGCCATATCCTGTATCCTTTGGTCATTAGTGTAAGAGTGGATTGTAGTCATTAAGCCTTTTGTTATACCCCACTTGTCATTTAAAACTTTTGAGATAGGAGCGAGGCAATTCGTAGTACAGGATGCATTCGAAAGTACATTATGAATTTTAGGATCATACTTATCCTCATTAACACCCATAACTATGGTAATATCTTCGCCTTCAGCAGGTGCAGAGATAACCACCTTCTTTGCTCCACCCATAGTAATATGACTTTCAGCACCCCTTACCTCTTTACCCTTCTTATTTATTCCGTCTTTCTTAATCGTAAATAAGCCTGTGGATTCAACTACTATTTCAACCCCTAAATCTTTCCAGGGTAACTCAACAGGATCCTTCTTACTTAAAACTTTGATCTCTTTACCATTTACTGAAATGACATCTTCACCCACAACTTTGATTTCACCGTTGAAGCGTCCATGCACTGAATCATACTTTAAAAGCAGCGCATTTGATTTTGCATCAGTTAAATCATTCACAGCGACGAGCTCTAAATCCTTAGAGTTCTTTTCTAAAATAGCGCGGGCAACTAACCGGCCGATCCTTCCAAAACCATTGATACCAATCTTTACAGCCATTTTGTTTCCTCCTTTTAAGCAATATGTTGGTTAATTATACCTATTTCGAATTTAAATATTTAGCGGCTAACTCCGGAGGCGTAGAATTGACGTAGAAACCCGTACCCCATTCAAAACCTGCGACCTGTGTCAGCTTAGGCATAAACTCAATATGCCAATGATAAAACTCTCCGTCCCCTTCACCATTAATCGGAGCAGAGTGAACAATATAATTATATGAAAGATTCGGGAAAACCCTCTTCATCTTTACAATTGTCTCTTTTAGGATCTCTCCAAGGGCAGAGAGTTCTCCGGATAAATCCTGACAAAAATGACCGCTATGCTTCTTAGGAATTATCCAGGTTTCAAAAGGAAAACGCGAAACAAAAGGGCAAAAAGATAAAAAGAACTTATTCTCCGCAACTATGCGCTCTTTTTCCTCAATCTCTTGTCTGATAATATCGCAAAATATGCATCGCTCCCGGAAATCAAAATATGCCTTTGCCCCATGTATCTCCTCTAGCGCATTCTTGGGAACCATAGGAAGCGCAACAATCTGTGTGTGTGGATGCTCTAAGGACGCCCCTGCTGCAGGACCAAAATTCCTAAAATACATCAAATATTTAAAACGTTTATCTTTTGCTAAATCCGTTCCTCGACGGCAACACATCCTTAAATAATTTTCAACTTCAATCTGAAATATCTTTTGCATGATACGGTGTTTCAATTAAAACCTCATGCGCACCAACGCCATTTGACATATCATAAAGACCAAGTGGCCTACGATCAAGATCACCTTCAATCTGTAAGGCAGGATATTTATTTGCCACTACGCGCACCTGCCACCCTGAACTGTTCGGCCAGGTCTGAGGATCACGAATTGACTCAATTTCGGGAGGAGTCATAGACTCATTGCCGTAACAAAATGGACAGACTCCGCCTTTCGGGACATACTGATCGTATTGAAAATCATCCGGTCTCGAAGGATGATCTGTATCTACAATCACCCACCTACCTACAATAGGATCTTTTCTTAATTCAGCCATTAAGCTTCTACTCCCCTTAAAAATTTAGCTCCCTCTTCAGGAGACAAAGGACAGATATAAAAACCCGTTCCCCACTCAAAACCAGCTACGCGCGTTAAACGCGGCATAATTTCAATATGCCAATGAAAATCCTGATCCAGCGTCTTCCAGTAGCCTATTTTTTCCCTACGAAAAGGCGCGGTGTGGATAACATAATTATACGGCGGGTCATTTAGCCCCTTCTTAAGCTTCGAAAGCACAATCTTCATTACCTTGCCAAGATTCTTTAAAGATTCGCTATCCTGACAGGTAAAATCGCAGCAATGTTTTTTAGGTAATATCCATATCTCAAAAGGAAAACGCGCCGCAAAAGGACTAATTGCTACAAATCCATCTAGGTCCAGAACAACTCGATCCTTAGTCGCTATCTCCTGTCTAATTACATCGCAGAATACACATCTCTCGTGATAATCATAATATTGTTTACTACCGGTAAGTTCTTCTTTTATGCGCTTAGGAGTAACTGGTGTTGCGATAAGCTGGCTTCTTGAATGCTTTATCTGGCTGCCGCCGGCATCCTTACCATAATTCTTAAAAATACAGGCATATTTAAATCGCTGGTCTTTTTCGAGGTCTATAATCCTATCAGAATAGCACTTTAATACTTTGGCTATCTGATCGCTACTTAAATCCGCCATATTGGCAATATGCTGATTAGTTTCAACGATCATTTCGTGGGCACCTACGCCATTCATCATATCATATAGCCCTTTTCCTCGACGATCTAACTCGCCTTCGACCCTTAAGAATGGCGCAATACTAGGCACAACCCTTAAGTCCCAACCAGGAGCATTCGCAGGCGTATTGCGCGGCCTTACAGCATAAACCTCAGGAGGAGTCTGTGATTCCGCCCCTTCGCAAAAAGGACATGGTTTTTCAGGACTGGTATCTTCAGATTTTACATTAAACTGATCCGGCCGCCTGGCCCTCTCAGTTGAGATAATTACCCATCTTCCTATAACTGGATCTTTTCTTAATTCTGGCATAGTAAAAAATTATAGCACAACGAACCTTTTATTCAACTGCTTTTTTATAGTAGCTCCCAAAACAATCGCCTATTTTAACCTTGTGCCCATGAACAAAATCTTTAGCATTCATCCTCTTCCCGCCCTCAAGCTGTAATTCTTCAATAACTAAAACGCCCTTGCCGCATACCACAAGTATCCCATCCTGGTTAACAGCCAATACGTGTGAGCAAGAAACCGAGTCCTGCTGGCTCAAACCTTCCATGCATTTGGCTTTAAATATCTTTAGCGTCTTATTCTTAAAATATGTAAAAGCCCCCGGCCAAGGCAAGCTCCCTCTTATAAGGTTATAGATCTCGACTGAGTTTTTACACCAATCAATATACCCATCTGTTTTTTTAAGCTTAGGAGCATAGCTTACCTTCTCCTCGTCTTGCGCAACTAGCTTATATTTCTTATTCTTAATCTCGTCCAGCGCCTCAATTAATAATTCTGACCCCAATTTACGTAACTTTTCCTCAATAATCACAGAATCATCATTATCTGCAATCGATATAGCTTCCTGGAGTATTATCGGACCGGAATCCATCTTCCTTGTCACCTGCATAATAGTTATGCCTGTAGTCCTATCTCCCTGCATAATTGCCCAATTTACAGGAGCTGCTCCGCGATATTTCGGTAGCAATGAAGCGTGAATATTTATGGGTAAGATTTTCGGTATATCCAAAACTTTTTGAGACAATATTTGGCCATAAGCTACGACTACAAATAAATCTGCCCCAAATTTAATAATCTGCTTAACCGATTCAGCCGAATTCACATCCTTAGGCTGGAAAATTTCAAGGTCTGCCTTCTGCGCAACAAACTTGACGTCTGTACCAGCTAAATGCAGATGGCGGCCCTTTTTCTGATCCGGTTGCGTCACCACGCAACAAATATCTTGTTTGCTTTTGATCAAAGCCTCAAGCGCAGGAACTGCAAAATGTGAGCTACCAAAAAATATGATTTTCATAAAATAGTAGTAGATAATAGTTAGGTGACACTATACCGGATCCACATCAATCGTCACTATTATACCTGAATGACGAAAGCCTTTTAAGCCTTTTCTTATAAATTCTCCTGCCAAGGCGACCTTACCCGTACGCAACAATACCTGCCAATAAAAATTACCCCGCAGCTTCGGAGGGTTAGTTGGAGTAACCGCAACTATTCCCAACTCCTTACTCTTATTTTCTTTTGTCAATTTATTAAACAAAGCTTCAGCCGCAACTTTTACCTTCTCTTCACTTTTACCACGCAGTTTGACTAAAATCAAATGACTAAAGGGCGGAAAATTAAGTTGTTTTCTCTGCTTTAACTCTGCTTCATAGAAATAACTTTCATCTTTTTTAAAAAGCGCCTGAAAACAATGATGGGTAGGAGAACTTGTCTGAATTAAAATATTCTTATCCGTAAGCACTAATAGCCCGGCGAGCAATTCAAAGACTTTTTCAGTTGCGCGAAAATCAACGCGATTAAGAGTATTGTCTATGCCCAATACTCCGATAAGATCAAAATTTAGATCAGCCCTTCTAATTACGCTGCTCGT
Organism: Candidatus Omnitrophota bacterium; assembly: GCA_026387355.1. Lineage (GTDB taxonomy): Bacteria > Omnitrophota > Gorgyraeia > Gygaellales > Profunditerraquicolaceae > JAPLLW01. The sequence goes on from JAPLLW010000007.1 coordinate 222,140, forward strand.
AGCTATAAATATATCTGCATCGGATATATCCTGGCAGGCTTCATCCCAAATCTTAATTCGCGCTTGAGGAAAAATTCTAGATAGCTCACTCTCCATTTTTTCAGTCCCCCCTCCGGAAAATTTAATATATCCGGCGTTACACTCAGGACATATTTTGGGAGGCTCGATCTTATAATTACAATAATGACAACTCAGCAAATTGCCTTTGTAGTGATAAACCAAGTTTATATTGCAACGTGGGCACTTTAACACTTTACCACAGGCATGACATGCTGCCTGAGTAGCAAAACCTTTTCGATTCAAAAATAAGAGTACCTTGCCCTTTGTATTCAAAACAACATAGATTGCATCTTCAAGTATCCTAGCAACAACCTGCTTTTTCTTTCTATCTACAAATGCCAGATGTCTGGTATCGATAAGCTTAACATCGGGAAATCTACTTTTTCTTGGTACAAGCGTGTACTTGGCTTTATCTTTCTTGCTTGAATAATAGCTTTCTAGCGAAGGAACCCTGCTTCCCAAAATTAGCTTTGCACCTTCAATTTTAGCGCGCAGAAAACCAGCTTCTCTTGCGTGATAATGCGGCACCTGATCTTGTTTATATACGCTGCTTGCTTCATCATCAATAATAATTAAACCTAAATTATTTAAAGGAGCAAAAATAGCTGAGCGCGTCCCTGCTATTACCTGAGCCCCTCCTGATTTAACCTTTAACCATGCATCTAACTCCTTAGGTTGCTTTCTATATAAAGGTTGAACTTCAATACCAAGTTCTTTATTAATCATTGAGCTTACCTTAGCAATATCATGAACATCCGGTAACAAAACTATCGCCGACTGATTGTTCTTTAATATCTGCTTTATTTCATTAATATACACACCCCATCTTGCCCTACCATCCAAATCATGAATTAGGGAGACCTTTTTGTCCAAATAAATGGGGTCAGAATTAATTCTGACCCCATTTATAGAAGAATCCCCTGAGATAATCTTCTTCCCTTTTCTCAAATCATCCGGTATCGCTACCTCAATCGCTTCACCCCATGAACAGCAATAATATTCCGAAAGCTCTTTTGTAATCAGCAACATCTCTTTACTCAACAAAGGAACCTTATCAATTAATTCTAAAATCGGCTTTAATCTTTTAATTTCGCTTTTTTTAACTAAATCCGTAACATAACCAACTATGCGTCTAGTCCCAAAACTAACCCAAACTCTTGAACCAATCTTTATTTGCTCTGCGCAATTATCCGGGACAATATAATCAAACGGCCCGCTTACCGGTAGCCCCACTACTACCTTAGCGAATAGCATCAGCTATCTCCTGGCAGGCAAATGGCTTTTTTATATTTTCAATCCTAGCCTTCATTTGCTTCAGCTTATGGGGATTATTCTTAAAATCAATTACTATATCTCTAAGCTCTGTTAAATTCTTTGGTGTTAAACCTACACCAAACTCCTTTAGCGCTTGAATATTCCCGGCTTCTTGCCCGGGAATTACAGCTATGAAAATTGGAACTAAATCCATATTAACAACTTCGGCAATAGTTGAGCCCCCTGCCTTAGAGACTATCAAATCAGAAACAGCCATCAGCTCTTCAGTATTATCTATATACCCGTATACCTCTACGTTCGGAAGATTCTTTTTTAATAAACGCTTATACAATTTCTTATTTGATGCGCAAATAACCAAAACTTGAACATCGACAGATAATAATTCAGCTGCCTTCTCAAGAGGACCTATGCCAAATGACCCGGTCATTAATAATACAGTAAATTTATCTGGAGAGATATCTAACTTCGTAGCTAAAGCTCTCCTATCAAACTGCTGCGTAAATTTAGGGTGAAATGGTAACCCAAAAACTTTGATTAATTCCGGCTTAACCCCCTCAGCTAACAGCCTCTTTTTTGTAAACTCTGAGGCTACAACATATAAATCAGTATACTTGTTTATCCAATAAGGATGCACGCCAAAATCTGTAATTACCGTGACTAATTTTGACTTAATCTTACGGTGCCTCTTAAGCAATCCCGCGATATTAGAAGGGAGAAAATGAGTCGAAATAATCACATCCGGGTTTTTACGAATAAGATACCGTATAAAACTTACAGAATTAATATTATTGATAAAGGTGGCAAGCGGAGAACTTATAAAGCGGAATAATTTATACTGCGTAAGCCAGAATGCAAAATTCCATCCGCCTACGGCGTATTTTACCAAAACAGAATACCCGACTGTGTTATTAAATCTAAACAACGCATTCGTCTTATCCAGTACATCAATTAATTTAAGGCCATAATCTGGATGAGCGCTTTTTAAATAATCATACACTGCTTCGGCTGCCCTGCGATGCCCAGCCCCGGCAGATGCATGGGCAATTAATACTCTCATATTTTTACTTTATGATAAATTTTGCTGCTTCTTTGAGGTTTTTAAATACAAAATCTGGAGTTGCTTCCCAGTTTTTTTTGTTTGGAAGCTTTTCTCTTCCGGAAAGAACCAGAATAGATTTACATCCGGCATTCTCTGCAGTAATTACATCCCTAATAGTATCACCAACAAAATAGGCTTTTTTTAGATCGAACCCGTATTCTTTCGCTGCCTTCTTGAGTATGCCTGGTTTTGGCTTTCTGCACGCACAACCCGCATCTTTACGATGCGTGCAATAATAGACTTTGTCAATCTTACCACCAACTTTATCAATATCAGTGAGCATCTTACGCGTTATAATATCCAAAGTCTTTTGAGAATACGTCCCCTTGCCTACGCCAGCCTGATTCGATGCCACAAATATCTTACACCCATGCTTACTCAGCAAAGCAATCGCTTCTTTAGCTTGCGGCAAAAACCTAAACTTCGCCAAAGAGGTTACATAAAGCTTATCCCCCGGATACTTATTTATTACCCCGTCTCTATCTAGAAATATAATCTTCATATAATTCTTGTAACGGGACAGGACCCGTTACACTAATAATGCCTATTTCTTATTCATTATTATTTCGCGATATTTTAAATAACTAAACACCTGATACAATCCAGCGTTATAAGCAACCACAAACCCTATAAACCCATCCTTATACCCATGCCTACCAAAGTATGCGCGCATGAATCTATCATAAGTCCGCCACATAAATCTACCCAGAGTCATTGGCTTACCCTGAGAATACCATTTCTTTGCTTCCCAAGTAGTCTGCTTATTCAATTTAGCCCAAAAATCCTCAAGATCCTTATAGGAATAATGCAACATATCCCCGCGTAAATGCCCGCAAGCTCCATCCATAAACGCCCGCGGGTGCACCTCAACTTCTTCATACCGAAACTTATCTTTTCTAAAGAGCCTCAATTGTGGGCTTGGATACCAACCTCCATGTTTTACCCAATAATCACCGATATAATTCCTGCGCGGAATAGTAAACCCGGCCTCTGTGGGATTACTGCCTAAAACCTTAATAATTTCATCTCTTAACTCAGGAGTAACTCTTTCATCGGAATCAAGGCTCAAAACCCAATCATTCTTAGCCTGCGCATACGCCCAATTCCTATGAGTTCCCTCAACAACCATCTTCCTAGTAAAAATTCTATCTGTGTATTTCTTAAGTATCTCCGGAGTCTTATCAGTGCTCATATCATCAATAACAATAATCTCATCAGCCCACGAATAAACACTCTTTAAGCATTCATCTATAATTAGCTCATTATTCTTAGTTAACACTACAACCGTTAGCTTTACTTTTTCCATTGGATTCAATTCTCCTTATCCATAGAAAGCATACTACGAAACTTTATCTTAACTATAGCCGCAAAAAGAAACAAAGAACCAAAAATAACTATAGAAAAACGCTCAAGAATAGTCTGCACAGCCTCACCCACAAAAGAAGGACTCCCAAAAGTTGTAAGCACAAAATATACTACAACTAAAGATAAAACTAATTTGTCTTTAAAATTACATACCATTAAATAATAAATTACCAACATGGTAGGGAATATTAACGTTACAAAATTATGAATCCAACCATGGGGATTAAACAAAGGGATTAAGATAAAAACCAAACCATAATCTAAGCAATTAGTAAATAGTTCTTTTTCTTTCTTAATTTGTTTTTTATTCGAGATAATAATGAATACAGTTAAGATCGCAAAAATACACAAAGTAAATAAGGTAGCGGAAAAACTGGAAATACCCGTAAAAGCCCTAAACGGAAAGGCCCATAATGATTGCATCTTTTCATTGAGAAAAGCCCCTTCCCCAAGAGAAGTTGAACTTATATGCGGAATCAATTCCTTTAAAAGAAAAAAGTTATATTTTAACCCAATAAATAAACCCGGTAATAAGCAATAAATAACAATCGCAACTAAAATCAGAAAAGAAATCTTAAATTTCCTTTTTATAAAAAAATATGGAATAAACAAAGCAGGCATATATTTAATCATAACTGCAATCCCAATAAAAGAAGCCCCTATTGCATTTTTTGCCTTAGAAATAAAGAATAACCCAAAAACCACCGCTAGCATTATAAACAACCCCACCTGAGCGCTATGCAGGCAATTTAAAACAAACCTAAAGTTAATTAACGAAACAAACACAAAAAGTAAAAACTCATTGTTGGCACTTATTTCTTTATAAAAGATAAGTTTTCGAGAGAGCTTAAAAATGAAAAAAACCGCACATAGATTCAAAAGAAAGAATAAGCTTGCAGATGTTCTTTGGTCAAAAATAGCAAGCGGTGCCATAAATAATGCAAAAATAGGTGTATATTTAAAAGTAGATATTTCTTCAGAATCCTTAATATAAGGGTTTTTCCCTTGCAGAATATCTTTTCCTGCCTTATAGAAACAACTGTAATCAGAGTAATTTCTTCTAGGCGCTCGAATCTGATACTGAATAAACAACCCAGAAAAAATGATTACGATTAAACTAAGGCCTACTATTTTTCGCGACACTATAATTCTCCTAATGAATTAATTCTTTACGGAGCAAATAATGTAATCTTTTTCCTCCTGAGTCATCTCAGGATAAATAGGCAGAGTAAAAAGCTGTTTAGCGGCTTTTTCTGCCTCAGGAAAATCACCTACCTTATAACCCAGATATTTAAAGCATTTCTGAAGATGCAGAGGAATCGGGTAAAATACGCGCGAATCAATTCCTTTTGACTGCAAATGCTCTATGGATCCTTTGTTTGAAACAGGGGCTCTTAAAACATACTGGTGGTAAATATGGGTGGTATAATCAGGAACAAACGGGGTTTTAAAGTTAAGTCCGGATAAATTAAGATTATAATATTCAGCGATTGGTTGCCTCTTCTTGTTCCATTCATCCAGGTATTTCAACTTAACATCTAAAACTACTGCCTGAATAGTATCCATGCGGTTATTACGGCCTAAAACCAGGTGATGATATTTATTTTTATTCCCCTGGTTACGTAAAATCTTTAACTTTTCAGCAAGTGTTTTACTATTAGTTAAAATTAAACCCGCATCTCCGAAAGCGCCCAGATTCTTGCCAGGATAAAAACTTACCGAACCACAATCTCCAAGAGTGCCAGCCTTCTTACCCTTATACTCTGCACCAAACGCTTGTGCAGTATCTTCAATAACTTTTAACTTATACTTACGCGCCAACTTTAAAATACCATCCATATCCGCGCACTGGCCATAAAGATGTACCGGAATGATTGCTCTAATCTTAAACTTATTCTTTTTAGTTAATATTTTTTTAACGCTCTCAACCGAAATATTATAAGTATCTCTATCTATATCCGCGAAAACAGGTCTTGCCCCAATATTCGCCACTGCTCCGGCTGTTGCATAATATGTAAATGCGGGACAAATCACCCCATCACCACGACCAATGCCCAATGCTAATAAAGAAAGAGAAATAGCATCAGTCCCATTTGAAACACCAACTGCATATCTTGCATTGACATATTTTGCAGCATTTTCTTCAAACCTACTTACACCGGAACCTAATATAAAACTCGAATTGTCGATTACCTCTTTTATCGCTAAATCAATCTCCTTACGTATTGGTGCAATCTGCTTTTTAAGGTCTAACGCTGATATTTTCATATTTCTCCTAAGGATTTAATAAACTCTTTGCTGCCTCAAATACCGATTCTACGCTTATAGACTTTAAACATTCCTTATCCCTATCGCACGCCGGTAATCTAAAATTCTTGTAACACGGCCGGCAGGAAGTATCCCATTTTAAAACCACATGATTTCTATGTTCAGGATATGGTCCGTAAACTAATTCACTAACCGGGCCAAAAACTGATACAGTCTTTACTCCTAAAGCCACAGCCATATGCATCGGTCCACCGTCATTAGTAATAAGTAGCCTGCAATTCTTAATTACAGCCGGCAAAATCCCTAAATCAGTTTTACCTACCAAATCTATAGGCTTATTGCGCATAGCATGTACCATTACATCTGCAATTTTACGCTCAGATTCATCACCTAATATAAGCACCTTTGCCTTAAACTCAGAAATTAATTTATCCGCTAATTGCGTAAACTTTAATACTGGCCAATGCTTATAACCAGCATCCTTACCCCAGCTTCCGCCAGCACCAGGTGCAATACCTAGCACTAAATCATTAACTTCAACACCAGCAGCGCTAAGTATATTCTTTGCTTTAGCTTCGCTCCCCAAGACTACTGATAGAGATAAGCTCTTATCCCTAACCGGAATATTCAAAAACTTTAACAATTCTAAATAATACTCAACCACATGCTTGTCGTGATAACCATCAATTTCAATGCGGCTAGTAAGAAATCTGCCCCTACCTTTATAATTAAACCCGATTCGCTTACCTATCCCCATCATTTTTGCAAATAGGCTATAGCGGTGGTCTAGGGAAAAATCAAGACAAATGTTAAAACGCTCTTTTCTTATTGCCCAGGTTAATTTAATTGCGCGCCATACACCCTTAAAGAAAGATTCCTGGTATGCTTTTTTGAGGTCTCCTCTAGATAAGGCAAAAATCTTATTTATATTGGGATTGTTTTCTAAAACTGGCTTGACTCTTGCATTTGACCAGTACCCAATAAAACAATTAGGGACCTGCTCTTTAATCGCCTTGATTACAGGAGTAGTAAATAAAACATCACCTATGCCAAATGGATTTATGATTAGTATCTTTTTAAACGCTTGCCCGGCATTCTTTTTTAAAATCATCATCGAGTCTTTCTATATCGTCTTCGCCTAAGTAGCTACCGACCTGGACTTCTACGATTCTTACTGGTAAATTAGTTGGATTCTCCAAACGATGCTTCATTCCCATTGGGATATAAACACTTCTATTTTTATCAGCAACCCAAACATGCTTTTCTGTAGTTATCTTTGCCTTTCCCGAAACAACAACCCAATGTTCAGAACGACTCTTATGCCTTTGCAGACTAAGCCTCTTTTTAGGAGAAACTTCAATAAGTTTAATTTTGAATCCTACGCCTTCTTGCAGCACGGTAAATGAACCCCAGGGCCTCTTTTCTGTTAAATGCACCAAATGTTCTTTACGATTCAAAACCTTCATCATTTCAACTAACTTCTTAACCGACTGAGTTTTACTTCTATCGCAAACAAGCAAAGCGTCAGGCGTATCTGCAATAACTATATCTTTAATCCCAATAGTAGAAACTAACCGATTACCTCTTGAAAACACACATACGCCCTGACTATCCAAGTGCAGCACATCTTTATTAGAGATATTACCCTTTTTATCCTTTGGGAAAATCTCTGCAAGTGCATCCCAACTACCCAAATCCGTCCAATAAAAATTTGCTGGGATAAGCACAATTCGCCTGGAACGCTCCATAATTCCATAATCAACAGATATCGATTCTAGTTTCGGCCAAATCTTAGAGATATCATTAACTGAGTGAACCAGCTGTAAGTTGGCATACAATTTAGGCAGGTATTTTCTTGATTCCTCTAAGAAAGCCGAAGCCTTCCAGATAAACATACCGCTGTTCCAATAAAAATGAGGATCTTTAAAATATTTTCTTGCTTTATTCAAATCCGGCTTCTCCAGAAACTTCTCAACACCTAAATGATTGTTCTTTTTTCCATTAACCTTAATATAGCCATAACCTGTAGATGGTAAAGTTGGCTTGAATCCTATCGTCACCAAGAAACCTTCCTTAGCAGAAACAATTGCTTTTTTTAGCGTTTGTTTAAAGTTATTGATATTCTTAATATAGTGATCTGAAGGTAAAACCAAAAGCACTGCGTTTTTATCAATTTGACTGATTAATTTTGCGCACAACCCAATTGCAGGCGCCGTATTTTTTCCTTCAGGCTCAAGAATAATATTCTTATCAGGAATACGGAACTTGGCAACCTGTGACTTAACCTCATAGAAGTAAATACTGTTCGTAATAATATAAGTTTGCGCAGGATTTACCAATCCTTTAACTCGCTGGATAGTTGCCTGCAGCAGACTTGTTTCTCCGAGTATCTTCATAAACTGCTTTGGCTCAAGTTCGCGGCTAAATGGCCAAAATCTGCTCCCCACGCCACCCGCTAAAATCACCGCATAATTCATATAATATCTCCCTCCAACTTTTCTCTTACTTTCTTAAACACCTCATCTACCGTAATATCCTCTAATTTATCCTTCTCTATAATCACATGCCCTTCTCCCCACGGCCCCCATCGCTTAGCAGTCTTTCCGAGTAAATCATTTCTAAATAACGCTATAACCGGCGTCCCTACTGCCGCAGCCAAATGCACAGGCCCGCTATCTCCTGAAACTAGTAGCTTTGCTTTCTTCAAAACTTCAGCTAGCTCAATTAAGCTAGTCTTACCGGTAAGATTTATGCAAACTTCCTGTAACCTGCTAAAGAAATCTTTATTTCTTAGCAATTCTTCCTTCCCGCCAATAACCACTATATCCAACCCAACAAGTTTTCTAATTAATTCCTCAAACCTGCCAAGCGGCCATTGTTTAACCGGATCACTTGTCCAGGGGTGAATTACCACTATATTAGAACCTTTAACTCCTCCTAATAAATCAGTATCTGCTACCCTTAAGGTAAGGCTCCTATCTTTAGTAGTAGCTCCTATCAAATTAACCAACTCTAAATTATAATCAACCTCATGCGCTCTGGCCATCTCTTTTTCATCCTTCATCTTGTGCGTAAGCAAGAATCCCCATTTTCTACTATAGCCAACACGCACAGGTATTCTTGCCAAGAAACTAATCAAATTAAATTCTTTAGAAGGATTAAATATAACAACCAGATCAAATTCCCTACCCCTAATTAACCCGCTAAACTCGACTACCTCTTTAAACGGATGCTTTTTTTCCTCCCAGATTATTGTATCGTCAACATACTCGATAGCATCAGCCAATTCCACAACCTTAGGATTAACAACGATTGTAATGCGGGCTTGCGGAAAACGCTCTTTAAGTGCCCGTAACGCCGGTATGATTAATAAAAACTCACCAAACCTATCATTACGCACTACTAAAATGTTTTTTGCCATTTTTCCCTCCAAAGACACACTTTAATACTTTATGTTTTAGCTTTGTTACAACAAACTTTGTCTGTAAACCTACTCAAAGAAAGAATAATCCCTATCAAGTACCAGAAAACCATCACTACGCGTGGATAATAAAGGCTGGTTTCGGTCAAACCATTAACCAAAAATGAAATTATACAAGCAATCACTGATAAAACGATTACCCTTAGATAATCATCCTTTAATTTACGGTAGGTATTTATTCCTAGCTTAAAAACTTCAAACAGAAACCATAAAAAAGAAACCAATCCTAATAAACCAAGCTCTGCAGTTAATTGCATAAAACTATTATGCGCATATATCGAATCTCCGGTTTGTTCATAATCTTTCTCTGGAAACTTATACTTAGCATAATTCTTAATATATGTATTAACCCCAACACCTACGATAGGATGATGTTTAATCATGTTAAAAGTATTCCTGTAAATACTCAAGCGATCATAATTAAGCATAAATACGATCGGATTATAGTTAACTTCTTTTGCCCATTTCTTAATATTTTTAGGCATTACAAAAGGGAAAATTACAAGAATAGCGATTAAACCGACAATTAACCATTTCTTTCTACCCACTATACAAAGAAATAATGTAGTAACAAAAATGGCTAATCCTGTCCCTCTTGCAAATGTCAAAAATGCACCTAATAAACCTAAAACCACCGGAAGAATCATGAATACTCTTTGTTTGCCTTTAAAATAAAGTAATGTTAATCCTACAACTAATGGAATTAACGCTGACATATATACACCAAATACATTTGGATCGGGGAATGAGGCTGATGCACGACGTAAACCTATATTATAATGAACAGCTATCCCGTGAACAAAATCCTGACCCAAATAAAACTGCCAAAAGGCATCTATTGAAATAAATACAACGCCACAACAGATTGAAGTTACTATCCTAACAACGTGTTTTCTATCTCTAATTTCTTCGCCACAAACCAACAGAATTAAGAGATATTTTAAAAGCTTAATTATTCCTTGAAAACTCGTGCCATAGCTTACGGAGTTTATAAAAGAAGCCAGACTAGCTAAAATTATGCATAGGAAGGATAATAATACCCATTTGTTTATTTTAGGAGATTCTCTTTTTATTACTTTCTTTAAGATATAAAACACAGAAAATATACCAATAAAAGCATTGGCCACTCCCGGAGCAATGACTACGGAAAAAGGCATTATAATAACTGACCAATAAATCATAAAATCTGCTATCTTTAGAATCTTCCTCATAAACATCTCCCGAACAATCTAAATTTAAACATCGCTAAAACAGCCCAGAAAGCATCCGTTACCCTAATTTTCTTTCCCTCATGGTAAGAGCGCGGAAAGTAAGAAATGTGCACTTCTTTAATTCTAATCTTGTTAATTAAGGCCTTGCAAATAATCTCTACTTCGCTATCAAAACCAATTGTCTTAAGCTTAAAAGAATTAAAAATATCCCTACGCGTAAGTTTATAACAAGTTGCGTAATCACTGATATTCGCACAAAAAAGAAAATTAACCATGAAGGTAAGGAATTTATTACCTGCTACGTGCATAAACAAACCCTTATAACCTTTAAAAAACCTTGCACCCAAAACCATATCCGCGCTACCATCTTTTATAGCATCAAATAAAACAAGATAATCATTTGGGTCATACTCGAGATCAGCGTCCTGGATAATAACATATTCCCCTATAGCATTATTTAAGCCAGTTATGCAAGACGCCCCCTTACCGCGATTAGAACTATGATAAATAATCTTAAGGTTATCGTAGCGCAATTCACTTAATATTTTTTGCGTACCGTCAGTTGAGCAATTATCTACAACGATTATCTCTTTTTCAATATTAACCGCATGAACTTTCTCAATTAGCTGCTTAACTGTCTTAGCTTCATTATAAACTGGAATAATTACTGATAACAAAGGCATAAAACCCCCATCCTACATCACTCCAAGAACCTTGCGTCGTTACTCTATATTTAAATCTATAATTACTTACTAAAATTCGGCTCGTGCAATTTTTCTAATACGTAAAGACTGTTTAATCCAAGTTGGAATAACTTAAAGTTATTCACTTTCAATCCACTCGACCTTGCTAAATCATAAATTTCATTTGGAATATAATAGTGCTTATGATCAGAAACATTGTCAGCAACTAATTTGAATTTAAAAGCAATAAATTCCAAAATTGGTTTACACTGAAGTGTTGGAGTAGTTATAATTACGCGTCCATTCTTTTTTAAAATTCTAGAAAACTCCAAAAAAAGAGCCACGACATCTTTTATTTCAATATGTTCTAGAACGGCAAGCAAAAAAACTTTATCAAAAAAATCATCTTTTAAAGGTAAATTACCTTGATATCTGTAATTTAATAAAACTAAATTCTCATTCTGCTGATTTACTATATCATAATCTAACCCATAGCCAAGTTTAAATTTATGTTTGAAATTAGTAAGTAGGTAATGCTGGACACCGCATCCAATATCAAGAATAACATCACCTTTTTCCACATACTTAGTCACCACAGATAAACGATACTTTGAAAGAAACCTATCAAATAAAGTAAAATTCTTTGTATTCATGATTTTGTGTTAATTATACGGTTTAAATATGGCATTTCTACCATAAATGTCTTGTAATGATACTTTTAAATTATTGCACTTCCACCATTCGTTACTCAAAAAATGATTAAGTAATCCTACGATAGATATGATCCAAACGCCAACACTTTTTTTGTCACTTTTTTGATAAAAATCACTTTCAATTCTTTTCCAGAATGATCTCGAACCAGATGGTCTCTGCTGGAAAAATGAACGTCCAGAATCTCTCATAACTTTCAATAAATCTGTTGGCCAATGCCTTAACCCCAACAATCCGAAACGTCTTGTAAAACTTGAGTTCTTTAACAATAGTCTTATGCGGAATGAGTTTCGTCAGATTCTCAAGCAAGAAATACGAGAAATAGCGACGGTGCGTGATGTCAGAATACGCCACGTAATTGGAAAAATGAGGCACTTCGAAGATCACACGGCCCCCCGGCTTGCCTACTCTGTAGATTTCTTTGATCAGATGAACAACATCTTCAGGCTTTTCCAAATGCTCCAGAAGGTGCTTGCAATAAATAAGGTCGTATTCATTATCTTCGATCGGCAGTTTTTTTGTCAAATCACACAAAATATCCGCGTCTGATGTCGGGTCTATATCCAGTCCCACGGCTCCCTTAACCTTATTCTTTGAACATCCCACATCCAATATCTTCATAATCAACCCTTTCAGATTCTTTGTTTTTCATTTTCAAAAGGACTCAAGTAACCGGTGTTGAACGAGCCCTTTTGCAATTATAGTAAACTTCAATTACTCAAAAATAGCCTGATTACTTCTTCGCAAATCCTAAATATTTTCTTCGAATAAGTTCAACCTTAAACGTATGGAAGAAACTTTCAAAAGCAGCAATATCCAACAGTCGTTTTTTTACTTATACTGCCAATGCAACCGTATTGAGCCAATAAACTCTTAAAATCTTGCTGGCATATTGAGTGCTTAATCAATCTTCATTAACCCATCCATCGCACATTGGGAAATTGTTTTTCGAACGAAAACCTATAAATAGCTTCATTTTTATAATAGCTATTCTTATAAAAATATACTTCCTTATTTAACAGTGCTGCGCAAATTGCAATATGCAGCCGGTCAGTTTTTATTTTAGCAAAGGAATTAACAAGCCTTATCAGTTGATTAGAAACCCAAACTGCATTAGCTCTGTTAATAATCTTTTTATAACTTAATAAATTTGATACGTCAATATTATCAACGGGTAATTTTAAATTCGCACTTTCACAATCTGTCCTAAAACAATTTAAGTTACCATTATGTCGCAATCTAAACAATTTGGCTTCTTTTCTTAAGGTATATTTTAACTCTTTTAATGTTGGAAAATTTAAAAAAAGGTGCTTTTTTTTCTTAATCATATATATTAGTTCAAGAAAAATTGTTTCTAAATAATTATCGCTATTCCTTGTCAAAAGTTCATCAACTTTTAGATTAAAAACTAAATCATGCATTAACATAACATTTGCATGAGGAGATTTATTTTTTACATAATTATACGAAACCTTTTCTCGACAAATAATATCAACATTACTACCAAAGCTTTTCAATAAACTTTCATGATGATTAATCGTATGCGGCAAAATAATTAATTTTTTTACTTTTTGATGTACACTTTCAATAATTCTTAGGGCATCTCCATAATAAGAAACTAAATTACCTCCTCCCCCATAGACAAATATTTTACCTTCTAAATTAGTTTTCCGCCAATCATAGAGTTGATAAGGCACTTCTGAATCTCTAAAAATTTGAAACGTTGCGCAAGCAATTAATGAATCGCCGGCGTTCCCAGCATTCGCGCAATAATAAACACCCTTACTCAAAGAGCAGGATCTTAAATACTCTTTTATATTTATTTCTTCCATTTTAAAACCTTAGCATCTAATCAACTTACCAATTATTGAAAAATCCCAAAGTCTCATCAACAAGGCTCGAAAAAGATACTTCCTAGCTATGTGCTTATCAATAGACATTGCGTCCTTACCTAATGCCCGGCAAAATCTAAAAAAATACTCTTTATCTTTTTTCATAAGTGCATAGTTCTTCTCAAAAAATATTTCTTTATCTTTAATTAAAGTAGGGCTGACTTTTTCTAAATGATTCCCTGTGTCATGCCAAGTAACAAGATTTTCATTTAGGAAAAAAATCTGATGCCTACGAGCCAACCTTACCAAATAATCTCCGTCATCCCAATGGTACCGCATCTTTTCGTCAAAGCAACCTATCTCATCCATAATCTCCCTAGGCAACATCCAACAAGATGGCGGGGGGATTAATACACTAAGAGGGAAAAAATAATCTCTTTTAGGATCATAAATAACCCCAGAAGGTTTATTTTCTCTTACAAAGTCATCATTTTCGTATTCACTATAACCATTTGTAACTACCAACCCTATAGTACCACCGCTATTCTTAAATACCTCTATTTGTTTAAATATTTTCTCTGACCCCCATTCGTCATCGTCATCTAAAAAAGCTATAAATTCACCAGCAGAATTCCGCAACCCAGTATTTCTAGCTACAACAGGACCTAAGTTATCTTTATGCAAAAAATATTTAATTCTGGAGTCCTTAAAACTTTTAACTACCTGCGCTGTATCATCCGTTGAACAGTCATCCACAATCAATATCTCTATTTCGCAATAGGTTTGGTGCAAACAACTCTCAATTGCCCTAGCAATAATCTTTGCCCTATTATAAGTTGGGATTATTGCACTAACTAATTTCATATTTTAGCCTAAACTTTTAATAAATTAATTGCTTAAAAAAAATAGTGCTTTTCGTATTTAAATAGAACCGAATAATCAATGATAACGACTACATTTATCGATAACTATTCAGTACATCCCTCACATTATCAATCACGATTAATCGATAAGTAAAATCTGTGCTACTCATCGGCTTTCAAAGCTATTTTTGGTAACATCTAATTCATTTAAATAGCCACAATTAAATCACATTTAGACATTTAGAACTCTTTTTTGACAGCATTTATTTAATTAGTTTAGATTTCTTTTCTACTTGCTCCCATATCTTCATCCACCGCATTTGAGGACCAATAACATTCAAAATACACCAAATAAAACCATTCATCCCATCTTTATACCCTTGTTTTTTCACATATAACTTCCAAAATCTCCTCAACGACTTAATCGTTAATTCATATTTTATTCTTTGTTCAGTGATTTTTTCAATCCCTTTAAGAAAAACAGCGCTTTCTATGTCTGTATAGAAATTAGCGCGTTCAAAGACTTCAAATATCGAATTAAAAGGATAGTGATTTATGTCGGCATCAATTTTACCTATTTTCCCACTTATCTTTAGCTTTTCATGCACTTTCTCAATATAATAACCTGCGCCTTTTTTAAAGATTTTCAAAGTATATCCGTAATTACCACTGTGCAGAATAGGTTTTCCCAAAAAAAAGTTTTTACGGCGAATCTCAAACCCTACAAATCCTTTTGGCTCGCTTATTGCAGACCGTATTTTGTTTATAGACTCACTCGGTATAATCTCATCCGCATCCAGCTGCATTATCCACTCACCATTCGCATTATCTATGCCAATATTTCTCTGCTTATCAAATTCACCGTTTGATTTACTGCTAATAATTTTTGCGCCAAAGTTTTTGCAAATCTCTACAGTTTTATCACTACTTAGGTCATCAACTATAATAAATTCATCTGCCAAACCCAGTAAGGATTTAAGGCAACTACCTATCTTTAATTCCTCATTCTTTGTTATTATTACAACGGTAAGTTTAATCATTAATGTTATGTTTACCTATGGTAGCATCATATACCCACTGCTTTAACGAAAAAATACAGCATCGCTTCCAATATTCATGTGTTGGAATTCCAAGTATATGGTATAAACTATAATCTCGCATAAGTGGCAGGATGAAATCCCCTGAATAAAATTAAGTTTATTTAAAGCATGACGACCTATAATATGGCCTAAAGGAAATGGCTAAACAAAACAGCGATCCGCTTAAGAAATCCTCAACCAGCATCAAAAACGATACAGGCCTTACTAGTATAGAGTGAAACCAAAAATGTATTACTTAATTTTATTCATTCCATCCGTTTGTTCCCAAAAAACTTAACTTCATTGCTTAATAAGATATTGCGCATACCATTTAGCAGTCTTTCTAAGGCCTTCTCTTAAACTATGATTGGCTTTCCAATTTAAGATATTCTGTATTTTACGAGAAGAAAGAAATTGTTTTTTTATTTCATATTTAGCGGTATTCATAATCTTGTACTTTAATTTATTAGCACAAAACTTGAGTTTATTTATTTCTTCTAATAAAGCAACTACGGTTATCGGTTTTTCATCACTTAAATTAAAAGCTTCTCCGGAAAGTTTACGCTTTTCAAATAACTCGGCTATCCTGATATAACCAGCAATAATATCGTCTACGTAAATATAATCCCGAACAAATTTACCGTCACTTCGTATCTTTAACACTTTATTTTTAATAATACACCTCATTGCATCAGGAATAATACGGGAAAAGTTAAAATCTCCAGGGCCATAGATATTGCCACAGCGAGTTATCGCTACAGGTAAACCATAAGTATGAAAATATGTACTTGTAATCAAATCAGCGCAACTCTTAGAAACATCATAAGGATGGTTTGCAATTAAAGGAGTAACTTCGCGATAAGGAAGTTTTTTATGACAACCATATGCCTTATCGCTTGAAGCAACAACAATCGCATCCATGCCTCCCTGATGCCGGGAAGCTTCTAGAACCTCCCAGGTTCCCACTATATTAGATTTAAACGCCTTTAAGGGATTTGCCTGGCTACGACTGACAATTGCTTCAGCAGCCAAATGGAAGATTACATTAATTGAATGCTTATGCAGAATTCCTCTAATAAGATTACGATTAGCAACACTCCCCTTGTAAACAACCATTTTCTTGTAATCCTGAACGCAAAGCATGGTTTCCTTGCGAAAAGTTTTAATATCCAAACCAACAACTTTTGCTTTTGTTTCAAGCAAAATCTTTACCAGATTGGATCCTAAAAAACCTTCAAAACCAGTTATAAGTACTTTCTTGTTCTCCCAAAATCTTTTGTTTATGGCTTTCATTTCCATACTTTCCAAGGAGCATCTGCGGATTGCCAAATTCGCTCAAAACTGATTTTGTCCCTTAGTGTATCCATGCAACCCCAAAATCCTGTATGCTTATAAGCGCACAATTCCCCTTCCTTTGACAGCTTCTGGAGAGGCTCATTTTCCCAAACCTCCGAATCATCGTTTTTTACAAAATTAAATATACCCGGCTCAAGAACAAAAAATCCTCCATTAATCCATGCCCCCTGAACTTTAGGCTTTTCCAGAAAAGAGGTAACCTTGTTCCCGGAACCTATATCCAATACGCCAAATCTTCCGGTATTCTGTATGGCGGTTAATGTAGCTAGTTTTTTATTCATCTTGTGAAATTTAACCAGTTTCTTTACATCTATATCTGATAGTCCATCGCCATAAGTCAAAAGAAAGGCTTGGTTTCCAACATACTTTTCCACCCTCTTAAGCCTACCTCCGGTCATTGTTTTTAAACCAGTATCCACCAAAGTAATCTTCCATGGCTCAGAGGTAGTAATATGGATCGATGTTTTATTTTTAGATAAGTCTATTGTCACATCACTCATATGCATAAAATAATGTGAAAAATACTCTTTTATCATATAACCCCTGTACCCCAAACAGATAATAAAATCATTAAAACCATAATGAGAATATAGCTTCATAATATGCCAGATGAGTGGCTTGCCGCCAATTTCTACCATTGGTTTTGGCAATAGCTCTGTTTCCTCACTAAGTCTTGTTCCTCTACCACCCGCTAAAATTACAACTTTCATACCGGCCTCCTTTATGACTTAAGATTCGGCTCTTGATTAAGCTTAACATTCAAGGTAACTGTCAAACCCAATACAACCCAAAAAAGAAAGCCCAACTGGAAAGAATATAGGCTAACCTCAAAAAAACTATTTACTAAAAAACCCAGCAATCCCGCAGTTAGACCTATTAAAATAAAATAATTTAATGACCTGGATATTCTTAAACTCACTTTAATACTCATATAAAAAATATACCCGAATAACGAAAGAAAACTCAATAATGATAAGATTCCAGACTCAGCCCACATCTGAAGGTAGCAATTATGCGCATAATAAACCAAAGGACTCTTTGAGTAGAGAGCGCAATGATCCATAAATGTCCCAATCCCAATACCAAGCAAAGGATGCTCCTTAATCATTCTCAAAGCACCATGAACAAGGATAAGTCTCTCACTATTATTCTTGTAAAAAAATAATACTATCATTATTAACGGCATAAGAAAAAAATAGTTAAACCAAAACAGAAGCCAAAAAAAATTTTTTATTCGATGATAGCTGGTTAGCAAGATGACAAAAATTAAACCTGCTATAAGTCCTAACCACCCGCCTCTAGAAACAGTCCAAAAAGAAGCCAGTATAAGCAAGCCGAAAATTAAGAAAAGAACTAATTTAATAGCAACTCTCTTCCATTTCCACAAACCAAAACTTAAAACAATAGGAATTACACATGCTAGATAAGCTGCTAAATAATTTGGATTATTAAAAGGGCCTATGCTAGGCGAAGAGATACCTCCCGAAGAGCGCCCTCTCAAGAATTCAAAACCAAGAAACTTTTGCGTAAAAACCGTTAGCCCCACCAATGTTACGCCAAACAGAAAGACGCACACTGCTTTAACAATGCGCCTGGTATCCCGGAATGTATCAATTACTACCCAAAGGAGCAACGGAAATCTCCCCCATTTTATCAGAAGCGCTATTAAGCTTTTAGTAAGGAGAGTCCCGCTGTTAAATAACGATAA
>JAPLLW010000026.1 GCA_026387355.1 Candidatus Omnitrophota bacterium
ATAATGAAAAATAGCTTAGGAATTCAGCTGTTAGTAGAGAAAACAAGAAAGAGCATTAGTAAATCTCCCTTAGAAAAAGGATGTTTTATTGGTAGGCGCGAAGGACTTGATATCCGCGTAGGTCCTAATAGTGTAGATAGGGCATTGAGGATTATGGATACCTTGATTAATGCCCTAGAAGTAAAAGGAGCAAAAGTTTCTATAACTAAGAAAGACTATTATAGGAATTCTACCTGTGTTAATCTTTCTGGTGTAAACCTTGAATTCGACATTTATGAGAAGACAAATATCATCAAGAAGAGTCAGGATAAATTTGGTTATAACCAACTAGATTATGTTCCTAATGGTGAGTTAGTTTTAAGGATTAAGAATACCTATAGCAATCGTAGTGAATGGAAAGATGGTAGCCGCAAGAAACTAGAAGATCAAATAGATAGTTTTATTGAAGGTTTGTATGCAGCAGTAGCTAAAGAGAAGGAATTACAAAAGGAACGTGATAAATGGAAAGAAGACCAGAAGAAGATAGAAGAATCAGATAGATTAAGAGAAATAGAGCAAGAACGCGTTAAAAATCTTGAAAAAGAAGCCCTTTGTTGGCAGAAAAGCCAGATAATCCGCTCTTATGTGGAAGCCGCCACAAAGACCTATATTCAAAATAATGGAAATATTGAGGCTGGTAGTGAATTTAAGAATTGGAAAGATTGGGCCAAGCAGCAGGCCGATCGTTTAGACCCCTTGCTAGATAGTCTGATATTAGCCAGGAGTGAAGCTGTAAAAAATTGAAATAAGTGAATGTCCGCCCATATAGGGGTGGACATGTCTTATCTATCTCTGCTATAGCGAATTACGTCGATTTATCTCTAATAAAACCGGACAAATCGGACATAAACTCTATCTCTAATAAGCCTAATTTCTTGATATTTGCCCATACTACCTATATGATCAGCTTGTGAGTATTAAGAGATATAGTTATAGAGTATACTGACATGGGCAACCAATAATTAACCCGCTATAAAAGGCGGGTTTTTATTTGCTTCCAATTTTGGAATTTATGGTAGAATATAACTCAGAAAGTTAAGTTGCAACAGAATATAAAAAGGAGAGAGTATGCGTAGAAAAATGGGTTTTGTTTTTATGGCTTTTTTTGTTGTCGGTTTATCCGGTTGCGTAAGCGTTAACCGCATCGGCGATTTCACCATAATTTCCTCTAAGAATATCGATTTATCCCGGGGAGCGAATTTCAAAAGAGGAGCGACCAGAGTCAAGGGACAGCATATGGTCAGTAACTCTGGATTTACCCCTGTCGTTCAACCGAACATGAAGCAAGCAATCGACAATGCTATCGAGAGTGTCCCAGGGGCCGTTGCCCTTCTTGATGGAGTTATCTCGCAAAGGATCGCCCCTTTTAAGACAGGATATGTTGTAGAAGGAACGCCGCTCATCGACCTGAACCTTTTGACCGATACGATCCCTACGCCGGTTAATCAATCGTCGCCGAAGTCAAAGTAAATGCACATCAGGTGTTTAAGGGTTCTGAACCAGAGATAAATAGACTTATTTAATCTGTGTCATTTCTACAAAGGCTGTACTTAACCGTTCAGCCATTTTTGTTTGCTCTTAATTTTGGAATTTGTGATAGAATAAGTTTAATGATTCTAATCAGCAATTAAAAGCGAGGATAGGTTTTATGAAATCACCCTATGAATTCAAAAAGCTCTGTTTATTTTTTTTAATGGGCATGTTGGTTTTTTCTTTAACGGGATGTTTAACATGTCCGAAAAGCGGCGTAATAAATAAAAGTACGCTCAAAGGATATCCGATTGATACCGATGTTTTTACAACGGCACAGAGGACAGTTTCGCCTGGACAAAAACCGGCGGTTAAAATTAATCTTTATGAGATTTCCAAATATAACCAATACGGCTATGGTAACTGGACGATTGGAGATCCTCTTAAAGTCGTAATGCGGACTGATATTATGCCAGCTGTTTATAGTGGAGCAAATGTCACTAAAAAAGCAAAACTTTTGAATTTTTTTACCATATCCGATATCCATATTACCGATAAAGAATCTCCTAACCAGTTGATCTATCTTCAACGTTTACATCCAACATTGCCAGTTGGTACTTCCCTGTATTCAGGGATCATGATGTATACAACCCATCTTTTGGATGTTGCTATTCAGACGATAAATGCTCTTCACAAAAACAATCCTTTTGATTTTGGTATCTCTCTGGGGGATACCTGCAACAGTACTCAGTATAATGAACTAAGATGGTATATTGATGTTCTTGATGGTCAGGCCATCACCCCAAGTTCAGGTGCTCATCTTGGGGCCGACACTATTGATTATCAGAAATCTTATCAAGCGGTAGGTCTTGATAAAACAATTCCCTGGTATCAGACTATGGGTAATCATGATCATTTCTGGATGGGTTCAATTCCTGTGAACGATTTTCTTCGCAACTCTTACGTAAGCGACACTATTCTTGCCACGGGAGATGTTCTTAAGGATCCTACTAAAATAACTAGTTCTGATTACTATATGGGCGTATTTGATGGCTCAGCTATTTATGGGGATATTAAAGGTGCGGGACCCGTTGGAATGTTTAGTAGCGCCCCGAAGATCGTAGCTGATCCGGACCGCCGCTCACTTAAGAGAGAAGAGTGGATGAAGGAATTTTTTATCACTTCAACGAGTCCGGCTGGTCATGGTTTCAACTTAGTTGATGCTAGTAATGGCTTTGCCTGTTACAGCTTTTTGCCAAAATCGACCATACCAATAAAGGTTATTGTTTTGGACGATACCCAAAGAGAAGACGATAATTCTTTCGATATTCATGGACATGGTTTTCTTGATCAGGCACGTTGGAGTTGGCTTAAAAAAGAACTTGCGGATGGTGATGCTGCTGGTCAGTTAATGATTATTGCTGCGCACGTACCGATAGGTGTGGAAGTGACTGCTCTTAACTCCGAGATGGGCTGGTGGACTGATCCTCAAAATGCTGTAACTTTGCCGGATCTGATTGCTGAACTTCAAAGCCATCCTAATTTGATCATGTGGATCTCGGGGCATCGTCATTTAAATACCGTTAAAGCATTTATATCCCCTGATTCAGTAAATGCTCCTGAAAAAGGTTTCTGGCAGGTTGAAACTTCATCGTTAAGAGATTTTCCTCAGCAGTTTCGCACTTTTGAGATCTATATCAATAGCGACTATACAATTTCAATCATTACGACTGACGTTGATCCAGCAGTTAAAGATGGAACGCCAGCTGCAATATCACGTAAATATGCAATTGCGGCAGGGCAGATAGTAGGTGCTGATGTATATAATTTTAATCCAACTAATGATCCAACCGTAAAGTCAATGCCTACTGGTTCGTATAATGCAGAGCTTGTAAAACAATTGAGCCCTGAAATGCAGGAAAAATTAAGAAATTTATAACGTTAGGACATAAACCCTATCTCTGATAAGCCTAATTTCTCTATATTTGCCCATAATACCTATATAATCAGTCTATCAGTATTAAGAGATACAGTTATGGAGTATACTGACCTGGGCAACCAACACAGAGACCCGCTATAAAAGGCGGGTTTTTTGTTGTTTTGTGGTTATTCTGGGGGTATAATTGCGTTGGAAGCAGCTGAGATGGAGGAAAAATGATGAGGCTTAAGAGTTCCAGAATAATATTGTTTGTCTTAATGGAAGTATTGCTTTTGAGTATTGCTTTTGTTTATGCTGAGACCGCAGAAGAATATTTCAAAAGAGGATACGATTCTTTCAAACAAGGCAATTCCGATCAAGTTATTTCTGATTATACCAAGGCTATTGAAATTAATCCCAACTATGCAGAGGCCTATTGCAAAAGAGGAATTTCTTACCAATGCCAAGGTAATGAGAAACAAGCTATCTCTGACTATACCAAGGCAATTGAAATAAACCCCAACTATGCAGAGGCCTATGGTTCCCGTGCGATGGCTTATGATAGCATGCAAGAATATGGCAAGGCTTGGTCAGATGTACAGAAAGCAGAGGAGTTGGGATATAAATTTTACCCCAATAATATTGAACGACTAAAATATAAGTTAGAGCAAAATAATTATTCCGATGTTAGCTCTAACGAAAACCAACTATATGCAGTAGAGGATCAAGCAGAACAACTTAGGCAGCAATATGGAAGCTCTGTGGCTGTTGAAGAGGTGCTTCCTCCTGAAGCGTTGATTAAGGGAGATGTTGAAAGGGTTGCTCGTGATATAGCGAATGGTGCAGATGTAAACAAAGTTTTTGGCTCTAGTACGCCTCTATGCCTTGCGGTAACGTTTGCACAGAAAGAAATGGTAAAATTATTACTTTTGCATGGTGCCAATCCTAACCTAAAAGATGAAAGTTCCGATGGGCTCACAGCACTACATAAGGCATGTTCCAATATTGATAAACCTGGGGAGGAAGAGATTGTTGATTTATTAATTACAAATGGTGCAGATGTTAATGCAAGGGATTTTTCTGGAGCTACTCCTTTAATATACTTGATTAGCCATGGAAAGGGTAATAATAAAATAGCAGAGCTATTGATTAAGAATGGAGCAGACGTTAATTCAATGGGTAGTGATGGTTGTACGCCTTTAAGTTCCGCTGTAGGGAATAAAGATAAGAGTATGGTAGAATTATTAATTAAAAAAGGTGCTAATGTTAATGAAAGCAATAGTTATGGTAGTTCGCTACTAATGACCGCATCAATAGGCGCAATGATCGATGGCGATACTGAAATTGTAAATTTGCTTATTTCTGCCGGTGTAGATGTTAATGCAAAGGATAATAAAGGTCAGACAGTATTAACGCAGTTAGAAGAGCTCTTATCTCATAGTAAACTTCCCCAGTTAGATAAGTTAATTTCTGTGCTCAAGGCGCATGGGGCTACGCATTAAGAAATAACATTTTATTATACCTTGATTCTTTGCACCCTGGGTGAGGAAGCTAATGGAACCCTATCTTAAAATCGGTAACTTAACCAGAAAGGAGGCGGCTTAAGGTAACACTAAAAGTCGTCTAAGGTTCGTCTCATAACCTTGAGGTCGTCCGTTCAAATCGGGCCCCCGCAATTGAACACACACCTGCACCGCAGGTGCATACAGTGAAATCCCATGAAGCGCAGCGAAACGGGACAAATACATAGAAAACCCTGTAACCTAATAAGTTATGGGGTTTTTTGTTTGCAATTTTGTGATTTGTGATAAAATATATTGCAGAGGGGTTTGTTTTAAGGCAGAATAGACAAAAAGGGAGGACTATGAAAAAGAAAGTTATGGCAGTAGTGGTGTTGTTAGTTTTAATTTGTTTTAGTTTTAGTTATGCCGCAGGTTTAGGCCCGATTAGGCCATTAGGTAATAAGAAGGTATGTATTGGTTTTGAAAATGATTACGTTTTTAGTAGACCCATAAAGGCAAAAGTTGACGTGCTTGGTGGTAAAATAAAAGAAAGTAATAATAATTTTTTGTTACTGGGGTTAGGTTTGACTAAATATTTCAATATCTATACACGTTTAGGAGCAGGAAATTTGACTGAACAGTTAGAATGGTCTGGAGGTTCTGACCAGGCAATCCAATATCAATATGGGTTCAAGTGGGCAGTAGGAGCAAACGGTTTGTATAAATTTAAAAATAATCTTGGTATAGGCTTTGATGCGCAATTTAATATGAGTTCTAACCGGGCTAAGTCTGTAAGTGGTACAAGTAATCCGGTTCTTGAAGTAAAGGGGCCGGTAAATATTTATGAAACTCAGCTCTCTCCTTATATCACTTACGATCTTAACATAAATAAAGATGTTAAAGTCATGCCTTATATTGGAGGATATTATTCATTCTATCGTATCCACAAAGGAATTGATCTTTCCGATCAAGAAGGTGGCGGGTATTGGACTTACGATGAAAAGATAAGGGGAAACCAGAATTTAGGAGTGTTAGGTGGATTTGAAGTAGCGTTTCTTAAGCACCTAATTTTTAAAATAGAAGGCCGTTTTCTTGCCGAAACAGCAGTAAGTACGTCGTTAATTTATAAATTTTAATTGCTAGAGTGAGCTATTGATCTATATTATTAAGGGCAGGACTTAACCGTTCAGCCCTTTTTGCTCTAAGATAGTTAGAGGGATATAGCTCTCTAAAGAAGGGGATCAAGCAGACATAAACTCTATCTCTAATAAGCCTATTATCTTGATATTTGCCCATATACCCATATAATCAGCCTATCGATATTAAGAGATATAGTTATAGAGTATACAAACCTGGGCAATCAACACAAATAAAGCTAGGATAAGCAGTTATGCAAATCCTGGCTTTTTTGTTTGTTATTGTTTCCTGTTTCCTATATTAATTTGTGGTAATTCTTTGTTTTAATTTTCAGCTGGGCGGGAGGCTTGACTGTCTTTTTTATTCGCTCAAATAGCAGGTTTCCGTTAGCATCTAATTTATAATTCGTGGAATCTTCAGGCGCGGAAGAAGTTTTTTGCTGGTACAATTTAGTTGTTTCTTGGCTAAAGACATTTGCCTCATACTGAGCAGCCTTGGCAGGATCAGGATCGATTATCAAGTTGCTGGCCGGTTCGATATTATTATCTATGCTTTTTACGGGAGAGTAATCAGCTATTAAATCGAGATTATATCCGGTAGGGATTTGTTCTACTGGAGAAGGATTAATGCGTTCATCCATATTGTAATCTTCAGAATGGGCTAAACTTAAAAAAGTCGATAGCATAACCATTGTTAAGAAGGAGGGTAGCCACAGCCAGGAGTTTATTTTCATAAATATAAAATAGCACTGCGTTCTAAATAAGTCAAGATAGGATTACGGTTTAGTTGTATAATATTAAACATAAATAAGATGGCTTAAAGAGTAATATTAAAAGTCGTTTAGAATTCGACTTGGTTTTTTGTTCTCCCGCTTTACATATTTGATATCCAAGCGGGGCTGCGCCGCATAAGATGAATAGAAGCGGATTGATTCGAATCCCCGCAACCATTATAATCACTAAAATGACAAATTTTTAATCGCCCACGTTTAAGTGATATATCTAAACAAAATTGCTTGCAAAGATGTTAAATAAGTCATAAAATATATAAAAATAATGAGCCACGGAGAAAGGCAATATTTTGTTATATCGCCGAGCACATGAAAGGCTTATTGTTAATGATTCAGTTTCTTTGTTTACCAAAGATGGTTCTGAAAAAAGTTTATTATTAAAAGACCTTTCTGCAGGAGGGGCGGGTGTTTTCGGAAGCTATCACTTGAATATAAATGAAATAGTAAGAGTTGCAATTAATGTTCCTTTTTTTTAACCAGCCATTTAGCAAGTGGGCGAGAGTGGCATGGAGCAAACAAGTAGATACTAATGTTTGGGAATCAGGTTTAGATTTTTTTTTGGGTATTAAACTATAATCGAAATTGATATAACCGTAATCTCTTTCACTAACCTACTGAGATTTTTCTTTATAACAGGGTAACAAGGTCTTTATATTCCCCCCCCCGTTTATCCCGAACATAGCCAGTTGCATATATCATTCAATAGGATATGGTTTTCCATATTCTAAATATAATCCTAATCGCACAAAAAATCTATCTGTAATAAGCCTGATTCTGCAATATTCTCTTATATTACCTATATAATCAGCCTATCAGTATTAAGAGATATAGTTATAGAGTATACTGATACGGGCAACCATATAAATCTCTTGAAATCCAGAATGAGAGTTAACTTAAACTCTGGTTACTAACACTAATCAGGGTATTTTTTATGTCTTCACGTGTCAAAGAGTTAGGGCGTTATTTTTTCTGCTGTTTTGCTGTTAGTGACCTTAATGTTTAATCCTGCCGTAGGTTCGTAAGAATAAGCCAAGTAAATCTCGTAAAACCATCTCTTTAT
This sequence comes from Candidatus Omnitrophota bacterium, assembly GCA_026387355.1. GTDB lineage: Bacteria > Omnitrophota > Gorgyraeia > Gygaellales > Profunditerraquicolaceae > JAPLLW01. Next base: position 7,917 of record JAPLLW010000026.1, read on the forward strand.
CTCCAAATCGCCTCGTAGTTAATGATTCTTAGTTATGGTTTTATCAAAGTTATTTGGATTTATTTGAGTGAGATTCTGGACATTAACTAGGAATTTCTATTGGGGAAAAGAGAGATAATAAGCACATAATGTAAAATAAGTTTCGCGCTTTTTGATATTGCCCCAAAGATAAAAAAGGCATATCCTCTTAGGTTGATAAACTCGTAATTTATTAACCTAACC
>JAPLLW010000031.1 GCA_026387355.1 Candidatus Omnitrophota bacterium
ACTGTGTATTGGGCAACGTTGCCTGAACCGGAAACTGCACAGACTTTACCCTTAAGCGAATCACCTTTTGTCTTTAACATCTCTTCGACAAAATAAACACAGCCATAACCGGTAGCTTCCGGACGAATAAGACTCCCGCCCCAACCTAAACCTTTTCCGGTTAAAACACCGGTAAATTCATTTCTTAGCTTCTTGTATTGACCGAACATGTAACCAATCTCACGACCACCAACTCCGATATCACCGGCAGGAACATCAGTATCAGGACCAATGTGTCTGAAAAGTTCACTCATGAAGCTCTGGCAAAATTTCATCACTTCATTATCGGACTTTCCCTTTGGATCAAAATCAGAGCCACCTTTACCACCACCCATAGGAAGCGTAGTCAAACTATTTTTCAAAACCTGCTCAAAGGCAAGAAACTTCAATATACTCAAGTTTACGCTCGGATGAAATCTCAAACCACCCTTATATGGACCAATCGCGCTGCTCATTTCGATACGGTATCCTCTATTTACCTGAATCTCTCCCTTATCATTAAGCCAGGGTACGCGAAACATAATAACTCGCTCCGGCTCAACCATTCTCTCTAGAATCTTAGCATCTCTATACTGAGTATTTTTCTCGATGTATGGGGCTAAAGATTCTACAACCTCGCTAACCGCCTGATGAAACTCCGGCTCCCCTTGATTCTTTTTCATAACATTTCCCATAAATTCTTCGATTCTGTTCTTCATCCTCTTCTCCTTTGCATTAAACTACTTCTTCTCCAAGTAATCCAAAATAGCAACAGCTGCTTTTTTGGCCATCCCCATTGCCTCAATAACTGTACCTTCACCTCCCACTATATCTCCTCCGGCAAAAACCCCTTTGATAGAAGTCTCCATAGTTTCAGGATTAACTTTTACATCGCCATACTTATCAGTCGAAAGATCCGGCGTAACGCCGGTAAGTATCTTGTTGGCGCCTAATCCTACAGCTACTACGGCCATATCGCAATCGGATTCAAAAGCGCTGTTGGCAATTGCAACCGGCCTACGCCTACCGCTACTATCCGGTTCTCCCAATTCACATCTAGAAGAACGCATTTTCCTAACAAACCCGTTTTCATCGCCAATGAACTCTTCCGGCTTAACTAAAATATCAAACTTCACCCCTTCTTCTTTGGCATGCTCGATCTCAAGTCGGCGCGCTGGCATCTCTACTTCCGTACGTCTATATGAGATTGTTGTGTCCGGCTCAATTCCATTCATATGCTGCAACCTTATAGCAACACGCGCTGCATCCATCGCAGTATTGCCTCCACCTATAACCACAATATGCTTACCTATATTAACAGGAGTATGGAATTCGGGGAATTTATGCGCAGACATAAGATTTACTCTGGTTAAAAATTCATTCGCTGAATAAATATTACAGAGATTTTCACCCGGGATGCCCATAAAAGATGGTATACCAGCACCTAGCCCGAGGAAGATAGCCGAAAAACCTTCGGCAAAGAGCTCATCGATCGCCTTTACTTTACCGATAATGTAATTCGTGCGGATTTCAACCCCGAGGTTCTTTAGGGAATCTATCTCAAAATCCAGAATATTTCTTGGAAGCCTAAAAGGAGGAATGCCGTAACGCAAGACCCCGCCTGTTTTATGCAAACCTTCAAAAACAACAACCTTAATCCCGCAACGCGCAAGCTCTCCGGCGCAACATAATCCTGCCGGGCCTGATCCAACAACCGCTACTTTTATTTTAGAGCGCTTATCATCAGAAGCGGACTTCACCTGAAGTTTTTTCTGGGCGCCATAATCCCCGATAAATCTTTCTAGAAAATGGATACCGATAGCTTCTTTAGATGCAAAAGGCTCTCCTTTTTTTGTAAAGACACACTCCTTACGGCACTGATATTCCGCAGGACAGACCCTTCCGCATATCGATGGAAAATTATTCTTTTGGCGAATAGTAGAATATGCCCCGTCAAAATCCTTTTTGATTATCTGGCCTATAAATACCTTAATATCAATTCCGACAGGACAACCTGCAATGCATTTTGGATCCTTGCATTGAATACACCGGCTAGCCTCTTGCAAAGCCTCTGCCTCGGAAAAACCCCCGACTACTTCTTCAAAACCCTTAACCCGGGAAAGGCTATCTCTTTCGCTAATTTTAACCGGTTCTTTTCTCATTAATAATTTACTCCACGCTACTCAGGCGACAAATATGTTTTTCTTTTTCAGTATATATACTATTACGCTTTAATAACTCCTGCCAATCCACCTGGCTTGCGTCAAATTCCGGGCCGTCAACACAGCTAAATTTTACCTCTTTACCGATGCTTACCCTGCAACAACCGCACATCCCCGTGCCATCGACCATGGTTGCATTAAGCGAAACAAGCGTTAGCACGTTAAATGATTTTGTAACTACGGATACAGCCCTCATCATTGGCACAGGGCCTACAGCATAAACTAAATCATATTTTGATTTTTCAAGGAGCTCTTTGAGCGCTTCAGTCACAAATCCTTTGCGGCCGTAAGAACCATCATCAGTCATAACTATGCACTCATCTGAAACTTCTTTTAATTCACGCTCAAGAATCAATAGTTCTTTATTACGCGATCCGATAATTGAGATTACTTGATTACCGGCATCTTTCAATGCTTTAGCAACAGGATAAATCTCGGCTATACCTACGCCCCCACCGACGAGTATAACTTTTCCGTATTTCTTTATCTCTGTAGGATGCCCCAAGGGACCGACGATCGAATAAAGAGAATCTCCGGCCTTAACCCCGATTAATAGTTTTGTAGTAAACCCTGCTTCTTGCGCAATCAGGTCTACGCTGCCTTTTTTAGGATCAGCATTTACAACAGTCAAAGGTATCCTCTCGCCTTCTTCTTTAACCATAAGCACGACAAATTGTCCTGCCTTGGCTTTCGCGGCGATATCCAAAGATTGGATGGTAATCTTTACTATACGCACCCCTTGGCTATCTGCTAAAACTTCCTTACCTAATATCTTCATCTAAACTTTTCTCCTGCCAATCTTGCCTTTTCTATCTTTTTTAAGCTAACTTTGCCTAATTTTCAGGCACCTGAAAACAAAAAAAAGACATCCCAAGAGCTTCATATGGACGTCTTTGTCTCATACTTCTCCAACAATATTACCCTGCAAAACTATAAAAACTACTTTATATCTCTTTTACTTTTCTGTCAATAATTATTTTCTCTAAAGCCGCACTTTCTCTACCGCTGCTTCCTTGAGCATAGCATGATATTCCTGCAGCGACTTCGGCTGGCTCTGCTTACTCTTTACTGAATCAATCCCTGATACAGTTGCCCGGGCAGCAGCCATCGTAGTCACATATGGAATTTTATACTGAATGGCGAGCATGCGGATATAACTATCATCATGAGTGCTTAACCTGCCAATGGGAGTATTAATAATTAAACTTATCTCCTTGTTTTTAATCGCATCGGCAATATTCGGCCTACCTTCATGCAGCTTCTTCAATAAAGTAGTTTTGACACCTTTTTCTTTTAAGAAACGCTGGGTATTTTCTGTGGCAAGAATCTTAAAGCCAAGCTGCGATAATTTATCTGCTAAAGGCAATAATTCATTTTTGTCCTTATCCGTTACAGTTACTAAAACATTGCCTTCTAGCGGTAGCCTTCCTCCAGCTGATTCCTCAGCCTTAAAGAATGCCAACCCAAAATCCTGGTCTATCCCCATCACCTCTCCGGTTGCGCGCATCTCCGGGCCAAGCACAGGATCTACCTCAGGAAACATATTAAAAGGGAATACCGCTTCTTTTACTGTAACATAAGGAAGCTTGCGGTGTATAAGTTCAGGAAAATCGCTTATCTTCTTTCCGAGCATTAAAAGCGTTGCAATACGCGAGAGCGAAATACCCATGGTCTTGGCAACCAGCGGTACAGTGCGCGAAGCGCGCGGATTTGCCTCAAGAATATAAACTTTATCTTCGCATACTGCAAATTGAATATTAATCAATCCTACGACTTTTAGCTCTCGAGCTATACTCTTTGTCCACTCATCAATAACCTTAAGATGCTCAGGTTTTAATGTCCTGGGAGGGATAGTACAGGCAGAATCTCCTGAGTGAATCCCGGCATGCTCGATATGCTCCCCACAAAAACATCATTACCATCAGAAAGCGCATCCACTTCGCATTCCACAGCATGATCAAGAAAGCGGTCAATAAGCATGGGGTGCTCCGGGCTTACCTGTATAGCTTCTTTGGCGTATTTTAACAACATTGCCTCATCATAAATAATCTCCATGCCTCTGCCGCCTAAAACAAAAGAAGGACGAACCATTAGCGGATAGCCGATTTTATTAGCGATTTTTACGGCATCTTCCATAGAAAAAACCGTAGCTCCCTCAGTCTGACGGATACCTAAAGCGATCATCTTCTGCCTGAATAATTCACGATCCTCGGCAAAGGCAATACTCTTTGTACTTGTCCCTAATATTTTTACGCCATTCTCCTCAAGTTCAGCAGCAATATTTAACGGAGTCTGTCCGCCAAACTGCACAATTGCACCTATAGGCTTTTCTTTTTCCCAAATCGTCAAAACATCCTCAACTGTTAAAGGCTCAAAATAAAGCTTATCAGAAGTATCGTAATCGGTAGATACAGTCTCCGGATTGCAATTGATCATTATCGTTTCAAGCCCTTCATCGCGCAAAGCAAATGCCGCGTGCACACAGGTATAATCAAATTCGATACCCTGGCCAATGCGATTTGGCCCGCCTCCCAGAATAAGCACCTTCTTTTTATTCGATACCGGCACTAAATCCTTTCCTGCAGTATAAGTAGAATAATAATACGCTGCGTCTTTTACCCCGCTTACCGGCACAGGCTCAAAACGGGCATTACCTACAACTTTCTTCCTGCGCAAGCGCAGATCAAATTCTTTTATCTTAAAGATCTTAGCCAGGTATTTATCACTAAAACCCCACTCCTTGGCCTTACGCAAATCATTATCAGTTAGCTTCTGCCACCCAGCTTTAAGCATCTCTTCTTCGAACTTAACCAACTCCTGCATCTCTGTGATAAAGTGCCTGCCAATAAATGTGAGATTATACAACTCTTCAACGCTCATCCCCTTACGCAATGCCTCGTACATAATAAAAACACGTTCGCTCGAGGGAAACGCGAGTTTTGATTTCAATTCAGCCAGGGTTAAGCTGTTAAAATCTAATGCATTTCCTAAGCCGTATCTACCAGTCTCAAGTGAACGGATGGCTTTCTGAAACGCTTCCTTAAAATTCTTACCAATGCTCATTACTTCACCCACTGCCTTCATCTGTGTCCCTAAAACATCTTTGGCCTGACGGAATTTTTCAAATGCCCAGCGCGCAAACTTAATCACCATATACTCGCCCCAAGGCTCATATTTATCAAGCGTGCCTTTTCTCCAATAAGGAATCTCATCAAGGTTTAACCCTGCGGCTAATTTTGTAGAAACGCGGGCAATGGGAAACCCGGTGGCTTTAGAGGCAAGCGCTGATGAACGCGACGTGCGCGGATTAATTTCAATTACCACCAAACGATCATCCTTAAGATTGTGGGCGAACTGAATATTCGTTCCGCCAACAACACCAATTGCCTCAACGATCTTATAAGAAAAATCCTGCATCTTCTTCTGTAACTCAAGCGGTACAGTGAGCATTGGAGCAACACAAAAACTATCTCCGGTATGTACACCCATTGCGTCAATATTCTCAATAAAACAAACCGTGATCATCCGGTTTTTCTCATCCCGCACTACTTCGAGCTCTAGTTCCTCCCAGCCGATCACCGCTTCTTCAATCAAGATCTGATGAATAAGACTGGCATTAATTCCACGGCGTGACAATATACGCAGGTCCTCGGTATTATAAGCTATCCCACCACCTGTGCCACCGAGTGTATACGCCGGACGCACGACTACCGGATAACCTAACTCTTTAGCTACTTTTAAAGCATCCTCTTCAGAGAGACATATCTTGGAATTCGGCACAGGTATCCCAAGCTTCTTCATCGTATCTTTAAATGCCTCGCGATCTTCTCCGCGCTCAATGGCATCTGCCTGCACCCCGATAATCCTGACATTATATTTACTTAGAACTCCTGCTTTATGCAGGGCCGAAGCTAGGTTAAGGCCGGTTTGACCCCCTAAATTCGGCAATAACGCATCCGGCCTCTCTTTAGCAATAATCTTAGTTACGCTTTCAACGGTCAAAGGCTCAATATAGGTATGATCCGCCGTTCCCGGGTCAGTCATAATTGTTGCCGGATTAGAATTTACTAAAACGATTTCGTAACCTTCTTCGCGCAGCGCCTTACAAGCTTGAGTCCCCGAATAATCAAACTCACAGGCTTGGCCTATGATTATGGGGCCGGAACCGATAATTAAAACTTTCTTAATATCATTTCTTCTTGGCATGATAAAACCTCCTTAAGATATGCCTGAATCCTGGTGCCTCAGATTTAGGATGTATTATAAAGCTGAATACAGCTATTAGCAAGAAATTTTGGTGTAGATAAACTGACTTCGCTTATATCTATTGCTTAAACAATTATTTAATGATAAACTAATATAATTATTTTCCACTAAAAGGAGCCTTAAGATTAAATATAACCACGCTTTATTCCTGAATCCCTACATTGAAAGTAGCGCAAACTCCACAATGATGCTCTTTCCTCCTACCGGCTTAGAGTATGTGGCTACGAGCGCTAAAGGGCTAACCAACAAAATCACGCTTATGGATTTAAGGTATGAACCGGAGTTATGCG
>JAPLLW010000021.1 GCA_026387355.1 Candidatus Omnitrophota bacterium
CAGGTGGACAAGCGGGATGTCCGGTCGTACAGTTACTTTAAGCTTTACCTTGTCTGATCTGACTCAGACCTCCGTGTGTACGGTTTATCCGACTCCTGGATCTGCATGTACCACAAGTTCCGGCAATCTTACCATTACATCCATGGGCACAACCACAGATTCAGATCTATACAAGACATATCAGGCAACCTATAATACTTCAACCAATAAGATCTCAGCTTATAGCGAGTTAGCTAGCAAGGTCCTTTAAAGTATGCATAAAAAGACTAAGGCGTTTACTTTGATCGAAATAATTATGGCGATAATACTTCTGGCGATTATTGCAGCGACCATCGGTATTTTTATAACTCAGCAGATGCAATCGGTTGTCTGGTCAAAGCAATATACAGAAGCGCTTAATCTGGCAAGGCTTGATATGGAGGTAGCGAATAATACACCATTTGCAAGTTTAGCTGTCGGGACCACTACTAATAACACTTATGATTCTGCGTTTAATGTGGTAAGGATTATAAGTACGCCATATAGTTACTTGACTAATAGTTTAAAGTTAATAGAGGTGCATGTGCGGCTAGTTGGTAGTGGTACAGACCTTGTTGCACTATATAATTATAAAGTTGATACCGTAACTATCGGATCATAGGGTAATGGGGTCAGAATTAATTCTGACCCCATTACCAGACCACTAGAACCATTATGAAAAAGAACAAAGGTTTTACGCTTATTGAATTAGTTATTCTGATGCTTATTATCGGCATCCTTGCTGCTGTGGGTTCATCAATTATAATTTCTGTAGTGCAGAATGCAATGTATGCTTCTAAGACGCTTAATATGGATATGCTTGCGCAGGATGCGCTGGATATAATCATTGACGGAGACAATTTAGCAAAAGGATTACGTTTTAGCACAGTTACCTTGCCTGCCGTTCCCGGCGCTTCAGGAAATACAGTTACCTATACTTATACTGATTCTATCCTCCATACCGTAACGATAACATTAAACACTGTTACTCACACACTCACAAGGCAAATAGACGGAGGGGCAGTCAATGCTTTTCCTTACTATGCTTCGTCTTCAGGTATTGAGTTTTACCCAGGATTAAACGGTTTTCTCTTCTTTTTTCGTACTGCAGATATAGGCGCAGGCGAAGGTATTCCTTCGTTAGCTTCCCAAGTGAGAAGGATTGAGGTAAATTTAGTCGCGCGCACAGGAAGCGGGTCTTTCAGTGATTGGCAGGGAAGAACCGAACTTAAGTCTTCAGTAAGAATTAATGTTTTTCCCTAAAATTATTTTGTGGTATAATACTGACAATGGTAAACTTAAAGAAAATTTTAGATTCCTTAATCAAAAAAGACAGCTCAGTTGTAGTTGTCGATTTTAGCTCAGGTTTGAAGCTGTTTAACATACAACTAAAGCCCGAAGTAAAAATCTCCTTTTCAAAATTTATAGCTTTAAGTTCGGATAGTAAGCACGAAGATATTATTGAAGCTATTAAAACCTTTCTTCAAGAGCAGAATATCCAGCATAAGAAAGCCGTATTAAATCCTTCGCTTAACTCTTTAATTATTAAAAGATTTTCTCTGCCCGCAATGCCTTATTCAGAATTGACTGAGGCGATAAAGTGGAATCTTAAGGATGAGCTTGGCGCAGAATATTCAAGCGCAACATTAGATTTCCAGGTGATAAAAGAAGAGACTAAGTCCGATGGCGCAAAGGCCTTGGATATACTCTGCGCTGCTGCAAAATACAGTGAGGTTAAAGACCAGGTTTTACTGGTTAAGCAATCAGGCCTGGATTGTGTTTCGGTTATTCCGTCTGCTTTTGGATATGCAAAGATTGCAGAAAAATACCTTTATCAAGATAAAGTTGATCCTGTAGCAGTTATTCATTTAGATGAAACCAGGGCATTTATTGCTATGTTTAACGGCAAAAGATTAGAATACTACAGAGACCTTCCGGTAACAGTTAGCAAGCTTAGGGATGCCTTAAGCAGTACTCTAGGAACCGAAAGAGGAGTGGTTAGCTTATCAAAAGACGACATACAGAGTATCTTATTTGAAAACGGCATAGGCTTAAGTGGGAGTACTCTTTATAGAGATAAGGTTACCGCAAATGAAGTTTTAAGTATGGTGCGTTCGTTATTTGAGAGATTTGCCCAGGAGATCAAGCGTTCAATGGCTTACTACAAAACGCAGCTCCAGGGTCCGACAATTACCCGTGTGTTTTTATCCGGTCTGGGTGCAAATATACCCAATATTGATAAATTTATATCGCAGGAATCAGCGTTGGATATCAAGAAGATGCAAATAGGCTTTCCAAACGAAGACATTTGCGATGTGGGTTTAAGTCTGGATTTTGAACATAATGTCAATCTCCTGCCACGCGAATTTCGTACTGAGAAGTTCGAGAAGATCCAGAAGTTTTCTTTACGCTGGGTTTCTTTTGTAGTCTTCCTGATGATGATAGTTTTCTATATTTTCGGCTGGGTTAGAATAGGACTTTATCAAAAACGCCTTAATAATTCCTCTGTGCAGTTAAATATCCTCTCTGAGATTAAGCAGGTTAAGGATGAACAAGAAACGCTTTCAGGCCTTATGGCTCAGGCCAGGGCAAAAGAACCGTCAGTCCCCGCTTTTCTTAAAACCCTAAGCGTTATTACCGGTCCTAATATAATATTAAGCAATATTTCTTTACAGCTTAATACGAAAACCGGTTCAATGGACGGTTTTATAGCTGCTTCAGATAAAGATCCCGAAGATGTTTTGTCAAAATTTATAGCAGACTTAGAAATTGGCCCTTTTGTTCTTGATGCAACCGTAGTTGATTTTGCCAAGAATCAGGATAGCTCAAATCGTCATTTTAACTTGAGTTTAAAGCTCGAATGAAAAACCTAGAATTTAAAGACATCCCTAGTTTAATCCGTAATCTCACTAAAGAACAGCGCAAGATTATTTATATTGCCGCTATATTAGTCGTTTTATTTTTATTATTTACCTTCTTTGCTTATATACCTCAGGCAAAGAAACTAGCGGCTCTAGGAAATAACATTGTGGAGACCGATACGCAAATCGAACAGATTATGAGCGTAGCCAAGGGCAGGGACTTGGCTAATGTGGTAAAAGAGCTTAAGGTTAATCTTGCCAAAACGTTGGATAAATTCCCATTCGGAGAGGATGTAGTGGTTGCTAAATTAAGCGAGATAGCAGAGGATAATATAAAGCTAACTGTAAGAGGGATAGCTCCTTCAGCCAGGCAGCCGCTTCCTGAGAAGATAATGGGCAAAAGCATAGATGAAGTTTTTATTACCATGGATATAACCGGAGATTATAAAGCAATCGGTGAATTTCTGGATATGGTAAGGGGTGATTTTCCTGTTTTCTTAAGGATTAGGGAGATTGATATCAGTGGACAGGGTGAAGGTAAGTCTAATCTTGATTGCACGATCCAATTCTCAGCGTATCTAAGGAATAAGAGTTAACTATGGATAAAAAGCGTATTCAAATAATTATCACTATTTTTCTTGGCATAGTAATGATTTTTCTCTGGATCAATAGTATAAAAACTGTAAGCAAGAAGGTGTCTGCGAATAAGGCTGTAGTTCAGGCAAGTAAGGTAGTAGCGCCTGCGCCTGTTGTAGCCCAGGTACAGCCGGTTAAAGCAAAAGAGGTTAGTGATTGGTTACGCGATCCTTTCTCCGGCAAATCTTATGTTAAAGTGCATAAAGAGGATAGTAACCCGCGTGCGTTAGATCTAACCGGAATAATGTGGGATACAAATAAACCGGTAGCATTAGTTAATGGTAGGGTGGTTGGTATTGGCGGCACTGTTGTTGGTAATACGGTCGTTGATATAAAACCTGACCGGGTAGTTTTTAATGACGGCGAAAACGACTTTGAAATCAAAATAAAATAGTAGATGTGTTTTAAGGTCATGACCTTCAACCCTAATCTTAGGGCACCCAGACCTTCTAGAAGGTTATGCAAGTACAAACCCGGTTCGAAAATAAGCCTATAATTTTTAAGAATCCAATATCGATCATAAGCTGTTTTGATGCTTTGTCTTTTGAAGGAACTTTTCAAAAGATTGAAGACGCGCTTAAAGCCGGTTATTTCTTAGCCGGTTTTATTTCTTATGAAGCAGGATATTGTTTTGAAGAGCAACTGCGCAAGAATAAGTTTTTTGAATTTCCCTTGGTTTATCTTGGGGTATACGTTTCTCCTTCGAAGGATAAGCTGAATTTTAAAGACAAAGCTTCTTGTCCTAAGCTTAAAAACCTGCGAATAAACACCCCTTACGATAATTATTCCTCTGATATTCAGATAATACGTCATCACATAAAACTTGGTGATGTTTACCAGATTACTTATTGCATTAAGTTATTATTTGATCTGGAGGCTGATCCGCATTTTTTCTATAATAAATTATTGCATGAGCAACCTGTGCCTTACCCTGCTTTTATAGAGACAGATGATTTCCAGATCCTATCTTTATCCCCTGAGATGTTTATTAAAAAGCAATCCACGCATGTTGTGACTAAGCCGATGAAGGGGACCTGGCCGCGAGGAGAAGGGGTGTTTTCCGATTTTTTTGCTAAGTTTCGTCTAAAATATGATTCTAAGAATAGGGCAGAGAATGTGATGATTGCAGATTTACTGCGTAATGATTTAGGCAGGGCCGGTTCAAAAATCAGGACTCCAAAGCTTTTCGAAGTTGCCAAATATAAAACTTTGCATCAGATGACCTCAACCGTGATTGGCGAAGTGGATAAGGATATATCTATTTATAATTTATTTGCTTCAATATTCCCCTCTGGTTCGGTAACTGGTGCGCCGAAGATCCGCGCAATGAAGATTATTGATCAGCTTGAAAAAGAAGAGCGCAGGATTTACACAGGCGCAATTGGGTATATTACTCCGGATAAGGATTTATTTTTTAATGTCCCCATCCGTACAATATTAAATCGAAATAAGAAAGCTGAGATGGGAATAGGCGGTGGTATTGTCTGGGATTCTACTCCGGAAGGCGAGTGGAGAGAGGGGTTGCTTAAGGCAAGGTTCGTTACGGACTTAGCAGATATAAAATTTAATCCATAAATCAGCGGGTCCTGCCCCGCCACGGTTTATGGCGGATCACCCGCCTCAATCCCTATTTACTTAATTAGTTTGTTGTTTTATGAACAGTTTTTTGGTAGAATAATTAAATTCAAAAGACAATATTTAGAGGGTAAGGAGTTGAAGAAAGTAATTTTTGTGATAATCGGCTTAAGCTTGGCTTTAGCAGCAAAGACCTATGCCTACGATGACCATGACTTCCAGATATGGAATACCGATTCTGAAGAGTACAAGATAAACAAAGAGTCGAAGATCGTGCTCGAGCAAGAATTCCGCTGGGGTGATAATGCATCTGAGTTTTTCTACCAGCATTATGATATCGGGTATTTCCATGATTTAAAGAAATGGTTTAATGTTGGTGGTGGTTATAGGCAGATCTTCGAATTGTATAGATCAAAATGGCAGCAGGTTAATGAGCCTTATGTAACTATGACATTCTCAGGTGATGTTAAAGGTTTTAAGCTTTCTAACCGTAGCCGTATGGAGTTCAACGATTATGAACATAAGAGGGATTTCTGGCGTTACCGCAACAAGACCGACTTGAAACTACCCTGGAAGTTTACTAAGATTGAGATTCAACCGTATGTATCAGATGAGGTATTTTTAACCTTTGGGGGCCTGCCAACGCAGTTTAGCCAAAACAGGTTTTGTGCAGGTTTTACTATGAATTTAACCAAGAACCTAAAAGCAGATATTTATTATATGCTTCAGAGCGTTAAGGGGACAGATGTTTGGTTAGATGCAAATGTGTTGGGGACAAAGATAAAGCTAAGTTTCTGATTATTAAAGGATAAATGGATAATAAGCTTGATTTAGAGAATATTAAAGGGCTTAAAGAGGAAGAGGCTTCTTTAAGAATTAAGCAGGAAGGCTATAATGAGCTTCCTTCGCAGAAGAAAAAGAATATATTTATTATCTTTTTTGAAGTAGTGCGTGAGCCGATGCTGCTTTTATTGATCGGCTGCGGGTTGATTTATTTAGTTTTAGGAGAGTCGAATGATGCGTTAATTCTGCTCTCTTTTGTTTTTGTGGTAGTTGGGATTACCTTCTATCAGGAGCGTAAAACTGAGCGAGCGCTTGAAGCCTTACGTGATCTCTCAAGTCCGCGCGCACTGGTTATTAGGGGAGGCCTACAAAGAAGGATTGCAGGGCGTGAGGTTGTTAGAGAAGATATTATTATATTAAGGGAAGGAGACCGTGTTCCGGCGGATGCAGTGGTTTTATCAAGCGTTAACCTTTCGGTAAACGAATCTTTGCTTACCGGCGAAGCTATGCCGGTGCGTAAATCTGAATGGGACGGTAGCCAGAAATCAAAGCGTCCGGGAGGGGATGATCTTCCGTTTGTTTATTCGGGAACTCTTGTGGTCCAGGGTAGGGGAGTGGCTAGAGTCGTTTCAGTTGGAATCAATACTGAAATGGGTAAGATTGGTAAGTCTCTCCGAGATATTAAGGAAGAAGATAGCTTATTAAAAAAAGAAACCGCAAAGATTGTGCGCAATTTTTCTATTGCCGGAATTATTCTTTGCACTTTAGTAACGATAATTTATGGATTTACCAGGGGGAGTTGGTTGCATGGTGTACTTTCAGGTTTAACCTTAGGGATGGCTATGCTTCCCGAAGAATTTCCGGTTGTATTGATTATATTTCTTACTTTAGGGGCATGGCGCATGTCTAAGTATCAGGTTTTAACCCGGCGCACCCATGCGATAGAGACCTTAGGCGCAGCTACGGTATTATGTACGGATAAAACCGGAACACTTACCTTAAATACAATGCGCTTAACTTCACTTTGCGTAAAAGGAGTTAATTTTGATATTGATTTAAAACAAACGCAGGCGTTGCCGGAAAACGTGCATGATCTTATGGAGTATGCAATCCTCGCTAGCCAGAAGGATCCTTTTGATCCCATTGAGAGGGAGATAAAACATGTGGGTGAATCATTTTTAGCAAATTCAGAGCATATTCATAAAAATTGGCATCTGGTTCGTGAGTATATTCTTTCTAAGCAACTTTTAGCTTTGTCTCATGTCTGGGAATCTCCCGATAAAAAGAATTACGTAATTGCTGCTAAAGGGTCTCCTGAAGCGATTGCGGATCTTTGCCATTTTAGCCAGAGCCAGAATAAAGAGTTGATGACTTGTATCGAGGATATGGCGAATAGGGGGTTACGTATTTTAGGGGTTGCTAAGGCTTTATTTAAAAAGACTGACCTGCCGCAAGCGCAACATGATTTTGCTTTTGAATTTGTAGGGCTCCTAGGTTTTATTGATCCGGTGCGCTTAACAGTTGCTTCATCGATTAAAGAAGCGCATCAGGCAGGGATTAAAGTTATTATGATTACCGGAGATTATCCCGGGACAGCGGTGCATATTGCTAAGCAGATAGGTTTGATTAATCCAGAACAATATATAACCGGCCTTGAGCTTGAAGCCATGGATCATTTGCAGCTTAGGGAAAGGATTAAGACGGTTAATGTTTTTGCCAGGGTTGTCCCTGAGCAAAAATTAGCCATTGTGAATGCCCTAAAGGCAAACAATGAGATTGTGGCAATGACCGGAGACGGAGTTAATGATGCTGCTGCTTTAAAATCAGCGAATATCGGTATTGCTATGGGTGAAAGAGGGACTGATGTTGCGCGCGAGGCCTCAGGGCTAGTCTTGCTTAATGATGATTTCTCTTCCATTGTGCATGCAAATCGTATGGGAAGACGGATTTTTGATAATTTAAAGAAAGCCGCGGCCTACATTCTTGCCGTGCATGTGCCGATTGCAGGGATGTCGTTTTTACCTGTTTTGCTGGGCCTGCCGATAATGTTGTTACCGGCGCATATTGCTTTTCTGGAGCTAATTATTGACCCGGCATGCTCGACTGTTTTTGAGTCAAGCCCGGAAGAAAAAAACATTATGAATAGGCCGCCGCGGCCTTTGTTTGAGTCTTTGTTTAATAAGAAGTCTATTACCTTTAGTTTGCTCCAAGGTTTAAGTATATTAGCTGTGGTTTTTGCAGTTTATATTTTTGCCCTTTTTATAAAAAAGGGTGATCTTGAGGCGCGCACCCTAGCTTTTTCAACTCTTGTTTTTGCAAATATTATGCTGATTATTACTAATCTATCCTGGTCGCAAGGTTTTTTTAAGATAATCAAATCAAATAATCGGGCCTTAAGTTTTGTGGTTTCCGGGGCAATGGCGGCACTGGCTTTAGTAATCTATGTACCGTTTTTGCGCAACCTCTTCCATTTTACATTTTTACATTTTGATGATATTGCAATCACCTTATTTAGTGGGGTAGTTAGCTTAATCTGGTTTGAAGGGCTGAAAAAGCTAAAACTTAAAAAAATTTCTTTAAAATAAATAAATTATTGGTATAATATTATTTCTGGATTTCCAAATAAGTACCCAATCAAAATAAAACTAAAGGAGAAGAAAATGTTATTCAATTTTATACCAAGGGAGTTTAATTTCTTTGATCTGTTTGAAAAGCAGGCAAGCTACGCGGTTGAGGCAGCAAAGTTTTTTAAGGAGCTTACCGCTAAGGGCGAAATTGATGAGGAGGCGATGAATAAGATGCGCTTAATCGAGCACCAGGGGGATGAGGCGGCGCACACAATTATGGATCAGCTAAACAAGACTTTTATTACTCCATTTGACCGGGAAGACATTTTTTCTTTAGCCAAGGAATTGGATGATGTGATCGATATGATAAATACCATTATCAGCAGGCTTGCTATTTATAAGCTTACGGGTGTTAATAAAAATCTCGTTGATTTCTCACTTGTAATTGAAGAATCCGCGCAGGGTATATTATGCGCGGTAAAAGGGATGCGCAATGTGAAGAATTTAAAAATTGTTAAGGATGCATGCGTTGAAATAAACCGTCTTGAGAACGTTGGAGATTCAATGCGCGATACTATGCTTGCCAAGCTATTTGATACAGAGAAGGACCCTATTGCGGTAATAAAATGGAAAGAGATTTATCAGGATTGCGAGACAGTGCTTGATATTTGTGAAGATGTGGCGCATGTGGTAAGCTCTATTTTGGTAAAGCAGGCTTAAAATATATGACTATAGGTATAATTTTTCTGATATTTCTTGCGTTAACGTTTGATTTCTTAAACGGTTTTCACGATTCAGCAAACTCTATCGCTACTATAGTTTCTACCCGCGTTCTCTCCCCGCGCCTGGCAGTCCTCTGGGCTGCTTTCTTTAATTTTATAGCGTTTCTTTTCTTCGGGTTGCATGTCGCTAATACAATCGGTAAAGGTATTATTGATATTGCGATTGTAGATAATGGAATAATTTTTGGTACTTTAATAGGTGCTTGCAGCTGGAATATTATTACTTGGTATTTTGCTCTGCCTACCAGTTCTTCACATGCGCTTATTGGTGGTATGATCGGTGCAGCTTTGGTTAAATCAGGAACAAAATCGCTAATTTGGAGTGGCATCATTAAAACAGTGAGTTTTATATTTATCTCTCCTGTAGCCGGTCTTATTTTAGGATTTACTTTGGGTATTATTGTATATTGGAGTTTTCGAAAGAGCATACCTTCTAAGGTAGACCATATTTTCAGAAAAGGACAATTGATCTCTGCGGCATTATATAGCTTGGGGCATGGCGGTAATGATGCCCAAAAGACCATGGGTATAATCGCTAGCCTTCTTTTTAGCGCAGGGCTATTGGGGGGTAAATTCCATATTCCTTTCTGGGTGGTGATTGCTTGTCAGGCAGCCATTGCATTAGGTACGATGTTCGGCGGATGGCGCATTGTTAAGACAATGGGGCAGAAAGTCGCTAAGCTTAAGCCGGTTGATGGATTTTGCGCAGAGACAGGTGCTGCGATCATGCTTTTTATTTCATCTGCGTTTGGTATTCCGGTGAGCACTACGCATACGATCACAGGGTCTATCATGGGTATAGGTGCACTTAAACGCATGAGCGCTGTAAAGTGGGGAGTTGCCGGCAGAATTGTCTGGGCTTGGATTATCACCATTCCCTGTTCGGCAATTATATCGGCCTTGGCTTATAAGGCGTGGATAGTATTTATTAAATAGAATTATTTTAGAGGAGAATATGAAGAAAAAGATATATTATCATGAGACTGATTGCGGAGGGGTGGTTTATTACGCAAATTATCTTAAGTTTTTAGAGGAGGCGCGCACGGAGTTTTTCACAGAGAAGGGGTTCTCCATAAAAGAGCTTGCTGATTCCGGGACGATGTTTGTGGTTGCGCGTCAGGAGATAGATTATAAGGCCCCGAGTGTATATGGAGATGTGCTTGACATAAATTCCAAAGTTGTCGAGATGTCAGCAGTAAAGATTGTATTTGAGAATGAAATCTATAACCAGAATAATCTTTTAATTAGTAAAGCAAAGACAATACTTGTTTGTGTGGATAAGAATCTAAAACCTAAGGCAATCCCCGATTCAATCCGCTCCAGCTTTTCTTAGGGGCACTTTGATAAATGTGGCCATAAATGGGGTCAGAATTAATTCTGACCCCATTTATGGCATTTATCCAGGTGGTCTTTATTAATAGATAAGTAATAAGGAGGACTAGATGGATGCAATAAATACACTTAAATTAAGGCGTAGCGTTAGGGTTTATCAGGCTAACCCGATTCCTAAAGAGATACTTGAGAAACTAATTGATGTAGCCAGGTTTTCTCCTACAGCAAGAAATGTGCAGCCATGGGAGTTTGTGGTAGTTACAAAGTCCGAAATTTTAAAGAAGTTCGGTGAATTAGGAGACAACTGTAGATTTCTTGCTAACGCAACAGCATGTATCGCGGTATTCTCTTCAGATACTAAATATTATCTTGAAGATGGTTGCGCCGCTACAGTTAATATTTTAAATGCTGCTTGTGCCTACGGAATCGGTTCGTGCTGGATTGCCGGAGACAAGAAGCCATATTGCGATGAAGTAATTAAGATACTCGGAGTGCCTGTTGAATTTAAATTAGTAAGCTTGATTAGTTTGGGTTATCCGGAAGATAAGAATAGTTTTAAGCTGGTTGACAAAAAGTCGCTTAAGGAAATGTTGCATTGGGAGAAGTTTTAAGCATGGTTATAAGATATAATGGGTGTTTATTGCCGGCACTCATATTGTCAAATTTGTTTTTTGGCCGCTTGTTTTTTAGCGTAAAGCATTGGTTGATCATAGAGGCGATTTTGGTCCTATTGCTAATGGTTAGTTCTTATATTTTTACCAGGCGCCTATTTTGAGGTGCTGCAACCATAAGACGTAGCAATGTGGTTGATATAGAAGGAGAGGTAGTTGAAGAAAGGCAGCAAATTAAGGGTGGTCCTAAAAGGGGTTGACAGGGGGAGAGATTTAATATATATTAGGGATTCATAATTTTCACAGAACAAGGAGTTAGCAAAATGCCGAAATTAACCATAAAAGACATCGATTTTAGGAATAAAACCGTATTAATGCGTGCGGATTTTAATGTACCTCAAGACGCAAGCTTAAATATCACCGATGATACCCGCATTCGCGCAACTTTACCTACTATTAAATATATCTTGGAACATGGAGTGAAAAAGCTGGTACTAATTAGCCATTTAGGAAGGCCAGATGGGAA
>JAPLLW010000008.1 GCA_026387355.1 Candidatus Omnitrophota bacterium
AGATACAGGGTTACTTTAAGAATGAACGCAGCCTTAACCTTTGGATATTTGGGCTTATAAAACACATAAATTTAAACCCAATTCAACAACCTAAAGGATATGCTTTAGAACAAAAGCGCGAAACAATCCTTGCTTAACTAAAATAGAAAAAACATTGACTCTAACTCCATAGTATATATAATGAGTATATTCAGTATGGGATTATGGTCTAGGCAATTCTTACCTAAATCATTAATTCGGTCGATCAACTTATGAACGCTTGGCCCCATAAGTTGTGGTCTCATTAATAAAAAGGAGGGGGTGTGGTTAAGAAAATTCTAGGGATTTTTTTAGTTTTTCTTTTTTGTGCAACGGGTTTGGTTTTTGCAGAAGGAAGAAAACCAGTCCAGTTTAGTATTTTCAGCCCTATTCAGATATTTCGTGCAAAAGATTCTATTGGTGGCTTAAGATTTAATTTGATTTATGGTGATAATAAAAATATGTCCGGGATTACTCTATCTACCGGATGGAATAATACTAGTGGCGATATGAAAGGCGTTGAATTGGGAGCAGTGAATTGGACCGATGGCGTTTCATACGGCTGGCGTAATAGTCTTATAAATTATACAGGAAAGCGTTTTGTGGGTTTAGATATTGGCGCGGTTAATATTGTTAAGGGCGATGCTACTGGTGTCGAGCTAGGAATCGGGAATTGGAACTGGGGCTTCTTTCATGGTTACCAAGGTGGCGTGATTAACTATGCGGATAATCGGTTTGTCGGTTGGCAGGATGCAGTTGTAAACCTTACCAAAGGCGATTGTTCAGGTCTTCAAACCGGTGTTGTCAACTACGTTGGTTCTTCGATGACCGGCCTACAGTTAGGTTTATTGTGGAATTATGCAAAGCAGATGAATGGTCTTCAAGTAGGATTCTTTAACGGCAGTGATTCTCTCAATGGCGTACAGATTGGCCTTATTAACTATAATGGCAATTGTGATCCCATGGAGGGTATGGTATTCGTTAACTGGTCGTTTTAATATATAGTTTTAATCTATCCAATAGGTTCATTCCTTTCATACGTCTATGCCCATTGTTCATTTAATCCCTCATATAAAATAGTTTTAGTAAATAACCTTGTTTAATCTGAGCTTAAGCCGCTTAAGTCCACATTATAGGCCTTAACGCAAAGGATTAAATTTAGTCATAAAGTTCAAAAAAATATTCATTTTTTGATATTTTAAGGTATAATTAAATATAGCTCTTGCGTTGGCCTACTCAAGAATGATACTTAATCAAAAGAGGATATAAAGTTGCCAGCCGAAATAATAGAAAACCTTGAACAGCAGATAGATATAGCTCTTTATCTGCGAATATTAAATAAAAGAAAAAACCAAATACTCTTAATTGCCGCACTTTTTACTTCCCTCGCAGTTTTACACTCATTTATCGCCAAGCCGATATACAGAGCTGAGACCAAAATTCTAATTCAGAAGAAGACGCCTAGGGCTAGTACTCTTCAAGACGCTGTAAGTGGGCAGCCCTCTTCTTACGGCGCAGATTCCCAGTATGATTTCGAGTTTCTCCTAACCCAAATATCTATATTAAAAAGCAGTATTTTGGCCAAAAGGGTTGTTGATGTTATGGATTTTGCTAATCGGGCTAAATTACCCAGTAATTGTAATTCCACGGAAGTGCTTCAGAAGATGATGAATGCGGAAAACCCCAGAAAGACTTATGTAGTTAAATTATCAATAGAATCAACAGACCCCATTCTTGCTGCAGATGTAGCCAATAATTATACCAATGAGTATATTAAATTTGTTTTAAAAGAAAAATCCGCTGTTTCGGACAAGGCCTTAGGTATGCTTCAACAGCGTAGAGATGAACTTAGGAAGAAACTAGAAGAATCAGAATTGGAGCTTCAGAAATATGGGGCAGAAAACAAGATAACCTCTTTTGAGGAAGAAAAACAAGATCAGATAAAAAGGATCTCTAATTTAAATGCGGATTTGACAGAGGCAAGGTCTAAAAGGCTAGAGTTGGAAGCGCTTTATAACAAATATCAGCGTTTGATTAATGATGGGGTGAGCCTGGAAGAATTGCCTTTAGTTAAAGATAACCCGGGTATCCAAGAACTCAAATCAGATTATTTTAAGAAAGAAGCAATTTATACAGAAAATCTTCAGAAATTTACTGAAGATCATCCGATAATGGTTCAGCTTAAAACGGAACTCAGTAATTTAAGGGGAAGAATCAGGCAGCAGATTATTAAGGCTATAGAAGGGATTAAATCTGAATATGAAACATCTGCCTCGCGCGAAGAGGGATTAAGTAAGGCCTTAGAGGAAGAAAAAAAACTTAGTTGGGAGATTAACGATAAGACGGTAAAGTTGGAAGATTTACAAAGAGAAGTAAATGCAGATCGCGAGCTTTATACTGATTTGGTGCAAAAGATGAAGGAGGTAGATTTAGGCAGCGAGTTTCTCATAAGCAGTATAACTGTATTAGATAAGGCAGAAGTTCCTTCTAGGCCGATAAAACCTAAGAAATTAAGAGATATAATTTTGGCTTTATTCTTTGGTATTTCCGGGGGCATCGCGCTGGCATTTTCTCTAGAAAGAATTGACCTTTCTGTGAGAACCAGCGAAGATATAGATAATTATCTGGGATTACCATTCCTGGGATTCATCCCCGCATTAAATTTTAACAATAATATTGCTGAGAACCGGCTGATTATTTATTCGGATTCCCAGTCAAGCGCCTCGGAAGCCCTGCGTAGCATCCGTGCGAATATTAACTTTATCTTCTCCGGCCAACCTAAGCCGCTTGCCTTTTTAATTTCATCAAGCTTTCCTCAAGAAGGAAAGAGCTTTAGCGCCGTGAATATAGCTATTGCTATGGCCAGTGCTAATGAAAAAGTTTTATTAGTTGATTGTGATTTACGCAGGCCGACCCTACATAAAATTTTAGAAGTCGATAATGGAGTCGGACTCACCGATTATTTATCTAAATCAGCTAAGTTGGAGCAGGTTATTCAAAATACAATTGTGGATAATTTATCAGTAGTTACCTGCGGTAAGCTTCCGAATAATCCCGTTGAGCTTCTTGAGTCGGAGGTGATGAAAAGGTTTATTGAAGAAGCAAAAAATAGTTATTTCCGTGTTATTATTGATTCGGCTCCGATTCTTTCGGTCACCGATTCGCTTATTTTATCCCACTTGGTCGATGGTGTCATTTTTGTGATCCGAAGCGGTAAGACTCCGTGCGGGATAGTCGTGGATGTAAAGAAGAAACTGTTGAACGCAAGTGCGAAAATTACAGGAGTAGTATTAAACAGGATCAATATGGAAAAAGAAAGCTACTACTATAATTATTATCAATATGAATCTGAAAAAAAAGATGGCCAGCATACTCATAAGCATAAAAAAAGTAGAAATAGGCTTTCTGAGGACTAAGGCCTTTTTTAATCCGGGATTCCGATTTGTTAAAAGATAATGAATTTCTAGATTTTGGTCAATTAGCTGCGTATCTTTTACCGTTAAAAACCTTCCACGCCTTGCAAATAAGATTTATATACCCTAGAAGGAGGAAAAATGTTCTTTAAAAAGTCTGATCCTACAGATAAAAGGGTACACAAAAGGTTAAAGGCTCGCCTTCTGGTTAAGTATCACCTCAAAGATGGTATGTCTGAGAATGTGGTAACCAATTTAAAGAATATTAGCGTTGGGGGCGTATCTTTTGCTACCGGAATTTCAGTAACAAAGAACAGTTTCTTAGAATTAGAGATATTATTTTTGCCCGAGGGATATCTTTTGAAAACTAAGGGAAAGGTTGTTTGGGTAAACTTGATAGCTAGGAGTAAGCAGTATCTGTTAGGAATCGAATTTGAGGGATTATCCGAGCAGGATAAAGAATTATTGAATCGGTACATTAACGAGGCCCTAAAATTTAATAGCAAAAAGAACTTTAAATAAGCTCTTATGTAAAGAATGAACACTATAAAGTTATTAATTTTTATCATTTTTTTAGTTGTTATGGTTTTAATGGCTTTAAACTCCCCTCTGCCACCTGCTTTAAGCTTGCTTACCATTTCGCTGTTACTTGCGGCTTTGATCTTAGTAATGATGATAAGCGTAGAACTTCCCATTGCTATCTTGATTCTTGCTATGCTTTTTTCTCCGGAAATAAGCGTTGGGGCAACCGTCTCAAGAGGGATAATTATACGTTTTGATGATATCTTCATAATCCTTATTTTTATTATTTGGTTATTCAAAATGGCGGTTAATAAGCAATTAGGCCTCTTGAGACATACCTCGATTAATCTTCCCATTTGGACATATATTTTTATCTGTATTCTTTCTTCGATTAGTGCTTTTTACAACGGTATTGCGCAAAATCGCATTCTTTCAGGGGCATTTTTCATCTTAAAGTACTTGGAATATTTCTGTGTTTATTTTTTCGTACTCAACAACATAAAGACAGAGAAGCAGCTTAAACTCTTCTACAGTTTTCTTATGTTTACGTATCTGGCAGTATGCGTTTATGGCTATATGCAGATTTTTACTTTTTTGCCTTCGGCAGAATCAGGCGCATTTAGGATAACCGCGCCTTTTGAGGGCAAGCCAGGAGAGCCAAACACATTATCAGCATATTTAATGCTCTTAATGTCGCTTGCCCTGGGGGGTTTTCTTTATGAGAATAAGTATAGACTTAAGTTAACCTATCTAGCATTATTCCTATTGGGTATTTATCCGCTTTGCTATACGTTATCGCGTTCCGGGTATATGGGTTTCTTGACAATGTGCGTGGCTACGTTATTAATCGCTAGAAAAAAGATTGTTTTTCTACTACCGGTCATCGTTATTCTTACGATGCTATTGTCGTATAATTTACCGGTCCAGGTAAAAAATAGAATTTCAGCTACTTTTGTTGGTAAGAAATATTCAGTTGGAGATGTTTCTATTGAGATTGATGGTTCGGCTAGGGAAAGAGTCACCAGCTACAAAGATGTGTTGGAGAAGAGGTATCCTTTGCACCCGTTTTTAGGGACCGGCACCGCTTCGACCTTTATAGATGGACAATATTTTTCGGTATTAGCAGAGAATGGTTTATTCGGTTTGTTGGCTTTTTTTTGGATTATCTTGGCTATTTTTGGTATTTGCAGAAAAAACTTAATTTTATTAAAAAAGGATAATTTCTCTCAGGGGTTAATCAGGGGTTTTTTGGCCGGCTTTATTGGGTTATTAGTACATGCTTTGAGCGCAAATACTTTTATTTTGATACGGATTATGGAGCCATTCTGGTTTATAGTAGCTCTAATTGCTGCTTTACCTTTAGCTTTAGAGAAGAAAGTTAGTGTATAATAATCAATGTCAGAAGAAAAAGAAAAATTAAGCTTTTCCCATGCAATGATTAGAAATACTACCTGGAATTTGTTCGGGCAGGGGTGTTTATTTCTTGTCGTTTTCTTTTCCACGCCATTTATCATTCGTACCTTGGGGGTAAATCTATACGGCATTTATGCTTTTGTCAGCGTAATTATAGGATATTTTTCCTTTCTCCAGCTGGGTCTGGGAGCGGCTTCAATAAAATACATATCTCAATATCTCGCGGCTAAAGAAGAAGAAAAAATAAGGAGTATATTCTGGGTATGCCTATTCACCAATATCTTTTTGGGGCTGGTAGGGATGGGAATAATCTTTTTGTCTGCTCCGTTCTTAGTGGGGAGGTTTTTAAAAATGCCCCAGGAGTTAAAAGAAACTTGTATCTTTGTTTTAAAAGCGGGATCGTTTGGATTCCTGATTGCTTTGATCCAAAGTGCGGTAGCTGGGGCAATTCAGGCAGCGGGAAGATTCGATACACTAAATCGCGTAAGTGTTCTATTCGGCACGCTTCAGGCCCTCACGGCAGTCGCTATCTTAAAAATGGGTTTTTCAATAAAAGGAATGATTATCTCAAACCTAGTAGTTAGTGCCGTAGCTGTGTATGTCTATTGGCTAAATACAAAAAAGATCTATCCGTTTCTAAGGAATCCGTTTTGGGATGGGAAAGCGTTAATTAAGCTATTCAAGTTTGGAAGCTTTGTTACCGTCTCTTCCGTGGTCAACCCGATATTACTCAATATCGAGAAAATTATTTTGACCTCAATGCGCTCCGTAGCCAGCCTTGCTTATTATTCCGTACCATTTTCGCTGGTAGATAGGTTGACTATGATAAGGTCATCTTTTTCAGCTGTATTATTTCCTGCTTTCAGCTCTTTGCAGGATTCTTATGAAGCCAAAAAAAGCGAAGTAAATAAAGACCTGCATTTTAGAAGTACCCTGTATATAATTTTTTTATACTCATTCTTCGCGTTGTTCTTTTTATACTTCGGTAAGGATTTTCTTAAGGTATGGTTAGGCAGTGATTTTGCAAATAATTCTACTAAGGCCCTAGTTATTTTAGCTTTCGCCGGACTAATTAACGCTTGCGCCGCTCCTTCGATGAATGCGCTTCAGGGGATGGACAGGCCGCATTTACCAGCTATATTCCACGTTTTTGAAACCGTATTGTATATACCTTTAGCTCTTATTTTAATTTATAAATTTGGCACAACTGGAGCAGCTCTGGCTTGGTTTCTACGTGTTTTATTAGACATGCTACTTTTACATAAAGCTTCCTGTGATTTATTAGGAGAAAATATCTTTGTTTGGTATGCGAATATTCTTCGCCGAGCCCTGTCGCCAATACTATTTTCCGGCCTGTTGTTTTGGTGGCTTGAGAGCCTTAGACTACCTTTATTAAGTCCGTTAACCATCAGTCTTATCATTTGTGTTTTTATCCTTTATGTTTTTATGGTATGGAGGTGGGGGATGGATAATTTTGACAGAGTAAAAATATCGGATTTTTTAAACATTTATTTAAATAAGTTAATCCTGCGGAGGTCTTAATGAAGAGCGGAGGTTTGAGAAAATATATTAAATTAAAGATAAAAAAATGTTTTTGTATGTTTAAGGGGATTGGTAGTTCTAGGGATGGCGCGTATGTGTCTATATCGACGGATTTGAAGAATCCTAGGTGTATCGTATTGGGCGAAGGAGCTGTTTTAGAAAAGCGTGCAAGGCTTTATGCAAACGGAAAGAATTCCCGGGTAGAGATTGGAGACTATACTACGATTCTCCCTTTTGCGCTTCTTAAGGCAAATGGCGGAACAATCAAGCTGGGTAAGAGGTGTACTGTTAATGATTATGTCGTACTTAATGGTCTCGGAGGGATAAATATAGGAGACGATGTTCATATTGCTTCCCATGTAGCTATAGTGGCATCGGAGCACAGGATTGAGAAATTGGGAACCCCATATTTTAGCAAGGATATGCAGGGTCAGGGGATTAAGATAGAAAATAGTGTTTGGATTGGAGCAAATGCCGTTATTTTAGACGGAGTTACAATTGGCGCGATGTCTGTAATTGGGGCGGGGGCGGTTGTTACTAAAGATATACCTCCTCATTCACTGGCGGTAGGTGTTCCGGCAAGAGTAATTAAGCAATTAGGTTGATTTAACATGAGAATCATTTTAGCTACACCTCAGGATAAAACAGTATTGGGCGTAATCGGTTCTTATTGTAAGGCGGCACTCCAGGCTCAAGGAAATGAAGTATCGGTTTTTGATTTCCGGAAAGAGTTTTATGCAAAGAGCACATTAATGCAGCGCTTAAAATCGGCAGTCAGATCTGCTCTTCCTTTCCTGCCTTCTTTGCGCGAATTACCAGCGGTAAAATTGGTAATAGATGATAAGGTCAACCGAATGCTGCTGGATCGTTCTGTAAAATTCAAGCCGGATATATTACTGGTACTTTGCGGTGAGAACATATCTCTTGATACCCTGATTAAGATAAAGAATGTATCAGGCACATTTACAGTTAACTGGTTTTACGATACCTTAATCTCTCCGCATAGAGAAAGTTTAGTGAGATCAGTGCTGCCTTGTTACGATTATTTGTTTATAGTGGATTCTCTCGGTGTGTTAAAGCGAATAAAAGCAGACTTTAATAAAGTCGCTACCCTGCCTTTGGCCTGTGAACCCTTGGTGCACAAGCGCGTAGTTTTATCGGATAAAGAAGCTAGGATATACGGCAGTGATGTTGCTTTCGTTGGGACAGTAACCCCGGAACGCGAAAAGATATTAGAAGAATTAAGCGGGTTTAACCTCAAGATTTGGGGGCGCTGGAGCCGTAAATCTGCTTGCTTAAATAGTTGTTACCAAAAGAAAGATGTATATGCAGAGGAAGCAGTTAAGATCTATAACTCTTCTAAAATAATACTTGATGTTCATTCGCTTTTCGGAAGAGAGAAAGAAATCTATAATGTTACCCCGCGATTATTTGAGGTCCCTGCATCAGGAGCATTTTTATTAACAAACTATGTTTCTCAAGTGAGCGATTTTTATAAGATTGGTGAAGAAATTATCACCTATGGAGATGTAAATGAGTTAAAGAACCAGGTTTCTTATTATCTAAAGCATCCCGATGAACGGATAAACATAGCCGAAAGAGGCTATCAGAGGGCGCATAAAGAGCATACTTACGCAAATCGCGTGACAAAGCTTCTGGAGACCGTAAAAAATATGTACACGAGTATTAACTAATGAGTAAAATTAATATTTTGTACTTGCATGAAGCATCTGAAGTAGCAGGGGCGGAGAATAGCCTGATTAACTTAACAGCTAAGCTGAGCCGCTTGGAGTTTAATCCGATATTTATCTTACCCAAAGATGGACCACTATGCACAGAACTAAAGAAATTAGGCGTAGAGGTTAATTTTATTTCATTTCCTAAGATAAGAGAATTACGTGGTGTCTTAAAGAGCATTAAGCACATTTTTCAGCTGATCAATAAAAAAGGAATTGATATTATTCATTCAAATAGCATTCGTACTCATATTTATGGAGCCATAGCCGCGAAGCTTAAGAAAATACCTATTATCTGGCATCAGAGGAACTTAATTACTGATGAAAAGATCGATCTGGATAGGTTGCTATCTTTTATGCCGGATAAGATTATTTGTAATTCTTTCGCTATAGCCAGGCGTTTTCTAAGAAGAAAAAGCCTTCCATGTAAGGTAGCGGTAATCCATAACGGGGTTGATACAGATAAATTTAATTCCGTCATAGATGGTAAAAGTATACGTAATGAGTTTGGCATTAAGGATGATGAATTTGTTATCGGGATTGCCTCTAGGTTTAACTTTATGAAAGGCCATGAAACTTTCTTCCAAGCCGCAAAAATCATACTTAATAAGAAAAACGTTTTTAGGGAGAATTTACGATTCTTGGTAGTTGGGAGTTCAGTTTTTAATGAAGATAAACCAAGAGAAGATTACCTTAAAAGGCTGATAAAAGAGCTAGGTATTGAAGACAGAGTAATCTTCACCGGGCTTAGGAGCGATATGCCTAAGGCTTATGCGTCAATGGACATCTTTGTGTTGGCTACCGAAGCAGAGGCATGCGGCAGGGTAATTCTTGAGGCTATGGCATCAGGTAAGCCTGTGATAGCCACTGATTCCGGGGGTAGCCCGGAGATGGTTAAAGACGGCGTTTCGGGGATTTTGTTTAAGCCGCATGATTCTAATGAGTTGGCAGAAAAGCTTTTATTTTTAATTGAAAATAAGGATCTGGCAAAGAAAATGGGGAGTAATGGGGTAAGGATAATTCAGGAGAGCTTTAGAATTGAAGATAATGTCAAGAAGACTGAAGTAATTTACCATGAATTAATGCAAAAATATGATAGATCAAAATAAGACGTCTAGAGAAAGATCATTTTATTCGACCAAGTCGTCATGGTTTAAGAGCGCTCTTAAAAACTTATATTTTTCCCTAAGAAGCTTGACTCTAACGCTTGTATTCCGAACCAGAAAGGCAGCAATTATCAGACAGGAGGATGTTCTTTCAATTGTAGTTATTAGAATCGACAGGATAGGGGATCTGGTGGTTTCTTTTCCGGCGATCAAGGCCTTAAAAGAGATCTTTCCGCGCAGCCGCCTTGCGGTTATGGTTAGGCCTCAGCTAATGCCTCTCTTAAAGAATACACCCTGGATTGATGAGCGTATATCCTATAACGGTTTCTTGAATTCGATTGCAATTTTGCGTAGGAAGCATTTTTACCTCGCAGTAGATTTGTTAATCGACTATCCGCTTAAGACTGCCTGGCTTTGTTTTTTTAGTGGGGCAAGATTAAGATTAGGTTTTGATATAGCCGGTAGGGGGAGATTGTTTAATCTCAGTCTGCGTCCAAGCCGCAAGGAGCAGAGACTTGGTGAACATACCCTAGAATTAGTTAAGTTCTTGGGAAGTGTTTTAGGTGTGTCTCAAGAGAAAATTCCTACTTCGGATTCGTGTATCTTGTTTTCTCGGGAAGATAAAGAATTTGCCGAAGAGTTTTTACGTGTTCGGGGGATAAAAAGTGATGACTTGATAATTGGCATACATCCGGGTGGGCAATTTCCTAGCCAGCATTGGATATTAGGCCGGTTTGCTGCATTAGCCGATGAAATTTACCAAAAACATAGGGCAAAGATATTAATCTTGGGAAATTCCAACGAAAAAGAGCTGGTTGACAAGCTCAGTTCATTAATGAAGATAAAGCCAATTTTAACTGTAGGTCTTTCTTTGAATAAACTCGCCGCAATTATCGCACATTTTGATATACTGGTTTGTAATAATTCAGGGTTGTTGCATATTGCAGCCGCCTTAGAAATACCGACTGTATCGACGATGGGTCCGACGCACCCGCAACTCTGGTCACCTAAAGGAGATAACCATATCGTACTAAGAAAAGAATTAGCCTGTAGCCCTTGTAACAGGCCTGTATGCGCCAGGCATGATTGCATGAAGTTAATTACTGTAGATGAAGTTTTGAGTGGGGTTGAGAACCAGATAAGTAAAATAGAAAATGCTAAAGTCAGTTAAGGATGTATATGAGTAAACCATTTTTTTACTGTCCAGATTGTAGAGGAGACCTATCGCTTCAGGATAACGCATATTTTTGCCTGCGGTGCTCTTCTCGTTGGCCCGTTAAGCAGGGTATCCCTGTTTTTATAAAGAATGAATTGCCTTATTGGGCGGAAATACCTAAGGCCGAAGCAATTCGATTTAATATTTTGGCGCAAGATTTAGGTTGGCGGGAAGCAATGAGAAAATCCCTTCCTGCTGGTTTGCAGGAATTCATATCAGATAAAGATAGGGTTGGCTGGAAATATTTTATTGAATCCGATATCTCCGGTAAAGTTCTCGATGTCGGAAGCGGTTGGGGGGCTCTCGCCTTTTCTTTTGCGAAAAACTGTGAAGCAGTCTATGCCTTAGAGCCGGTCTGGGAAAGGGTAAATTTCATACGCATCAGAGCAGAGCAGGATAGAGAAGGTAATCTATTTCCGGTTTGCGCAGACGCTCTCAATTTGCCATTTCCGGATAATTACTTTGACCTAGTTATTTTTAACGGGGTCTTAGAGTGGCTAGGTTGTTCCGACTTAAGGCTTAAGCCAGATATTGCGCAGGAAAAAGGATTAAAAGAGGCGCAAAGGGTATTAAGGCCCGGAGGATCTCTTTACATAGGCATCGAAAACAAGCTCTCTTTTTTTTATTTTCTTGGGGTTAAAGACCCGCATAGCAGGTTGCGTTTCGCTACTTTAATGCCAAAGAAAATAGCAAATCTTTATTCGAAATTATTAAAAAAGAAGGAATATAGAACCTATATTTATTCCATGCCTGGTTACAGGGAATTGCTATCTAAGTCAGGGTTTAAGAGTGTATCTTTTTTTCTGCCTGCCCCAGGCTATATAAAATTTAAACATATTGTTGCCTTGGATAAAGATAGAATTAACGATATAGATTATTTCTTCAGATTGATTAATTTCAGAATAATATTCTCACCAGCTTTATTCCGGATATTTTTTGTTCTTGTTAAAATGTTATTTAGTCCTTTTCTTAGGAATATTTTTAAGCTTTTTGTGCCTGACTATCTTATAATTGCTAAGAAATAAATGCTAGGGTAAGAATTAAGATGAAGAATGAATTAGCCAAGATTATTGTTGATCTCTATCGTAAAGACTGCGAAGTAGATATTGATATCCAAGATGTAAGTTTCTTATTTTTCTCAAGCAGAATGAGCGATATACTGTTTGTATTCATTAAGGGGAATAAGCAACCGAAGTATGTATTAAAAGTCAGTCAAGACGAGATAAAAATTGAGCATATAAAAAAAGAGTGGGACATTTTAACTGGTATTAGCAGATTCAATGCCGGGATTTTACATAAAACTTTTCCTCTCCCGCTTTATAGCGGCGTGGTTAATGGGCATTATTTATTCGTTGAAGAAGCTTGTAAAGGGATTCCTTTGGTTAATTTTATGTATTCTAAAAGAAATAAACGCAAAGAGATCTGCAATGTTTTACGTAGCACAACCGAATGGATTTCGGAGCTACATCGCGTCTCATTCTTAGAAAATGTTTCAATCGATAATTTCTTATCAGCGGGATGGGTTATGAAAATAATAGAGTCATTCGGTAGTTTACATAATTTAACAGATCAGGAAAACCAGTTTATTAGGGAATTAATGCAGTTAAATAATTTGAAGGTCCCATTAGTAACGCAGCACAGTGATTTCTCGCCTTATAATATGTTTTGCGATAAAACTGGCAAAGCTTTATTTGTTTTAGATTGGCAATATTCAGTTTTAAGAGGTTCGCCGCTTGTAGATCTGTTAAATTTTTTAGTGTTTTCTCAATCCCTACTTTCAAACCCAGGAAGATCAGCCAGGAAAAGAATTAACCTAAAATCATTTTTTGCCAACATTTATAATATACTTCCGGATCAGGACGACTTTATAAATACTTTCTACGGAAATGGCTGGTTCTCTAGGTTTGCCAGCGACTGCATTAAAGAATACTGCAACAAGATATCTCTGGATAGAGGAGTATTGAGACTTATTTTTATTCTGTTTATCTTCCGGCACTTATATAATAAAAAAGATTTTTTTGCAACTTTTGTAGGAAAAGGTGATCCGGTTTTTATTAAAGCTATGAATACTTAAGACAGTTTATATGTAAATTTAATACTATGAAAGATGTATACAAGAAGATTCTGATAATTAATCTCGGCAGTATCGGCGATATACTTTTATCTACTCCGGCTTTAGGAGGAATGAAAACATGTTTTTCCGGATCTCAAATCTCCATGTTGGCTATAAAGAGAGCCCATTTTTTGACAAGGGGCTTGCTTTATATAGAAAAATGCTCATTTTTTTGTACGGGGGGTTAGAAATTTCTTAAAAGATTTAAAGACGCTGCTAGGATTAAGAAAATAATCTTATGATTTAGCAGTGAATATGCGCACTCTTGTTTCATGATGGGGAGCTCAGAAGATTAGGCTGTTTTTAGCTATAATTAATCCGTACCTTAAGGCAAAAAGTAATGCTAGCGCAAGAGGTAGTTTCTTTGATATAAACATAAAATAGAGTGATATGGGTGATAAATACGAGATGGAGTATGGTATAGAAATTGTAGAAGCAATCGGAGCGGAGGTTAGAGATAAGAAAATAGATTTGTTTGTAAATAGCCTTGAAGCCCGTAAGATCGATCAAATTCTTGAGCAAGAAGGCTTAGCTAAAAGCGATACGCTTGTCGGTATACATCCGGGGGGGGCAATTTCCAAGCCAGCGTTGGATATTAGAGAGGGTTGCTGAATTAGCCGGTAAGATTGCTCAAAAACATAAGGTAAAAATATTGATTTTGGGGCATTCTAGCATAAAGACCTGGCTGATAAGATTGTTGCATTAATGAAGATAAAGCCAATTTTAGCCTTAGGTATTTCTTAAAATAGGCTTGTTGCGATTATCGCACATTTTGATATACTGGTTTGTAATAATTCAGGGCCTTTGCATATTGCTGCGAGCTTTAGGATGCCTATAGTATCGACGATGGGGCCGACGCATCCTTATCTCTGGCTGCCTATGGAGGATAACTATATTGTGCTTAGGAAAGGACTTTCTTGCAGCTCTTGCAGCAGGCCTGTTTGTCACAGACATAAATGTATGGAGTTAATTTCGACAGATGAAGTCTTACAGGTGGTTGAAATTTAAATCAACAGATTGAAGAAAAGTTAGGTTTGATTAGAATGAACAAGAGAACGCTTTTGGTTACCTATGATTTTCCTCCGATTGTAAGCGGCATAGGTAGTTTTTTTTACAATACCTGGAGATTTTTGCCTAGTGCTGATAATTTTATTTTAGCACCGAGGGTTAAGGGGGCAGAGGCCATCGATAATAGTGGCAGAGTTAAGGTATTTCGTTATATCAATTGGTTTTCCTCACCCGCGATTAGATCATTGATTCTATTATTTTATTTACCTCTTTTGTTAACGCGCGAAAGAATAAATACGCTTATTTGCGCTGTCCCGGTAAGTATAGGAGTTATCGGATTGGGATTTAAAAAGTTTTTTCACCTACCCTATTGCGTATTTTATTACGGAGGAGAATTTGACAAGTATAAGCGCAATAAAATATTTATGGGTATAATTAAAATGGTTGTTAGAAATGCAAGCTACGTTATTACGAATAGCGGATATTCCAGTAAAGAAGTAGAAAAGTTTGGAATAGATACGAGCAAAATCATTAAGATTACTCCTGGAGTTGATACGGAAAAGTTCAGGCCGGGGATAGATTGTTTTTTATTAAAGAAGAGGTACGGGCTCGAGGGTAAGAAGGTGTTACTTACAGTTGCAAGGCTGGTGAAGAGAAAAGGCGTAGAGGTGGTTATTCAGTCGCTACCTAAAATATTGGATGCATGTCCTGAGGTTATTTATTTAATCGTTGGAACGGGTGAAGAGGAAGTTTATTTGAAAAGGTTAGTAAAAGAAAAAGGGCTGGAGGAGAAGGTAATTTTTGTTGGTTTTGTCAGCGATGAAGAATTGCCTAAATACTATAATTTGTGTGATATCTACGTTATGCCTAATATAATAACCGAAGGAGATGAGACATTAGAGGGTTTCGGTATCTCATTCGTTGAGGCCAGCGCTTGTGCAAAACCCTGTATTGGTGGTTTATCAGGGGGTGTTGAGGAAGCCGTGGAAGAAGGAAAGACGGGGTTTTTAGTCAATCCCAGTAATACCGATATATTAATTGGTAGAATCATTTGGCTGCTTAATGATGAGAAGTTAAGGCGCAGTATTGGTGATAATGGTCGACAGAAGACAGCTAGTGATTTTAAGTGGCAAGATAGAGCGCAAAAGCTAAGGGATATTGTTGATGCTATATAGTTAAAGGACAGAAGCATATGGAGAATTTAGAAGATAAATTCAGGGATCATAAATTTGTTTGCCCAGGGTGCAAGGGTAAGCTGGATTATAGCAATGATTTGTTTTCATGTCCTCAATGTAAAAATAGCTGGCCGCTTGTAGAAGGCTTAGCGGATTTTAGGGTTTCAAAAGATAAATACTGGGGTGAGCATCCGGAAGAGGAGATAGACAGGCTAATCCTACGTTGTAAACAGGTAGGGTGGTCTCAGGCGCTGAGGGATTTCTTTACCGTAAGTGATCCGGAATATTATGATTCAATTATAGATAAAATGAGGGCGAATTGGCATTTTCTTGTTCCTCTAGATAAAGATGCGCGAATTCTAGATGCGGGATGTGGTTGGGGCCCGCTCTCTTTTGAGTTAGCTTCTGTATATAAGGAAGTTATTGCTTTTGATATTACAATGCAAAGATTAAGATTTATCGATTTACGTAGAGTTAGCGAAGATTTAAATAATCTTACACCAGTATGTGGTCAGGTTAATCATCTCCCTTTTCCTGATGGACATTTCGATCTGGTGATTTTTAATGGGATCCTAGAGTGGATACCGGTGATGGAAAGCAAAATAAATCCATATCTTGCTCAGCTTCAGGCACTTAAGGAAGCAGCGCGCGTTTTGAAGAAAAGCGGCTATCTGTATTTAGCTATAGAGAATAGATGGTCAGTGATAAATTTCTTGGGTTTTAAAGATGCGCATTCCCATTTGCGTTTCGCGCCTTTATTGCCGCGATTCCTGGCAGATATTTATAGTAGAGTTGTTCGGAAAAAAGACTTTCGGGAATATACCCATACATATTGGCAGCAGGAAAAGATTTTAAAGGAAGCAGGTTTTTCTGAAACTAAATTTTATTCTCCATTACCTGCTTATCGTCGTTTTCAATTTATCCTACCGCTAAATAGAGTTTCAAGAACTAAGTTTTTTGTAAGACACCTGTTTCGGCCGCGGGATAACTTACAGGTATTTTTTTCTAGGATAATAAGGCTACCTTTTGTTCTTAATCTTACAAAATATTTCGTCCCAGATTTCAGTATTTTTGCCAAAAAGTGAAATGCTAAAATATCTTATTGAAGACTATAATAATTATGACTATATTCTGCATAACGGGCAATACAGAGTCACTCTTTTTGTTTTCGAAAAGAATAATTATTACCCTCAGTATCTATTAAAGATATATTCCCAAGAGAATGCAGGTAATTTGAAGCAGTTACAGGGATTGTTGCAAAAAATAAACCTGTACAGTTTGGCGATACTTAAGGATTCTGTTCCAAAGCTGTTAAATTTACAGGAGTTCGGTAAATCGTGTGTAATTAAGGAAGAGTATGTTCAGGGGATACTTCTGGCAAGGTATGCCGAAGGAAGAGGGCTTGTATGGGAAAAGGATTTTTTTCTTAACTTGAGCCTAATTGCTGAATGGTTGGTTGCTTTGCATAAAAACTTTACTGTGGGAGAAATTTCGTTCAGCAAGGATAAAGTCGCGCTTTTATTGAAAGATACGCAGCAGTTTTTAGATACGGGATTTTTAAATTTAAAAGATGGCTTGATAACTATTCCTACGGTAATTTCACATGGTGACCTTATGCCGATGAATGTTATAAGAGTTAAAAACAAAATCTCCGTTTTAGATTGGGATAAGATGAAAACTGAGGGCTTGCCTTTATGGGACTTGCTTACCTTCATACTTCACTATCTCCATTCGCGCTATCGATTTCAAATAGAAGGCGTGTATTTGAAGCCAGAAGTTTTCTTAAAGTATTTTAGTTTGATCTACCAGAAAGATAACGCTATATCTAGATTTGTAAAAGAGAGAGTAGGGTATTATTGCTCGAGTTTAAAATTGAATGATTCCCAAAGAGATCTTTTAATATTGCTCTGGATTTATGATATGCTTTATCTGTGCGGTGGTAAAACAAACAATCCTGTTTCTTTGCCCAGGCTATTAAAACTATAATATATTTTAGAATATGATTAAAAAGTTTTATCTCTGGTTACTTAAAGCTACCTCTAAACCTAAGGAGAAAAATGAGTATTCTAAGGGGCATTGGCAGAATGCAATTAGAGAAAAAGTTACTTCTTTATGCGGGGGTATTAATGGCAAGATTTTAGAGGTCGGCTGCGGAGAGGGTTTATTTTTAGAACATTTAGCTCAAGAGAAACCTAATCTTGAGCTTTGGGGTATCGATAATAGTCAGATAAGAATTAATGAGGCACAGAGTAAAAAAAAGGCGGGAGATCTAACTAATTTAAACTTTGCTGTGGAGGATGCCACCAAGCTTTCTTTCTCCGACGGAAGTTTTGAAGCGGTAGTCTGTATCAATGTTCTTTTTAACCTTCCTTCAATTGAACTGCTCAAGCAGGTACTTAAGGAGATGAGGCGGGTGTGTAAAACATCCGGGAAGATTTATTTTGATTTCCGTAACGCGCTGAACCCGCTACTTTTTTTGAAATACCGTTTAGCTCCTTTTTATGATGAAACTGTTAAGGATCTTCCACTTAAGACATATTCACAAAAACAGATTTCAGATATACTCAAGGATTTGGATATCAAGATTATTAATAAATCGTATATTGGTTTGCCTTTTAAATTATTTGCACCTATTGTTATCATTGAGGCAGAGAGATGTTAGCCAAAATTCCTATTGCCGGAACCCCCATAGAATTTATGGATATATTTCGTGCCATTACGCGAAGTATAAATAAAGGCGCAACCCATGATTTTATTACAATCATGGAGCAGTTTTTGGGCACAAGATTTATTCATTTTACAGATTCCGGTTTAGCTTCATTTTATATAATCCTTGAGGCGCTCAAAAAGATTAGTGGTAAAAAAGAGGTGATTTTGCCGTCGTATACTGCCGGAAATTTGATAGTAGCGATACAAAAAGCTGGCCTAGTCCCGGTGTTATGCGATATAAGCATGGAAGATTTCAACCCAGACAGGGACTCTTTGCTGAAGGCCGTTACTTCAGAAACACTCGCCGTAGTTCTTGTGCATATGTTTGGGATTCCGATTAAAGATATAGAAGGGCTTAGGAATAAAATCCCCAGAGATGTTTTTATTATCGAAGATTGTGCTCAATCTTTTGGGGCTAGAGTGGGAGGTAAAAGCGTAGGGCGCTTCGGCGACATAAGTTTTTTTAGTTTTAATCGGGGTAAAAATTTGCCGACTTGCGGCGGAGGGTGTTTTGCCACTAGTTCCGGGAATTTATTTGAAGCGCTAATTCATGAAACAGAAAGATTTACTGCTAAGGAGAATTCACGGGAGATTTCTAAGACTATTTTAAAGACTTTAGCCATTTCATTGGCTGTTAGGCCTTTGGTTTATGGAATGGGGTATTTTTTTATCTCTCGCTTTAAGGATTTGAGTCTGATTAGTGATTTTGAGGTTAAAGATTATTCAAGTTTTCAAGCCTCCCTGGGGCTTGAGTTATATAAGAAAGCGGCTAGCCTTTACCATTCAAGGAATAAAAACGGGATGTTTCTTATTAATAGCCTTAAGGTTAATCAAAACCTGATTATACCAAACATATCAAAAGATATCTTTCCTGTTTTTAATCGGTTTCCTCTTGTTTTTAAAAACCCGGAAAAAGTTACTCTGGCGCAAAAAAAGCTCTGGCAGGTTGGCATAGAAAGTTCTCAGATGTATTGCAGGCCGCTTTATCAGATGTTTAATTTGGGTTGTAAATTAGAATCTTTTCCTAACACCGAATATTTTTATCCACGGCTTTTGACTCTGCCTGTACATCCAGGGGTAAAAGAAAAAGATCTAGCTAATATGACAAGGGTAATTAATAACTTATGATACCAAAGAGAAACTTAAAAAGGTTTTTAGGTAAAGCCATAAAGCAGCCGGGATATGCGCTTAAGGTTTTAAAAAAGCGTGTTGAGGCAAGCTTAAACTACAAATTGGGTGTGCCGGCAAAGGTTTTCCCGGAGTCGATTACTTTATTTTTAACCCATCAGTGTAATCTACGCTGCCGCATGTGTGGACAGTGGGGGGATAAAGGGGTTACCAGAAAGTTCTCCGTAGAGACCGCTAAAGAGCACCTTCAACCGGAGGAGCTGCGGCGTTTTATAGACGAGATTGCTGATTTTAGGCCGAGTATAACACTCTTTGGTGGAGAGCCATTGATTTATCCAGACTGTACCGAACTTATTAGATATATTAAACAGAAGAAGCTGCACTGTCTTATGATTACCAATGGTTCTCTTCTTGAGGCTCGTGCAGAAGAGATTGTTAAAAGCGGTTTAGATGAGCTGAATGTTTCTTTAGATGGCGCTTTAAGTCTGCATGATGAAATACGGGGGATGCCGGGGTTATTTGATAAGATTATGCGTGGATTGAAGCAAGTAGAGCATTATAAAGAAAAAGAGAAAAAGAATAAGCCACTTGTAAATTTACAATGCACGATCTCTAAGTACAATTATTTACATTTGGAAGAATTGCTTGGCGTAGCAGAAGAAGCAAAGGTTGATTCTTTAACATTTCATAATTTAATCTTTCTTGGAAATGAGTTAATCCAAAAGCAAAAGGTTTTTGACGAATTGTTAAGTTCTAAATCCTGTGAGTGGGAGGGTTTTGTCTTTAATCCCGAGATAGACTCGGATATTTTATTTGAGAAGATCGAAAAGATAAGAGCCGGTCGTTACCGTTTTAATTTAGATTTTTACCCTAATTTCTCGCGCAGTGCCTTAAAGGAATACTATAATAATCCTAATTATCTTCCTTCTGAATACTCAGCTCATTGTCTCAGCCCATGGATAGTTGCTTATGTTTTTCCCGATGGAGAAGTACGGCCGTGTTTAAATTTTAGTTATTCTTTCGGGAATATCCACAAGAGAAGTTTTCGGGAGATTTGGTTTAGCGATGAGGCAATAAAATTCCGGCGCACACTTAAGCAAAACGGGCTTTTCCCGGTGTGCGTGCGTTGTACCGAATTGTACCGTTATTAATTGCAAATATGCCTTACCAGAGAGAGAAAATTAAAATTGCCGAGGTGATCACCAGATTAGATCAGGGTGGATCGCCGGAAGTTGTTTTAGCGCTCTTAAGAGGTCTGGACCATGAACGTTACGCAGTAACATTAATTAGCGGTTTAACTATGAATATGGCAGATAATTTGTCCGAAAACATTAAGGACAAAAGAATTAAGTTTATTTATCTCCCGTCTTTGGTTCGTAATATCAATCCCGTTCTCGATGCAATTGCTTTCTTTAAACTTTACGGTATATTCAAAAGAGAAAGATTCGGCATAGTGCATACCCATACTTCAAAGGCAGGTGCATTAGGAAGATTGGCAGCAAAGTTAGCAGGAACTCCGGTTGTAATATACAATACCCATGGACATGTGTTTTATGGCTATTTTAACCAGTTTTTTAATAAACTAATTATGTATATTGAGAAATTTTTAGCTAATTTTTCGGATGCGATTATAACACTTTCGAAGAAAGAAAAAGATGATTTTGTCAGCCTAAAGATTGCCAAGCCGGATAAACTTAGAGTAATTTATAATGGAATCGATTTAGATAAATTCGCAAATACGCAAGTTGATATTGAAAAGAATAAAAAGGAATTGGATTTGCCATTAGATTGTCCAGTGGTGGGTTTGATCAGTCGCTTGGAACCGGTTAAAGACCCGCTTGGTTTTATTGAAGCGGCTAAAATTATTTGTAGCGCTATACCTAATAGCTGTTTTCTAATTGTTGGTGATGGTTCTTTGCGTAGTAAGGTCGAGGAAAGGGCTAGGCAGCTTGGGATTAAAGAGAAGGTTATTTTTACTGGTTTTCGCGAAGACATTCCGGAAATCCTAAAGACGCTTGATTTGGTAGTGCTCTGTTCTCTAAATGAAGGCCTAGGTATTTTGCTAATTGAGGCTCAGGCAGCAGGAATACCCGTAATTGCTACGCAGGTAGGGGGAATCCCAGAGGTGGTTATCGACGGAGAAACAGGGATTCTTGTATTACCTGGTAAACCTGAGGCGCTAGCAAAGGCAGTTATTGGATTATTACAGGATAGGCCTCGTCTTTTACGCATGGGAAGATCTGCACAGGCTTGGGTAAGATCAAGATTTAGTATTGCTTCTATGTTACGGGAATATTCAGATCTTTATGAAAAACTTATCCTTAAGAATGCTTAAAAAAATCATTTTTATTATTCTTTTTGTTTTAGTTTTAACTCAAAGTGCATCTTTAGCCGAAGATTATTATAATCTAGCCGGATGCATTCACGTAAATTCAAACGTCGGAAAAGGAAGATATTCGCTAGAAGAGATTATTGGTTTGGCTAGGTCTAATGGTATTCAGATAGTTATATTAGGAGATATACTTACTTCTAGGGTGGAGTACGGTATTTGGCCTTTGCGTAATATCTTAAAAGTCTTTGATGATAGCAGCTCTTTGTTAAATTACGGAGTAAGCAAATATTTAAATAAAATTAAAAGTTTTACTAATGATATATCGGATATTATTATAATGCCGGGAATAGAAGTGGCTCCTTTTTATTACTGGGCCGGTACTCTCCTTAAGAGGGATTTAGTTCTTCATGATCCTAGCAAGCATATGTTTATCGCTGGCTTAGATAAACCATCTGATTTATTGGGGATGCCTGTTATAGGTAATCATAACGCAGGCAAATATGGTCTAATATCGATAATTCTAGCTTGGCCATTATTGGTTATGGGAATTGGCGTATATTTGTTTTTTAAAATACCCGTTAAAAAGGAAAGGAGAACGGTCGGCATTATCTTTTTATCTCTAGGGGTTATTTTCTTCATAAATAATTTTCCGTTTAAAAAGGCTATGTTCGATGCATATAGCATAAAGAACCGGATTTTTTATTACCAGCAGCTGATAGATTATGTAAATAAAAAGGGGGGAGTTGTTTTTTGGCTCCAGCCTTGTGGGGAGTCAGGCGGTGTTTATAAGGGGGTTAAGTATGAGACATTGCCCTTTACGGAAGACCTGTTTTACACCCAAGGATATACCGGATTTTCCGTGTTTTACGAAGGAGAAGAAATGGTTAAGCCGATGGGCCCGTGGGATAAGCTATTACTTGAGTATTGTCTGGGCAAAAGAAATAGGCCTGTGTGGGCAATAGGCGATATGGATTACAGTTACGAGGAAGAAAACCATAAGAACTTCGGCGAGGTGCAGACGGTTTTTCTGGTAAAAGATAAAACCAAGGAAGCGGTAGTCAGGGCCCTTAAAAACGGGAATATGTATGCTTATTATTCCCGCGACCTGAAGAATCAATTGAGGCTGGATAAGTTTGAGGTCCGCGATAGGCTTACGGGGTCTTCTGCCATAATGGGCCAAGAGGTTTCTTGTTTTTCGCCTGCTGAAATAGCTATTAATATCTCAGGTCCTGAGGCTATTAGGGGGGGGTCTTCTTTAAGGCTTATTCGTAATGGTATGGTTATCCAGGTCTTCCAGATAAAGAATTTACCCTTTAACACGGTTTTTATTGATGATTATTTCGTAAGCAGAGAGAAGTGTTATTACCGGTTGGAGGTAGAGGGGATTGTGGCTAATCCTGTATTTGTTACTTTTAAAGACCTAAAATAAACCTGTTGATTAAAAGAGGCGTTAATATATAATAGTAACATGGTAGTTGCTGTCCATCAGCCGAATTATTTGCCATGGCTAGGCT
The DNA here is from genome assembly GCA_026387355.1 of Candidatus Omnitrophota bacterium. Lineage (GTDB taxonomy): Bacteria > Omnitrophota > Gorgyraeia > Gygaellales > Profunditerraquicolaceae > JAPLLW01. The sequence goes on from JAPLLW010000008.1 coordinate 22,946, forward strand.
TTTTTCATAAAATAGATAAATGTGACACTTTTGTCTTTCTGGATAATGTCCAGTATGAGAAAAGAGAGTTTCAGAATAGAAATAAGATAAGAACCAAGGAAGATTTTCATTGGCTGACCGTGCCTGTGATTACAAAAGGCCTTTATACGCAAACTATAAGAGAGGTCTTGGTTGATAACACCCAGGAGTGGCAAAAGACGCATTGGGGGCTAATTTCAACGAATTACGGTAATTCCCCTTATTTTTCTGAGCATCGTAAATTCTTCTCAGAAGTCTATGCGCAAACATGGGTTAGATTGGTAGATTTAAACGTTTCGTGTATAAACTATATTTTAGATTACTTGGGTATTAAAAAGCCTGTGTGTTTTGAGTCCTCTATTGGTATTCAGTCTTTTCACACGCAGCGGATTATTGATATATGTAGAAAATTGAACGCGGATACATATTTATCCGGTCTCGGAGCTAAGGAGTATCTGGAAGAAGATAAGTTTAAAGAGGCAAGCATTAAGCTTGCCTATCAGGATTTTGTTCATCCCGAGTATAAGCAGGTCTATAGTCCGTTTATTCCGCAGATGTCTATAATTGACCTGATATTTAACTGCGGGAAGGAAGGCATAAATATCTTAAGGGGGCAAAAATGAATATTTTAGCTATCGGCGCGCATCCCGATGATATCGAATTCGGTTGTGGTGGCACTTTGATTAAATGTAAGAAGGCTGGGCATAAAATATATACTTTAGTGCTTAGCAAGGGCTCAATGGGTGGCAGTGCATTTATACGCCAGAGAGAGCAGAAGGCAGCTGCCCGTTTTTTGAACGTAGCAAAGATTTATTGGGGGAATTTTTCCGATACCAACATTATATTGAACCAAAAGTTAATCCGGGTAATAGAGGATGTAGTTAAGGAGACTAAGCCGGATATAGTATTTTTTAATTATTTTTCGGATACTCACCAGGATCATCGTGCTCTCGCCGAAGGAGCGATATCTGCCACTAGATACGTAAAAAAAGTCTTATTTTATGAGACTCCTACTGCGCAATGTTTTGATCCGGATGTGTTTATGGATATCACGGATTGCCTGACTGAGAAATTGAAATTGCTTATGTTGCACTCATCGCAGACCCATAAAACTCGCGTGCCTAAGCTAACCATACTTGAATCCGCCACCTCTTGCGCTAATTTCCGGGGATTCCAGGCACGGGTTAAATATGCCGAAGGCTTTAAATCTTTAAGGATGATGTTAGAAATATGAACCTGATAATCGTTTTGCTAGCTGCCTTACTTATTACCATTTTATTAACTCCGCTTTGTCGAGGTGTTGCGATATCCTTGCGTATCGTAGATTATCCCAATGAAAGAAAAGTGCATCGTGTACCTACCCCATTATTGGGCGGTGTCTCTATTTTTATATCATTTGTTTTAATTCTTGCTTTTACGGGCCTTTTGAAAAATAAGGCAGTTCTCAGTATTATTGCAGGGGCTACAATTATATCGGTTTTTGCTGTTTATGATGACGCCAAAAGAATAACCGCCGCCTCAAGGCTTCTTTCCCAGATTGTTGCCTCTTTCGTAATTATCAGATCAGGTATCGTTTTTACTTTTATGCCAAATACCGCATGGGGAAAGATTATCGAGATTATTCTCACCGTGATTTGGATCTTAGGGATTACCAATGGTTTAAATTATCTGGATGGTTTGGATTGTTTGGCTGGAGGCCTGGTGGTTGTGAGCAGTTTTGGGTTTTTAGGCGTCGCCCTGCTTACCAATCAGTCTGTATTACAAATCTGTGCCGTAGCATTGGCGGGTGCGACCATAGGGTTCCTGCCGTTTAATTGCAAAAAAAGGATATTCCTAGGTGATATGAGCAGCACTTTGGGCTTTATCCTTGCTGCCGTTGCTATTATGGGAACTTGGGCAGAGTATAGCCTAATCGATTTGACTATTCCTATACTTATCTTAGGTATTCCCGTATTCGATATGATTTTTACTACTATCAGCCGTATTTATACCGGTAAGATTAAGTCCGCAGTACAATGGATGGAGTATGCCGGATTGGATCACTTCCACCATCGTTTACTGAACTTAGGACTCAGCCCTGATTCAGTGGTTGTTTTTATCTGGGCAACGAACGTTGTATTATGCGCAAGCGCCCTGGTTCTTTGGGGGACGAGGAACTATCATTCAGTATTAATGCCGCTTTTGCTCGTTTTCCAGGCGGTGATAGTTTTTATTTTGATTAGCGTTTTGATGGTTTTCGGTAAACATAAGAAAATTAAGATTAAATAAAGACAGATATGTATGAACGATATTGGCAGTTAAAAGAAAAGCCTTTTGAAAATACCCCTAACCCGCACTTCGCATATTATTCTCCAAAACACGAAGAGGCTTTAATGCGCATGCTCTATGCTATAAATGAGCATAAAGGTTTTGCCGTGCTTACCGGAGACTACGGTAGCGGGAAAACCTTATTGAGTAGGCTATTGCTTCAGGAGCTAAGTAAAGATGAGAAGAGGTGTAATGTTGCTTTGATAGTTAATCCACTGCTTTCAGCCATAGAGTTCTTAAGAGAGATTATTTATCAGCTTGACGGTAGCGACCACAAAGAAGATAAGCTTACTCTTTTACATATGCTTAATGACTACCTCTACCAGGGCCTGAAAAATAAGAAGGAGACAGTAGTTATCGTTGACGAAGCGCAGCTAATCCCTGAGAGCTTGTTTGACGAATTAAGGTTACTGCTCAATTTTCAGTTAGATGACAGGTATCTTTTGAGCCTTATCTTTATAGGACAGCCAGAACTTATCAATATTATAAAAAAAGTAAAACAATTAGAACAGCGTATTGCTGTTAGATATCATTTAACCGGGCTTGAAGAGGCAGAGGTTAAGAGCTATATAGCGCATCGTTTGCAGGTCGCAGGATGTGAAAAACAGATTTTTGAGGATGACGTTTGTAAAACTATCTATAACCGTACTGCGGGTATACCTAGAAAAATAAATATGATTTGCGATATGAGCTTAATGATTGGCATGATTAAGAAGAGTGCTATAATTAATAATGAGATAGTTTTGGAAGTGATCGCGGATTATAATGATCAATTTAGAAACGATATTTAGGGGTAATATATGGTAAGACTTGCTGATTTAATAAAGCAAAAGATGGAGGAGGCTCGTAAGGCTGGCGAGTATCCGGATAAGCCACAGGAGAAGCTTAAAAATAAGGCCGAGTTAGCTAAGGCAATCTGCGAAATAAATAAAGCTAAGTCGGAGGAGTCCTGCGCTTATTATGAGGATGTACGCAAGCTAATTAAGGAAGCATTTTTTCAGCTTAGTAAAGATAGCAATTTTGAGCTTGCGTCTATCAAGGATATTGTTAGCAAGGTAGTCGACCAGCTGGTTATCGATGGATCAAAATTATTGAAATTAGCTATCTCTAAGCCTGCGCCCGAAGATTATATCATATGCCATTCTGTCAATGTTTGTATTTTCTCCATAGAAATTGGTTTGTCGATGAAATACAATAAATCAGACCTCAACACAATAGGATTGGGCGCTTTATTGCATGATATAGGCCTGGCTAAGATGACCAGTATTTTTCTAACCGACCCCACAAAATTATCTTCAACCGATGTGAATCTGTTGAAGTCTCATCCTCTGGTCGGGTTTGAGATAGCGGGCAAATATGTGGATATCGCAGAGGACGCAAAGAAAATAATTGCTCAGCATCATGAAAGATATAATGGCTCAGGTTATCCGCAAGCTCTTAAAGGAGACGCTATAAGCAAATTTAGCCAGATCGTGGGGTTAGCTAATTTATTTGAGTCGAAGACCCATCCGCGTCCAGGAAGAAAGAAGATGGTCCCCTATGAATTTATGAAGGAGCTATTCACTCACGAAGAGAATCTGTTTGCTACGGATATTATTAAGGCTATGGTTAAAAGGTTTGGTATTTATCCTATCAGCAGCTGGGTTATGTTAAACAGTAACCAGATCTGCCAGGTTTGCGACGTTAATGAGAACTTCCCCTTAAGGCCTATAGTAAATGTGCTATTTGACGCTGAAGGCAAAAGGTTGTCGCAGCCTAAGATATTAAACCTGGCTGAGCAGAAGAGTGGTGTCCATATAAAAGAGGCTTTTGGCGAAACAGATCTTATTATCGGCGAAAAAGACATAAAAAAGAGGGAGGTGAGGTAGATATGAAGATTCTTATGAAAGGGCTTTTATTTTTAGCGACCATATCCGTGTTTGTTGGTATGGTTTCCCGGGTTACTTTGAAACCGATTTTTTCTATCGAAGCGAATGCTTTTTTGCGTTTCGCCGCTCTTTGCATTCTTTTTGTTATTGGTTTGGCGGCATTAAAATTAGCTGAGAAACAATAACAGTTAATAAAACTTTAGAAATCCAGGACATCGTTTTTTTTGCTATAAAGGAACCTAAGAATATGATAAAGGATAGATTCGAAGAAAAAAGAAAATATCCGCGCGTTAACAAGGATGCTTACATTGATTATTCTTTTAAGACTCCTAAGGGTCAGGTTAACGAAGGGTTACGTTTAAGCGTAAATATAAGCGCCGGCGGACTGATGTTTGTGACTTCTAGATGCTTAAAGAAAGGAATAAAATTAAAGTTAAATATTAATATCGGGAGCGTTTCAAAGCCGATTAAGGCTTTTGCTAAGGTGGCTTGGGTTAAAAGGCGTGAAGACGGGGAATATGCCGTCGGAGTTGTTTTTTATCGTATCAGTGAGGCAGGCAGAAAGAAAATACTTCTTTATTCTTTATTCTAAAGTTCTCGCCGTTATTATCTGGGATTTTCTTCTTCGGAATAGTATTGTTTATACTGGTAATATTTGTAATAATAGTCGGAATCCGTTCGGAATAGGCTGGAGATATCATTTAGAACAATTCCCGTAACATTTGCCTTCAAGGTCACAAACTCTTCCTTTGTGCGTATTAAGACCTGGCGGGATATTTTTCCGAGCTTATGCACTAATAATACCGAGTCTACTTTAGGAGCTAAAACTAAAGCGTCTGCTAGAGGCAAAGCAGGAGGGGTGTCTAGGATTATAACCTCAAAATTGGCGCTTAAATCTTTCAATAAATTATCCATTTCCTCAGAACTTAATAATTCGGTAGAGTTCGGTGTTCTTGACCCGGAAGTGATGATGCTTAAGTTGTCTAGCCCTGTAGTTTTTAAGGCTTGATCCCAATCAGCCTCCATCAGGATGTCGACTAGATTTCTGGCTGTTTCTTCCCATGGCGCAGAAGCGGTTAAAATTTCCGTAAGCCCAGGGTAACTTTTCTTGAAACCAAAGGCTTTATGTATAGAAGGTTTTCTTAGGTCTGCATCAATAAGCATAACTTTATGCCCCATTTGAGCAATAATGATGGCAAGATTTATGCTGGTCATGCTTTTACCTTCCATGGGGCTGGAGCTAGAAACAAGAATTTTTTTACCCAGTTCTTTATCGATCCCGAGTTTCTGAAATAAATTTGCTTGAAGCATGCGGAAGGCTTCTTTTACTATAGATTTCTCTTCATAATTAATAAGCAATCTCTTGGTGGCCTGCACAGGGTTCGCTGTTCTTTCTTTTCTGAGTATGTAATGCCGCAGGTTTTCTAATAAAGTTTCCTTAAAAGATTTCTTTTTTTCATCGGGCAATTCGAAATACGGTATGAGCCCGATTACCTGTATCCCGGTAACTTTTTCCACCTCTTCTATGGTTCTTACCGAAAAGTCAAGTTGTTCGAAGATGAAGGCAGCAATAATACCGGCAAGTGCTCCTGTGAGAAGGCCAAAGATTATTATCAAGGGTAAGTTAATGTTGATAGGGGTGCGAGATTCTACCGCCCGGTCCACGATAGTGACCGATTGCGCCTTTTTGCTCTCCTCATTAATCCGGGCATCATCAAGTTTGCTTTTTAGAAGGGTGTAGAGTTTCTCATCGTTAGTAATTTCTCTTTTTAGGCGCATCTCCTCTAGTTGTAGATTAGGAGGAATCTCGATAGTAGAAATGACCTCGGAATCCTGAATATCGTCTTTTTTCTGGAAGGTCTCCAACTGCTTCTTTAAAGACTCGTTTTCGCTTTTTATTGCGATTACATTTGGGTGGGATTCTGTATAAACTGTCAGCAGTTCCCGTAATTTATCTTCATTGCTTGTGAGTTTATTTTTTAAGGATAGATAGGGAAGGTTCGCCTGTTGTCTTTTTTTGATTTCGATAAGCTGTTCCCGCTTATATTTGTCAATCCCCTCGTTATGTTTCTTTAATGCCTCCTCTGAAGCGGCTAGCCTTTTTGAGATCTCTGCCAGGCGTCCTTCTATGAAATTTACTACCATAGCCGCCTGTCTGGATATTTCATTTTTTGCCTCTGTAACATAGACTTCGGCGATTTTATTAGCAATATCCTTTGCTTTCTTGGGATCAGTATTTTTTACAGTGATCTTAACCACGTTGCTTTCCGGTAAGGCCTCTGCGGAAATATTGCTCACTAAAGAGCCGACGATTGCGTTAATGCTGTTTTGATCGGAATCTTGAGGTATAAGATTTAATTCTCTGGCTACTTTTTCAATAAGTTGTCTGCTTGTGATAATCGTTGCTTGAGAATTAAGTAAATCTGCGGCCGGCTGTTTAGAAAGGCCCGGCATATTGATGTCAGCATTGGAAAACTCGATGACTATTTTTACGGTTGTGCTTGCTTGGAAGATGGGGGTGCGGGTATTGCCGTAGATGATATTTATCAGAAAGACAACCAGAAAGACGGAGAGGATTACCGTTTTTCTTTTACGAAAGATCCGGATATAATCTCTGAGGTTTAATTCGTATTCAGGCATAGTTTTCTTGCTTTTTACTATATCATAGTATAAAATTAATGTCAAGGAGCCCCACATTATGAGAATAATGAGTTTATTTTTGGTTTTTCTTCTGGTTTTCTTTTGCTACGGGGCAAGTTTTGCTCAGGATCCAGTTGCTAAACAATATTTTGACGAAGGTCAGATGCATCTTGAAGCGGGTAACTATAATCAGGCGATTGAAAGTTTCCGGATGGCAGTATCCCTGGAAGATGATTATACTGATGCTTATATTGAAATGGGTGTTGCCTATAAAGAAAAGGGTGATTTTGATAAGGCAATAATATATTTGGAGAAAGCTATTTCTATAGTAGGTAATGTTTTTGAACCAGCCTATCTTTCTGATGCCTTCACTAATCTAGGCGTAATTTATTTAAAGAAAGGCAATTTTGACCGGGCTTTTAAGTATTTAAAGCAGGCGGTTTTCATAAATCCAAGTTCAAGTCTTACCTATAATAATTTGGGCCTGTTTTATCTAGCAAAAGGATCTTTTGATGAGGCTATAGATAATTTTTATAAAGCCATTTCTTTGAATCCGGATCCTTCCAATGAGGCAAATCGTAATTTAGCTATCGCTTACGAAGAAAAGAAGAATGCCTTAGAAGGTAAGCCAGCGCAGGCACATTTAAACAAATAGCCCGATTGCTATCTAAAAAAGTTGATTTTTAAATGAGGTGTGCTATAATAAAAACAATGAAATTGCCGTTACCTATTGTTCTATTAACCTGCGTTTTACTTTTAACTTTTTCTAGCGTAGTGTTAGGTGAAAGTAACCCCGTCATTAAGGATTCATCAGTAGCTATTCCTATTGGGCAGGAAGTCATTGCCCCAGCAGATAAAATATTAATTACTATTTGGAGAAAGCCGGATCATTCTGAAATAGAGCTCGACGGTAATTTCGCAGTAGATAAAGATGGATTTGTAAATCTCTCTACCATTGGCCAGATTAAGGCCGCAGGCCTGTCTATCCCGCAATTAAAAGAAGAGCTTATTAAGCAGGCAGGTCGGTTTCTAAAGTCTCCTGAGGTTGCTGTAAGCCCGGCGAAAATCCAGGATAGCGAACCAGGTGTGTTTTCTAAAAAGGAAGAGATAGATAAGCTAGTTGCAGAACAATCAAGAGATAGAAGGAAGCAGATGGCCAGGGATAGGGATGATATAGTAGAGGCGCAAGAGGGTTATGATATTGGTATTAAAAAGAATAAGTCCCGCACGGCTAAGGTTAAGCCAAATGTTGTAAGATATACCTCTATCTTAGAAGAAAGAAAGCCTGCAGAGTACACTATTAATATAGATGATGTTTTGGATGTTACGGTTTGGCAAAACCCGGAACTTTCCAAAGAAGTCACCGTGCGTTCTGACGGAAGGATTACCCTGCTTCTGGCCGGGGATGTTCAGGCAGCGGGGCTTACGACTACACAATTAAAAGACGAGATAGCTAAGAAACTCGGCACTTATGTAATTAATCCGCAGGTAGCAGTAACATTAAAGAAATTCGGCGGTAAAAGGATAGTGGTTTTAGGTGAAGTCAGGCAGCCGGGTACCTATAAGCTTGATGCAAATGCGCGTTTAATGGAGGCTATCGGGATGGCTGAAGGGTTTACGGACAAATCTTTTACAGGAAGCGTTCTTTTGGCAAGAGCCGATTCTTATGGTAATCCGCGCATTTTTATTATTGATACTTATGATATCATGGGTAGGGGCAGGGTTGACAAAAATATAATTCTTCAACAGTTTGATGTAGTCTATGTACCTCGTACAAAGATTTGGAATGTTGTAAACTTGCTAAAGCCTTTCGCTGATCTGATTGCCGAGGTTAAGACAGCCTCTAACAACTCTCAGATGATGTTTGTTGAATAAATTACAGGTGTAGTTCTATATCTAACTATTTTGGTCCAGGTTCCAGTATTGTATTTTCTGCGATATATGTCGGTAAGAATTGTTTTAATCCCCGCTAGATCTTTAATCGCCATAGATATTTTTAATAAATAAAGTAATTAACGTTTAATATAGGCAGTATAGTATCCGCAAGGGGCGAATTACCTTAAGTTACGATTAGAATCAATCTCCGTACCACTTGTTTGTGTTATAATTATAAACAAAAATTGTATAAACTTAAAGCAATATGAATATCGATAAAGCAAGAAGAATTGACTATTGGATTGGGGTGCCTTTGTGTTTTTTGCTAAGTTGCCTAAATTTTGTTCAAAGATTAGTTTGTTTTAAGCAAAAAAATGCGGGCCCACCCAAGAGAATTCTCTTGATAAAACTTTCAGAGTTGGGCACCATCATTCTGGCATATCCGCTTTTAAATCGGATAAAAAAAGAATATCCCTGTGCAGAGTTATTTTTTGTAACGTTCAGCAGAAACCGGGGTATTTTTAAATTATTAGGAGGGATAGTTCCCGACAAGAATATCTTGGGGATACGGGAAGAGAGGCGCTTTCTTATATTAGATACATTAAGTGCGATTAAGAGATTACGTCAAGAAGGGATAGATGTTACTTTTGATTTGGAGTTTTTCTCGCGATTTTCGGCAGCATTAGCTTATCTTGTTAAATCTAGCAAAAGAATAGGTTTTTATCACTATGCTTTTGAAGGGTTATATAGAGGAAATCTTTTAACCCATAAAATACAGTACAATCCTTTAAGTCACATAACTAAGAATTATTTATCTCTAGTTCAAGACATCGAGCAGTCAGGTAAGAACATGCCTCAATTGGCAGAAACAATAGAAGAAAGAGAAGTAGTATTTCCAAAATATGCTTCGCACAATGAAGTAAAAGATAAGGTATTGAAGAAAATCAGAGAGGCCGGGGTGGATCCAGACAAAAATAAGCTGTTGCTTATTAATCCTGGTGAAGGTATGTTGCCGTTAAGAGAATGGCCTATAGAGAACTTCATTCTTTTGTCAAAGCTAATCCTAGAAAATAACAATAATTCTGTAATCTTAATTGGTACAGAAGGAGTATCTGGGAAAGCTTGCGCAATTTTAAGGGCGATAAATAACCCAAGGTGCATAAGCTTGGTTAAACAGACACAACTCGACGAACTCTTAGAACTTTTTAATATTTCACAAGCTTTAATCTCCAATGATTGCGGTCTAGCGCATTTAGCGATGCTCTCCCCTATTAGGAAATTCATTATTTTTGGTCCGGAAAGTCCGCAAATATTTGGTCCGCTAGGAATTAATAACCGGATAATATATGCGAATTGGCCTTGCTCTCCGTGTTTATCAGTGCTTAACCATAGGGGCTCTTTATGCAAGGATAATTGGTGCTTAAGGAATATAAAAACTGAAGATGTTTATGGATTGATTAAGAATGAAGTGAAATTTTAAATTCGGTGGTCTAGGCTTCTGTACTGTATTGCCTCAGAAATATGCTCGATAAGAATTGCTTCAGCTCCCGTTAAATCCGCAATCGTTCTGGATATTTTTAATATCTTATCATAGGCTCGCGCAGATAATCCTAACTCATGCATAGCCTGTTTTAGTAATTCTTTAGCCGGCGTATCCAGGATACAGTATTTTCGGATCAACTTCGCGTTCATTGCCGCATTACAAAATATTCCATCAGTTTTTAATCTCTCCCTTTGAACCTCACGGGATTTCTCAACGCGGTTTTTGATTGCTACGGAAGGTTCCGCATCTTTTGTATCAGTTAAATCTCGGTACTTTATGGAAGATAATTCAATGTGTATATCAATTCTATCTAAGAGAGGTCCGGATATTTTAGCCATGTAATTTGCAATCTTATTTGGATTGCAATGGCAGGTTTTACGAGGGTCACTGTAATAACCGCAGGGGCAGGGGTTCATTGCGGCCACTAAAGTAAATGTTGCCGGAAAGGTAAGTGATTTGAATATCCGCGATACGCGTATTGAACCGTCTTCCAAGGGTTGTCTTAGGCTCTCTAAACAGTCGCGCCGGAATTCTGGCAATTCGTCCAGGAAAAGTACTCCTTGATGCGCCAGGCTTATTTCTCCCGGCATAGGTACCGAGCCTCCGCCAATCAGCGCTACGCTGGATATACTGTGGTGTAGAGAACGAAACGGCCGGGTAGCTATAATACCATCTTTATTTGGCAAGATTCCCATAACCGAGTGGATCTTGCTTATTTCTAGCGCTTCTTCTAATGTTAGGTCCGGCATAATGGTGGGTACTCTTTTTGCAAGCATGGTCTTGCCGCTTCCTGGAGGGCCAATCATCAGAATATTATGTCCTCCGGCAACAGCTACCTCCATCGCCCTTTTTGCAAGGTATTGGCCTTTTACTTCCGAGAAATCAATATTATAACGGTTGTTTTCTTTGAATAAATCTTCTAAGTCTAGCTTAAATGGCTTAAGCATACTCGGATTGCTAAGAAACTCCACGCTTTCTTTAAGCGATTTAAGCGAGAATACAGATGTTCTCGAGACTATAGATGCTTCTTTGGCGTTTAGTTCGGGAATGATTATATTATTGGTTGATGGGTTGTTTAATCTTGCTATAGCCATAGCTATGGGCAAGGCGCCTTTAATTGATTTGAGTGAGCCGTCCAAGGAAAGCTCTCCTAAAACAAAATAGTTTTTAAGTCCTTCTTTATTTAGCTGTTCAGTTGCTGCAAGAATGCCTAAAGCGATGGGTAAGTCAAAGCAAGCGCCCTCTTTTTTAACCCCCGAAGGTGCTAAGCTTACGGTAATTCTCTCCGGTGGCCAGTAGAATCCGGAATTCTTAATTGCTGACCGGACTCGCTCCTTGCTTTCTTTGACTGCTGAATCAGGAAGCCCGACCAGGTTTAGGGCTGGTAGTCCACCTGAAACATCAACCTCAATCTCTACCGGGTAGCCTTCTATCCCTTGTAAGCCAAAACTCAATACTTTAGCAAGCATCAGCTCCTCCATGTTTACCATTTATCAGCAAGCTTCCAATCTAATAGACGCAAAAAACAATGAAATCTAACCAAAATTTCATAAATAATGCTGAATTTGGGATAAATTAGCAGGAGGCGAGAGAAGAAATTACTTGCAATTTAATGCCGAGATTATATAATAACTCTCATGCATAAGAATGTATTGCGCAATATTATTATACTGCTTTTGGCAAGCAGCTTGGTTTTTTTGGTAGTCAGGTATATTTCTTCTCTTAAGGGTCAGGTTAGAACGCTTGAAAATCAGAAGCAAAACTTATTGCAGGAACTAGAGAAAGAAAAAATTGTTGTGCAGGACTTGAATATAAAAAATACGGGTTTAAAGAAGAATCTAAAAGCTACATATAAAAGATTAAACAAATCATTCCAGGAGCTAGATGTGCAGGAGACTAAATTTGAGCAGTTAAGCTCAAAGTTCTCTTTATTAAAAGCAGAGAATAGCGCGCTTTTAACGGAAAAAGATGGGCTGGTTAAAGAAAACGAAGGTTTGAAAGTAAAATTAAGTTCAGTTAAAGAGCTTAAGAAGGCTATCCAAGAGCTTAAGCATGGCAAGGTGCTGATGGATGGGAATCGCGGATTTCTAGTAAAAGATGGCCAGTCAACCGCTGTTTCAAGGGTTAAGATAGAAGTGATCCCCGCCACAGAGAGCAATAATGAAAGAAATACTCTTCCAGTTATCTCAAAATAAGATTTTTCTTACCACTCTCTCTGCCTGGTTTATTGCTCAGGCGATTAAGGTGTTTTTGGGGGTGTTGCGAAATAAAAGGTTTGATTTTCGTTTGTTTGTAGGAACCGGCGGCATGCCCTCAAGCCATGCGGCAGGCGCATCCTGTTTGGCTACCGCAGTAGGTCTCGAATATGGATTTAACAGCGCTTACTTTGCTTTAGCTGCTTCATTCGCAATTGTGGTTATGTTTGATGCTCAAGGGGTTCGCAGGGCGACAGGAAGGCAGGCGCGTATTCTAAATAAAATAACAGATGATATTTATTGGCAAGGTAAAATTCACGATGGTCGGCTGCGTGAACTTATTGGGCATACGCCAATTGAGGTTATCGCCGGGTTTTTGCTCGGTATTTTAATAGCAATATTAGCACAATAGGAGGGGGAGTAGAGTGAATAAGAAAATCTTAATAATTGTTGGCGTAGTAGTAATCGGGTTAATTTTATTCTTATTTTTTGCCGCGAATAAGAATAGTTCTGGGTTATCTTTACAGAAGTCCATCACCCCTTCTGCGCAAGTTTTATTAAATCAGGCAAAGGACTTACAGAATAAAGGAGATCTTTTAGGAGCAAAAGATGTTTACCAGAGATTAGTAAATGATTTCTCGAATTCTTCGGAGGCGATGAATTGGCAGAAGAAGTCGGAAGAGATTAATGTGAAGCTCTTATTCTCTGCGAATATAACTCCTAAAAGCGTACTTTATGAAATTAAACCCGGAGATACTCTTAATAAAATCGCCAGAGAATTTAAGACTACCTCGGATTTGATAAAAAAGAGTAATGATCTAGCCGGCGATCGGATTATCCCGGGTAGAAAGATTAAGGTTTGGAATGCGCCATTTAGTATCCTGGTTGATAAATCACAAAATATCCTGATTCTCAAGAGCGACGAAGAGATAATTAAGACTTATATTGTTTCTACCGGTAAGAATAATTCAACTCCCGTTGGTAATTTTAAAATTAACTCTAAGTTAATTAATCCTACCTGGTTTAAGGCTGGTGCAGTTGTTCCGGCTGGCACCCCTGAAAATATCCTTGGTACCCGCTGGTTGGGTATAGATGTACCTAGCTACGGGATACATGGGACAACCGAACCGCAGAGCTTAGGTAGGCAGGTAACCCAGGGTTGCGTGCGCATGAGCAACCCGGAAGTTGAAGAACTGTATACCATTGTCCCCATCGGAACAGAAGTAACTATTGTCGATTAAATAACTTATGGCCGGATTAGACTTCGAAAAACCTATTGTTGAGTTAGAAAAGAAGATCCAAGAGCTAAAGAATTTTATCTCGGAAAAGAAGATAGATCTTTCATCTGAGGTTAAGCGCCTTGAAGATAAGCTGGAGCATCTTAAAAAAGATACCTATAGCAATATTTCTGCTTGGCAAAGAGTTCAGCTTTCTCGTCATCCGCAGAGGCCCTATACGCTGGATTATATCGGATTACTTATGTCTGATTTTATAGAGCTGCACGGCGATAGATTATTTTCGGATGATTTAGCAATCATCTCAGGATTTGCTAAGCTCGACAAACAAAAAATAGCGGTTATTGGTCATCAGAAGGGCAGGGATACTAAGGAAAATCTAAAGCGCAATTTTGGTTGCGCCCATCCCGAAGGTTACCGTAAGGCCTTACGTGTAATGCATATGGCTGAAAGATTTGATTTACCGGTTGTGATTTTTATTGATACCCCCGGAGCATATCCTGGGATAGGAGCTGAAGAACGCGGTCAATCGCAGGCAATAGCTGAAAATTTAAGAGAGATGATTTTGATAGCTACGCCAATTGTCTCTGTAGTTATAGGAGAAGGTGGTTCCGGAGGCGCCCTGGGTGTTGGGGTGGCTGACCGGGTATGTGTTTTAGAGAATTCTTATTATTCAGTTATCTCTCCTGAAGGTTGCGCGGCAATTCTCTGGAAGGACGGATCAAAAGCGCCTCATGCAGCAGAGGTGCTTAAGCTTACTGGAGAAGACCTGCTTAAGCTCGGCGTTATTGATGAAATTATACCTGAGCCTTTGGGTGGCGCGCATCGCAATCCTAAAGAAACATCCGAGAATCTAAAGAATACGCTTCTTAAGAATCTTAAAGAGCTTAAGTCTTTTTCTAAGGAAGAACTTTTAAAATTGCGGTATAGTAAATTCCGCGATATGGGTATAGTAGCATGATTGAGCAGGAGCTATTACTATTAGGTTTGCTTCGCGAAAGCCCTAAGCACGGCTATAACATTAAGATTGAAATTAAGAGAATCTTGTCACTGTTTGCCGGAGTGGAGTTAAAATCTATTTATTATCCATTGCGTATACTTGAAAATAAGGGATTAGTGGTTAAGCGGGTATTAAAACCTGGAAAAAGGCCCAAGCGTATTGTCTATGCCTTGACCAAGAAGGGTCTTGAGCGCTTTGACGAACTTTTAAGTAAAAGCCTGCTTAATTTCAAAAGGCCGCAGTTTAGTTTAGACTTAAGTTTATATTTTCTGCATTATTTGAAGCCGACAGTTGCCCGGCGTAGACTGCGGGCACGGTTGCATATATTAAATAAGATCTCGCTTGAACTGGAGAAGATGTTTCATACCCAAGAGAGGAGAAAGAATCTTTCCTTACGCAGAATATTAGAGCATAATTTTAAGGCCCTTGAAGCGGAGGAGATTTTTCTCTCTAATTTGATTAAAACGATTTAACCCTCATTTAGCTTGACAGAGGGTAATTTTTGTGGCATATTATTAATGGCATTAATATTTAATGCCTTTAATAATAAAGGGGGTTAATATGAAACTTTCTGCTCATGATTTTGCAGACCAAATGAACGAAGTTATGCCTGTGATCTTAAAAAGATTTGTGCGCATGCAAGCTGAGGAATTGAATAAAGGCCAGATTACCCCGCCTCAAATATTGATATTAGAATTTCTAAACAGAAAAGGACCCTCAAAGATGACGGATATCGCCCGTTTTATGGGTACAAGTACAGCTGCTTCAACCGGGATTGTGAATAGACTGGTTAAGTCTGGTTATGTAATCAGGTCTTTTGACGAAAATGACCGTAGAATTGTTAAGATAAAGATAAATCCTAAGGGGTTGGATTTAGCAAAAAAGATATCTTTTAACCGGCGGAATATGTTAATTAATATTTTCGGTAGGATTTCAGAGCAAGACCGTTTTGATTATTTGCGCATACTTAAAAAGATTAAAGATAATTTAATTGAGGAAGGCGATCAAGGATAATGCAAAGAAGAATTATTTATATAATGATTATTTTATTATTAAGTTTTGGGCTAAAATCCGCATTTTCATTTGATATTGGTCAGCCTGCTCCAAATACTTCTCCTTTGACGCTTGTTGAGTGTTACAACCTTACGCTTAAGCAGAGTGAGAAAATCGGTATTAATACTGAACTTATCAAAGAAGCACAGGCGCGTTTTTCTCAGGCAATGGGAACGCTTATGCCGCATGTTACTTTTTACTCGGAAAATAGCTGGAAAGATGCTTTAGATAGCGGGGGTACTTCTGTGAGTTCGGGAGGGGGACTTGAGCAAAGATTCAATTTTCAGCAGACGCTCTTTAAGGGATTTAGAGAATTTGCAGCAATGAAAGGTGCCAAGTTTGAGCAGGCACAGCGGATAAATGAGAAGCTACGCGCAGAACAATTACTCTTATTGGATGTAACGAACTCATTTTATCTGTTACTTGAAGAGAAAGATGATTTAAACTCTCTCTTATCAATCAAGAAGGCATTAATCAATAGGATTCACGATCTTATGGATAGGGAAAAACTTGGTCGATCCAGACGTAGTGAAGTGGTTAGTACAGAATCAGAGTTATATAGTGTGAATGCTGATATTGAGTTGGCTAAGAGTCGGGTAATACTTGCGCGTCAGATGCTAGAGTTTTTGACTGGGGTTACCATTACAGAAGTCATAGATTCAGATAAGGATTTTCCTATTTTAGATTCCGAAGAGAGTTATCTTGCTAATTCAGGGGTACGACCGGATGTTTTAGCCACCGAAAATGCTTGGGAGGTTTCCAAGCAGAATAAGAAAATTGCAGTTAGTGGTTTATTGCCCGAAATAACCGTAGAAGGTAATATTTATACTCATCGTATTCAAGCTTTGGAAGGAAGCACTTGGGATGCTGCATTAAATGTAAGTATCCCGATTTTTGAAGGTACTGAAGTCTATGGACTGATTCAAGAAGCGGCTATTAAGGCTACTGAAGCAGAGCTTGAGTATAGGCATACAAGACGCAAGACCTATGCGGATATCCGCGATGCCTATGTTAAAATACAAACAGGCATTCCACGCACCTTGGCTTTCAAAAAGGCTTTAATGGCCAGCGAAATGAATTATACTTTACAGAAATCTGATTACAAGTTAAACTTAGTTAATAATTTAGATGTTTTAGCTGCGATAAGGACGCTGGAGAATACGCGACGTAATTTTATAAATTCTTATTACACAACCAAGCGTTCTTATTGGCAGTTGCAGGTAGCTGTAGGTCAACTGAAGGCTGGAGAAATTAAATGAGTCTCTCTGATATATCTATAAAAAATCCAGTATTCGCCTGGATGCTTATGGCGGCACTTATGATTTTTGGTATCATAAGTTATAGTCGTCTTGGCGTAAGCCAGCTTCCTGATATAGACTTTCCTGTCGTTTCAGTTAGCCTTACCTGGGAGGGTGCGGCCCCTGAAGTTATGGAATCAGATGTTGTGGATATTGTTGAGGATTCCATAATGAGCATACAAGGAGTGCGCGATGTCTCCTCATCTATCCGCCAGGGGTCAGCCAACATAACTATTGAATTTGATTTGGGCCGGGATATAGACGTAGCAGTCCAGGATGTGCAGAATAAAATCCAACAGGTTCAAAAACGTCTCCCCAATGATATAGACCCAGCGACAATAAGCAAGGTAAATCCCGAAGACCAGCCAATTGTTATGATTACGTTCTCTTCCGCGACCATGCCCTTACGCGATCTAATGACTTATGTTCAGGATCATCTAAAAGATCAGTTTGCAACCATCAGTGGAGTAGGAGAGATTTATTTGGGAGGTTATGTAGACAGGAATTTAAGAATTTGGGTTGATTCCTCTAAGCTAGAGGCTTATCAACTTACGGTGCAGGATGTGATTGATGCGGTTGAAAAACAGCATGAAGAGATACCCGCTGGTCGTCTGGAGACAAGTAAAGATGAGCGAAATATCCGCGTTATGGGAGAGGCAGGGACTCCTGAAGAGTTTGGAAATATTATTATACCCAAGCGTAATGGTCTGCCTGTTTTTAGGCCCATTTATATAAAGAATGTGGCGACTATAGAAGATGGTTTAGCCGATATAAGAAGGATTGCGCGCACTAATGGTAAACAAACGGTGGCTCTTGGTATCCGTAAACAGCGCGGGGCAAACGAGGTTGAAGCAGCTCATGGTGTATTAAAAAGATTGGAAGAGGTGAATAAGTCGCTCCCCAAGGAGATCGAAGCAAATGTGCGTTATAACCGGACAAAATTCAGCGAGGATTCAATCCACGAGTTAGTTTTTACGTTGTTACTGTCAGCCTTGGTTACTTCTCTTGTGTGCTGGGCATTTTTAGGTTCCTGGAGCGCTACGTTAAATATACTGCTTGCCATTCCTACTTCTATTCTGGGTACTTTTATTATTATTTATTTTATGGGTTTTACATTAAATACCTTTACAGTTTTAGGATTATCCTTGGCAATAGGTATAGTTGTAGATGATGCAATTATGGTTTTAGAGAATATTGTGCGTCGCAAAGAAGAAGGAGAGGAACAGATTATCGCTGCCAGAGAGGGGGCGCGCCAGATCTCTTTTGCTGCAGGAGCTGCAACCGCTGCCCTTATCGCCATATTCTTGCCGGTTGCTTTTATGATTGGAATCATCGGGAAATTCTTTTATCAATACGGAGTAACTATTTCAGTGGCTGTAGCGCTCTCTTTACTGGAAGCGCTTACGCTTACCCCTATGCGTTGTTCGCAATTTCTGCAAGTGGGAGAGCGTAGCACTGTATTCGGCCGTTTCATAGAGAAGAGTTTTCGTTGGTCGGCAGAAAAATACAAAAAATTGCTTACCCATGCACTTCATTTTCGAGTATGGGTTTTAATAATAACTACTCTTTTATTCTTCGGTTCCCTTTATTTAGTTAAGATATTACGTAAAGAATTCCTGCCTTCTCAAGACCAGAGTATGTTTATATGCCGTATGCAGACACCGGTTGGTTCATCTATTGATTTTACCGCAGAGCATTTCAAGCTTGCAGAAGATTTTATCTCTAAGCGCCCGGAGGTTCAAGGTTACACTTCTTTAATCGGAGGTTTTTCTGGAGGAGAGGTCAATTCAGGGATAATTTTTGTTACTTTTAAGGACCCCAAAGAAAGACCGGTTGTGCCTCCTAATAAACGTCCGCTTTCTCAAAACCAATTAATGATAATTTTTCGTCAAGAGTTGAATAAGATTCCGGATGTTCGGGCGACTATTCAAGATCTTTCTTTATCCGGTTTTTCAGCGCAACGAGGTTTTCCTATTGAAATTTCCCTAAGAGGTCCTGATTGGGACAAGTTAGCGATTTATTCCGAAAAAATGCGTAAACTTATGAGTGAAAGTCCACTTATGGTAGACGTGGATACAGATTATTTGGAGAGGGTTCCCGAGATAGAGATTATTCCTTTTCGTGAAAGGGCTTCCAGCCGCGGTGTAAGTATTACGACTATTGGTAATGCTATTGATGCCCTTATTGGAGGAAAACGCATTGGGAAATACACCAAAGATGGTCGTCGCTATGACGTTAGGATTCGTGTTGTGCCTAATCAGCGTAACGATCTTGAGGATATAGAAAATATCTGGGTCTGGAATAATCTGGGAGAATTGGTGCAATTAAAAGAAGTGGTAACTATAATTCAGAAACCAAAACCCATAACCATAACTCGGCGTAACCGTGAAAGGGCGATATCTCTTTTTTCTAATGTAGCCCAAGGTAAATCCCAGACAGATGCGCTTAAAGAAGTTGAGCGTATTGCCAAAGAGGTTCTTCCGGAAGGTTACCGTATAGTTCTTACCGGTAGCACGCAGACTTTTAAAGAGTCATTCTCTAGCCTTATTTTTGCCTTACTCTTGGGAATTCTTATAGCATATATGGTTTTAGCTTCGCAGTTTAATAGTTATATACACCCAATAGTCGTTCTTTTGGCGCTACCTTTTAGTATCTCCGGGGCCTTAGTTACTTTGTGGATAGGTAATCAATCCTTGAATATCTTTAGTCTTATCGGCTTAATTCTGCTTATGGGTATTGTCAAAAAGAATTCTATTCTCTTGGTAGATTTTACAAATCAGATGCGTAATGATAACTTAGATTTGCACTCGGCCTTACTCAAAGCCTGCCCCATAAGACTAAGGCCCATACTAATGACTTCAATAGCGACTATTGCAGCAGCTATTCCTCCTGCTTTGGCCCTTGGTCCGGGCGCAGAAACGCGCATTCCTATGGCTATTACCATAATTGGAGGAGTAACTCTTTCGACGGTGCTAACACTTTTTGTCGTTCCTTGCGCCTATTCTCTTTTCAGTAAAATTGAGCGTAAGAAATTCGGTATTTCCAGAAAAGATTCTAAAAGAGTAGGTGAGTTAAAATGAAGAGCGTCTTAGTTTATTATTCACATTACGGTAATACTGCGAATGTTGCAAGCGAGGTACAAGACTATTTGAGAAAACTGGGAACAGTGGATAAGCTAGAGATAGAATATTTTTCTAAGAATAAGGGGTTGCTTGAGAGGGTATTCTATAGGTTATTACCTAACTTAGTTAACATAGCTTCGATAAAAACAGATTTAAAGGAATACGACCTTATATGTTTTGGAATACCGGTTTGGGGCGGCAGACCTTCTGCTCCAATAATAAGATACCTGAAGCTTTGCAAAAATATTCAAAATAAGAAGATAATATGTTTTTACATCTTTGGTGTTGATGCGAGCGCTAAGATTTGCGCTGAGTACGTCGGTAAGGCTTTAGGCAAAAAAACCCATAGGACAATAGTAAATGTCTTTATCCCGTGGGCAAATGTGCACGATGATAATTTTATAAAGGATTCATTTAGAGAAGTCTTTAAGGACGAAAAAACTACCTAACTATAGGCCTTTCTTATATTTTTAATCCAAAAATAATTTGCTTGACAGGTATGAATTTATTTAATAAAATGGTTTCAGGTTAGATTAGTAAAATTTTACTATATTTTAAGGAGCGTTTAGAATGGATTGGGATAATCTTGTTAAAGATAAATTTCAGAAAATGATTATTAAGATTCCTTTATTTCATCGCCGGATTACCGAAGAAGCGGTAAATAAAAGGGCGCAAGAGAATGCTTTGGCTAGAAAATCGACAAAGATTGAAGAAGTTGATGTAATTACTGCTTTCTTTTCGGATGTGCCGTCTCCTTTTTATAGTATGATGATTCGATTGCTTGAGCAGGCTGGATTTGATTATAGGAGATATGGTTTTCCTAAGGGAGAAAAAACAAGATGAAAATAGCAGTAATAGGCGCAGGGGCAATAGGAAGTCTTGTCGCCGGTTATTTAAAACTAAAAGGCGAAGATGTCTATTTGGTAGGCCGCCCAGCTACTGTTAAGGCAATAAAGGAGAATGGCTTAAAGATTAGCGGTTGCCGCGGAGAATTTAAGGCGTCGGTGGATATTTACGAAATGCTTGTTTCTAGTCCCAAGCTGCTTATTCTGGCAACAAAAACTCAAGATATTAATCAGTTTTTAAGGGATAACTTAAGTTTAATTAAAGATTCAATAATCTTAACTACGCAGAATGGGGTCCAGGCGGATAATATCGTTGCTAAGGTTCTTCCTAAAAAGAATATAGTCTCTAGCATAATTATGTTTGGGGCCACATATTTGGATCCGGGTAAGGTTGTGCATAATTTTGAAGGGAGCTGGATTTTAGGTAATATATTTGGCCAGGGGACTAATACAAATACGATTTCCTTAAGTTTGTCTTTAAATAAATCATTTAACATTATGATAAGCGAAGATATATTAGGGATGAAATATCTAAAAATATTTGTTAATGCAAATAATTGTATCCCCGCCATTCTGGGGGTGAGTATGCAGGAGGCTTTTTGCGACCCCGAGGTTAGCCGCATTAGTATTGCTATATGGAAAGAGGGATTTGACATAATTGATAAGCTAGGGATTAAATTAACTTCTTTGCCGGGTTTTCCGATAGAGAATATAACTAAGCTTATTGCGCTTGCTCCTCAAGAGGCAGCACAAGTTTTTTCAGGGATTATGACTAAATTAAGCAAAGATCCTCTTTATGGATCTATATTGCAGAGCATTAAAAGGGGGAGATCTTCTGAGATTGATTATTTAAACGGTGAATTTGTAAGCCTGGCCAAGCAGAATAAGCTCGAGGCAGACTTAAATAAAAAGATGGTTGAGATGGTACATACAGTTGAACAGAATGGTAAATTCTTCAGCAAAGCTGAATTATTAGCCGCGACAAAGGAATTCCTGAACTAAAATGTCTGAAGTGAATACCCCATTTCCAAAATTAAAACTAACTGTAACCGGTGTATTTGGCGTTTGTTATCATGGTTACAAAAATGGTGATGAGATTATCTTAGAGGATTTTACTCATGCCCCTAAACATTTTTGTCTAGGATTAGCGCACGCTTTATTTCCGGTAATCTACGCTTTAAGTTTTGGCGCTAAATTCGGTTTTCGCGATAACCAGCGTTCACTTTTGGTTACCTGTCCTGATGGAGGAAAATTGGAGTTTCAGGCAGAGATCCTGGATAAAAACGGTCAGGTAGAAACTCTAGCCCGCGATCCTAATCATAAGGGCCCTAACCCTAAGAAGATGGTCATTGAGGTAGTGCAGGCAAAGGGGAAATGTAGTTTTGGCTATAAAGTCGGAGACAAATGGGAGACTACGGGATTAAAATGTATCCCCGGTTTCTGCGGAGCGGCATTTCATACTGCCTTTCCGGCCTTGTTTGCTTTAAACTTTGGAGCAAAGTTTTTCTTTATGCAAGATCCAAATTCAATCGATACAGTTACCTGTCCCGATGGAGGAAATATAATTTTTAAAGTAACGCGAGTAGAAGAGGAGAGAAAATAATTGATGAACAAGCGTAGAGTTGTTATTACAGGTATCGGAGTAGTTTCTCCGAATGGCATTGGTAAGGAGAATTGTTTTAAGGGGATGATTTCTGGAAAGTCTGGGATTAAGCGTGTTGACGGATTTGATGTGGCAATCTTTAATACTAAAATTGCTGCTGAGGTGCGTGATTTCGATCCTTTTAAATTAGGGCTTAACCATGATGAAGCTATGCGTATGGATAGATATGTTCAGTTTGGCGTGGTCGCAGGAAACATGGCGATTAAAGATAGTGGATTAGACCTTTCTAAAGAGGATCCAGAGCGTATCGGAGTATGTCTTGCCAATGCTATTTGCGGGACAAAATACATGGAAGAGGAGTTTGCCCTAGTTACTGATGATGGGAAGAAACCTATTGATCCAGCTTTAGTGCGGCCGGACCTATATGATGCTGCCATGTTTAATACTCCCTCAATTGAATTAAGCGCTAAGTATGGTTTCAAAGGCAATTGCAATACGCTTTCAACGGGTTGTACCGCCGGGACAGATTCACTTGGGTTTGGTTTAGAGACAATTCAGGATGGGGAGCAGGATATAATGATTTGTGGCGCAGCCGAAGCGCCGATTACGCCGATCACCTTTGGCGCGTTTGATGTGGTAAATGTCTTATCAGTAAGAAATGATGAGCCTGAAAAGGCCTCGCGGCCTTTTGATAATAAACGCGACGGATTTGTTTTATCGGAAGGGGCCGGGATTTTAGTTTTGGAAGAATTAAACCATGCGTTAAAACGAAATGCCAGGATTTATTGCGAGGTTTTAGGATTTGGCACTAGCTGCAACGCCTTTCATATGACTGATCTTCCTTCAGATGGAGGGGCAATGGTTAGTTGTATTTCTCTAGCTTTAAAAGACTCAGGCGTAAGGCCTGAGGAAGTAGATTACATCAGCGCTCATGGATCATCTACGCGCATGAATGATATCTTTGAGACAAGCGCTTATAAGACTATATTCGGAGAGTATGCATATAAATTACCGATAAGCTCCTTAAAGTCTATGATTGGCCACCCCTTAGCTGCGGCTAATGCAATAGAGATGACAGTCTGCTCTATGATTTTTGAAAGGAATATCTTGCCTCCTACCATTAATCAAGAAGAAAAAGATCCTCTTTGCGATTTGCATTATATACCGAATAAGGCAATTGATAAAAAGGTAGATATGATTTTGAAAACAAGTAGTGGATTTTCAGGAATTCACTCTTCATTAGTCTTGAGGAGATATAATGGATAAGATAGCTGTAACTGGTATAGGGGTAGTTTCACCGTCCGGGATAGGTAAGCGCCAGCTTTGGGCAAATATCAAAAGCGGCCGTTCATTTATTAAAGAGATCACTCGTTTCGATGCCTCTAAATACCCATCGCGCATTGCCGGGCAAATCGATGATTTGGAGAAATATAGCACTATCTCTGAGCGCTTGCTTAAGAAAATCGACGCTTTCTCGCATATGGCCTTAATTGCTTCAGAGCTAGCTTTGCAGGATGCTGGAATAGATATTAAAAATGAAGATCCGAGTTTAGTAGGTATATTTCTGGGAAATGCTATCGGCGGATGGCTTTATGCCGAGACAGAACTGCGCGATATGTATATCGAAGGACGCGAAGGAGTTTCTCCTTATATGGCCTCAGCTTGGTTTCCGGCTGCGCCACAAGGCCAGGTCTCTATTTATTATGGTATAAAAGGATTCAGTAAGACAGTTGTCGCAGACAGGGCTAGTTCTTTAATGGCGCTAGGTTATGCCAGAAAAGTTTTAGCTAAAAATAAATTAAATATGATTTTAGGTGGAGGGATGGAAGCCCCAGTTACACCCTATGCGCTTTTATGCTGCAATACTTACGGCGCATTATCAAAAGACAATTCTCATCCGCAAGAGGCATACCGGCCGCATGATAAAAAGAGGAATGGTTTTGTAATCGGCGAGGGTTCAGGTATTGTAGTTATGGAGAGTATTGAACGTGCAAAAAAGCGTCAGGCAAATATTTTAGCTTTAATCTCCGGATATGGCACAACCTGCGATGGGGTAGACCGGATTAATTCTGCTAAAGACGGAAAAGAGCTTGCCCGGGCAATAAATATTGCACTTGTTGATGCAAAGGCAAATATCAATGAAATCAATTATATCAGTTTAGATGGATTAGCAGTAGATATTTGGGATAATTCTGAAGTGTTGGCTTTAAAAGAAGTCTTTGGTAGCCGCATAAAAGAGATCCCGGTAAGCTGTCCTAAGTCCATGTTTGGTAATCTGCTCGGTGCTTCCGGGGCATTGGATATGATTATTGCTATACAGGCAATGGAGCACGCTTTAGTTCCTCCGACATTAAATTTAGATGAGCCGGCATCAAACGGGCTTAATTATATAGGTAAGCAGGCAAAAGAACATACAATCAGAAAAGCTCTGATTATATCACGCGGCAGAGGAGGGATTAATTCTGCGCTGGTAGTTGAGAAAGGGAGTAACAATGCTTAAGAAAATAGTATGTGCAGCTTCGTTTGTAGTTTTCGTATTGTGCGTTTATTCTTTTTTGGGTGGTAACAAAGTATTTGAAGGTAAATTTGAGAACGATTATGTTGCTTGGTATTTTCTGGCCAAAGGAATCTTTTGTTCTTTAGCGCTTTATTTATTAGTTTTAATTCTAGAGAAATTAAAAAAATAAGGGAGGGGTAATGAAGATTTTATTTGTTATGCCGAAAGTCGGAGCTTGGGCAACACACGGGATACATAGGTCTCCTAACCAGCTTTATGCACATTGGGCCTCATACGTTAGGGAGACACGCGGTTACGCAGATGTCGCAGTTATTGACGGTAAAGCTGACCAGCTTTCTATGGATGAGCTGATTGAACAGGTAAAAAGCAAAAATCCTGATGTTGTGGTTATGGGAGAGCAGTTGCATGGTTACGGCGGATACGGTGTTTTGCGTCATTTTAAAGACGCAGCTGTTAGGATTAAGACAGTTTTACCTAAGACAAAGATAGTTTTGGGCGGGCTATGGTATTCTGCAATGCCCGTTCCTACACTCGAAGAGAATCCTGCGGTTGATTTTGTAGTTATGGGAGAAGAGGAATCATTTGGAGATTTGATTGAGGCGCTCGATAAGAATAAGCCCTTGAAAGACGTGGGTGGAGTTACTTCGCGCATTGACGGCCAAATTGTTATGGGGCCACATAAGCCGCTTATGATGGATTTGGATAAGTTACCTCTTCCAGCGTACGATTTATTCCCTATGGATAAATATGTGGGGCATACTTACTGGAAACCGTTTGTAGATATGGTTACCTCGAGGGGTTGTCCATCTGCTTGCACATTTTGCTATGAATGGGATCAGTTTGATCCACGCTCACCGTCTGATTTTCTGAAATGGCGCGCGAAGTCTCCGGAGAGAGTTATGGAGGAGTTAAATCTCTTACATAAAAAATACGGGGTAAAGGTTGTGGTTATTCAGGATGATAATTTTAATGTTGACCCTAAAAGAGTGCAGAAGTTCTGCGAACTTAAAAAAGCAGCAAATAATCCGATTAAGTGGGTATCTTTAGGTCGTGCCATTGATTGGGTTAACTGCGAATCAATCCTGCCGCTTATGAAAGAGAATGGTTTGTTTATGGGCGTATTCGGTATTGAGGTCACGACACAGTCGGAACTCAAAAAAATCGCTAAAGGTATTACTCTAGACCAGATTAAAAAGACGATTGAGATCCTGCGCAGAAATGATATCGCGATTGTCGCAGATATTATGATGGGTTTTGATTATGATACCGAAGAGATCATTAAGCAGCGTTTTGAGTTTACTGATCAAGTGGACCCGGATATTTTGTGGGTGGGATACGTTACCCCTGCTCCGAATTCACCGATGTGGAGAATTGCTTTAAAGAAAAACTGGATTGATCCTAAGAAGGTAGATTTTAGCACATGGGATTTTCTACATCCGGTAATTCCCACGGATCATTTAACTACTGAAGATTTAGGTAGGCTTGGTTCATGGTGTATGCGTGAGTTTTTCTCAAAACCCGGAAGAATCAACCGGATTATGGAGAGTGATTTTGACCCGCTTGCAAAACTTTGTTTCCAGGATGTTATGAACGGTATTAATAAGTGGGAAGCAGCCGCGACTAAGGGAGAAGTGCAGATATAGATTTTGCGGGTCCTGGCACGGGAGGCGCTTCTCGCGCTAAAACGCGCTTCGAAACATCCCCGTGCCACCCGTAAAATTATTTATTATTAATTGTTATTTATATTGCAGCAGGAGGGTTTATGGATACAAAATCAAAAGTAAGAGACGTATTAGTAAATTTATTAAAAGTAAAGCCAGATGAATTAAAGGATGATTTGACTCTGCAGGAGAGTATTGGGGTTGATTCTACTGAGATGGTAGAGTCAGTGATTGCTTTAGAAAAATCGTTCGGGGTAAAGCTTAGCCCGAAGGAGATTACCAAGAATTCAACAGTTAATGATATTGCTAACAATATCCAATCAAAATTAGCCAAATGAAGATAGTTGATTTAAGTCTACCGATTGACGAAAAAGCCTTTGAAGTGCATAAGGTTGATATCGAGCGGGTAACTCATAAAGCCGGTGTTGAGAAATTTAACCGCGTAATTATGGGTAAGACTTTAATCGGTAAAATCAAATACCTTTTGGGTCAGCGCATAATTAAGCCTCAAGATTTACCGGATGAGGAATTCCTCTCGCTTGAAATCGTGCATTCTCCGGTACATATCGGTACCCACCTGGATTATTCATTCCATTACGGTTCAAAATCAGAAGGCCGCGCCTCTAAGACTGCAGATGAGATTCCTTTAGATTGGTGCTATTCTGACGGAGTAAAACTGGATTTATCTCATAAGAAACCTAATGAAACGATAAAGGCGCTTGATTTAGCAGAAGCGCTTAAGAAGATAAATTATTTGCTTAAAGCAAATGATATTGTGTTGATCCGTACTGGTGCAGATGAATTATACGGCGGACCAAAATATTTTATGGATTACCCCGGGATTGATACATCGTCTATAGATTTTCTTCTGGATAAAGGAATTAAAATATTTGGCGTGGATACCATGGGAATTGACCGACCATACCGTTTTATGCTTAAAGAATTTATGGATACAAAAGATATAAAATGTTTTTACCCTGCGCATTTCTACGGCAGGAAGCGTGAATTTATTCATATTGAGCGTTTAGCCAATTTAGAGAAATTGCCGGATTATGGATTTAAGGTAATCTGTTTCCCGATTAGAATAAAGAATACAGGTGCTGCCTGGGCAAGGGTTGTAGCATTATTATAGAATTTTTACTGGTCCTGGCACGGGCGCTTCTCGCGCCAAGCCCCGCAAAGTTAGATAAAAGGAGAATGTTATGGCTGGACATACTTGTAATTCGATTGTTATCAATGCGCCTTATGAGAAGATCTTTGATATTTCAAATGATATTACTCGTTGGACAGAATTATTCGGCACGGAGTATAAGAAGGCAGAAGTAGTAAAAAAAGAGGCAAACAAAATCACTTTCCGTCTTACGGATGAGGATGACAAGAGCTGGCAGTCCTGGCGCCTGCTTTTTAAAGATAAATATTTTGCCTATGCCGAACGCGAAGAGCCGAAATTTCCTTTTAAGTATATGAAGATCGTCTGGCTTTATACCCCTAAGCCCGAAGGCATCGAAATGACCTGGATTCAGCACTTTGAAATGGAAAAAGATTTTAAGTTCAATGACCAGCAGATTGAAGGTTTTATTAATGAAGGCTCTAAAGAAAACCTTAAGATCTTTAAGCGGATTATTGAAAAAGAAGCTGCTAAGTGAAGAAGTCGACTTTTGTTATTTTATGTCTGGAAGGCGCGGTTTTATCTTTTAACGTTGCCGCCGCAGCTGCTTTAATACCTTCAATCGCACAAGATTTTGCTCTTTCTCAATTTCTGGTTGGTAATATTGTATGGCTATATATGATCCCTTATGGACTGGCTGCGTTTTTCTACGGTCCTCTGATTAGGGCTTTTGACGCAAGGCGCGTAGAATTAATCTGCATGTTTTTGTTTTCCGTAGCAAATCTAGTTGCCGGTTTGTCACATAATATTACAACTTTATTTATTGCGCGATTTTTAATGGGGTTATTCGGGGCATCAGTTATACCGCTGGGGTTAATCTTAATCGGCCAGCGCATATCTCAGGATAGGCGTGGTCGTTTTATCGGAGTATTTTTTAGCACTACCTTTGTTGCGTCTTTGGCGGGACTATTCTTAAGTGGGATAATCTCTTGGCGTTTGATTTTCTTGATCCCGGCGGCCCTAGGGTTTCTTCTTTGGGTAGGCATGTATTTTTATCTCCCAAGCTTTAAGGAAGAAAACAGGATCTTTCGCATGGATTATATTTTGGCTTTTAAGAATAAGAATGTCGTACGCATATTTACCTATATTCTTTTTATCAGCCTTATTTATCATGGTATACAGCAGTGGTTGGGGGTCTATTTCTCAACCCAGTTAAATTTAAGTCAGTTTATGATCAGTATGCTTATAACATTAACTAGCTTAAGCGGGATTGTGGGAGAGGTCTGGGGGGGAAGCCTTGCGGATTCGCTAGGTAGACAAAGAGTAGTTAATATAGGTATTATTGCCATGATTGTTTGTATCGGTATCTTAATATTAAAATTACCTTTAGCCATTATAGCTTTAGCGATGATTATTTGGGGGTTGGGTTGGACCTTTAACCACGTGGGGTTAGCGACTATGCTTACTGATCTACCGAAAGAATTATTAAATGAGGCAGCGAGCTTAAATAGCGGAGTGCGTTTTCTTGCGGGTGGCATAGGAGTTAGTCTGGGTGGTTTGATTATGCATAAGAGTTTTAGTCTCGGGTTTATTATTTTCGGAAGCGCGTTAACCATGCTTTTATTATCAGGTAAATTAATTAATATAAAAAATAGGGGGTAACTATGAACCAGGACTTAAAAGGTAAAGTTGCGATTCTAACAGGAGCTAGTCGAGGTATTGGTAAGGCACTTGCTTGCACAGCTGCAGGCTTAGGGATCAACTTAACTCTTGCTGCGCGCGGAGAGGGTCCCTTGAAGGAGACAGCTGATGAGATTGCCAAGAAATATAAAGTTCAGGTTTTACCTGTTTCTTGCGATGTTACAAAGTTAGAAGATTTGGAGAATCTGGTGAATAAGACAAAAGAAAAATACGGTAAAATTGATATTCTGATTAATTGCGCAGGTGTATCCAGTCAGTTTCCTTTTCAGTTGCAGCCGATAGAGGATTTTGAGAGATTGGCGTATACCAATTATCTAGGTTATGTGCGGCTTATCCGTTTAGTGATCAATGATATGATCGAGCAGAAATACGGGGCAATTATAAATATAGTCTCAGGTTCCACCCTGGTCGACCCTGTTCCGAGAAACTTTATTGTTTATAGCTCTTTAAAGGTAGGGTTACGTGCTTTTTCTAAGGGGCTCTTCTGGGAATTACGCGATCATGGGATTAAAGTAACTTCAATATTGCCGGGGGTAACAGATACTGATCTTACCGGGAAGTTGAAAGATATCACTAATGATACATCGCGTTTAATGAGTACTCAGGCAATCGAAGATGCGGTTAAGTTTGCTTTGACCGTGCCGCAGAATGTCTGCCCGCTTGAGATTTCTGTAATCAATCAGCAAACGCCATGGACTGCGCCGGTTATACCATTTAAACAAGCGCACCCGGGTAAATAAAACAACGGGAAAGTTAAGAAATGATGCAAGAAAATGATTTAAAGAACTTGAAAAAACGCTATCTTATCTGGTTTTACAAAGTCAGTAAAGAGGCTTTGGATAAAATTGAGCGTAAATTCTCGCAGGTTGATATCGACCGCTTTATCTTAAAAAAGCTGAAGAGATCAGATAAGCATGAAGCCATAGAATTTTTTATCGCGCAGTTTTCTGATTATATCGAGAAAAAAGAACAGGATGGCTTGAATCTCAAGTTCGAAAATAAAAAGTTAAAACCGGAGTATTTATTCTTGGTTTTGAAATTACAGGCGATTGAGAAGGCGATAGTAAAAGAGTTGGGAAAGAAAGCTCTTGTTGAGATTAAGCGGCTTTATGAGACAGAGATGACTGAGCGCATTTTAAGGAGCACAGAACACTAAATGTTAGTTGATAGCCACTCACATTGGTTACCAGAGGCAATAATCAGCAATGCCCATTTTTATCATAAAGGTTGGGGGGATATTGAGGCTCAACTAAAGATGATGGATGAAGCGGGTATTGATAAGGCAGTCTTATCTTATCCGACTTCGGATGCGCATCTAAAATTAGGAAGTATCTCAGAAGTCGTACGTATTTTTAACGACCATGTGGCAAGGGTTTTAAAGAAATATCCGGAGAGATTTATCGGCGCAGCAATTCTACCGATTGATCATGAGCAGGATATGATTAAAGAATTTAAACGCGCAACCGAAGAGCTAGGTTTTAAGGCAATTTCATTAGCTACAAGTTATAACGGGGTTTACCTAGACGACGCTAGATTCCTTAATATTTATAAATTAGCCCAAGATGAGAATATTCCTATCTTTGTGCATTCGCAAATTGTAAAACCTATTGGTATTGAACGAGTGGAAGATCCGTTACTTACCCCAGTGATCGAGTATGTTTTTGATACGACTATATGCATCGGTAAGCTTTTAATGTCGGATATTCTGCGCGATTATCAGGCGAAGTTTATCTTTGGTTATTTTGGAGGTGTGACTCCGTTTTTAGCAAATCGCTTTGACACAACCTATGCAATGTTGCGGGGGGTGAATTTTGTTAAGGATTTAAAAGGTAATCCTACAGATTTCTTAAAGAATATTTATGTTGATACTAGCGGAGATAAAACTAAGGCCAATTTTGCTGCGGCTTTAGAGCTGGTTGGGCCAAAACATATTCTATGGGGGAGCGACTATCCGGCAAAGAAAGATACCTCCTCAGGCATTCAGGCAATTAAAGAATTAGGTATATCAGTAGATGATAAGAATAATATTTTGGGAGGCAATTTAGAAAGGATGCTAAAATGAAGCTGGAAATTACGGTTTTAACTTTATTTTTAGCGGTATTTTATATGAATCTATTAACTGCTGAGCCAATGCCCGAGGCAATTGCAGTAAATGATCAGACAAAGGAGTGCGCAGTATTTTTTCTAGGTGATGAATGCACGGATTGTAGTGTACCAGAGGGGTGGAGGCAGACAGGCTATTCTAATCAGTCTGATTGCCCGGATGGATATAAGAAGATTGATACTGTTGAATCAGTATGCACCCCGAGAAAAACAGCTTTTTGTTGTTCAGAAAATCATTCCGGGACTAATGGTAATTGCCGGGATTTAGTTATTAATGAAACAAGTAAAGAATGCGCTTTTTTAGAAGATGTAAATAGTTGTTTAAGTTTGTCGC
Source organism: Candidatus Omnitrophota bacterium (assembly GCA_026387355.1). Classification (GTDB taxonomy): domain Bacteria; phylum Omnitrophota; class Gorgyraeia; order Gygaellales; family Profunditerraquicolaceae; genus JAPLLW01. The sequence continues at coordinate 54,973 of JAPLLW010000008.1, forward strand.
AAGGATGGAAAACAGGAGACTTGTGTCCGGGTAATTTTCAGTGGCAACAGGATCCCCTTGATTGTGGAACAAGAAGTAAACAAAATTAATGTATTTATAGCGGGTGGCTGCTGATATGGGATGGATCAGCAGACAGGACCCGCTAAGAAAAGAATAAAAATAAAAAGGAGAAATAAGATGCAGATGGTTAAAGATGTACATTTAACGGGTAAAGATTTAACTGATATGGTGCAACTCAGGCCGCAGGATGTGGGCAAATATGCGATTGTCCCGGGCCCTCGCGATAGGCTGGACGTCTTATTGAAGAAATTCGATAATCCGGTGAAGAATTTTACTTTTATGGAATATTCCATGTATACAGGTATGGTCGAAGGAGTAAGAATAAGCGCGATTAACGGCGGAAGGTTTTCGACGGATACCTCAATTACGACAGAAGTTATCTGTAATGCGCAAATCCAGAATATTATCCGCGTAGGTACTTGCGGTTCACTCGATGAAAATATCAAAATTGGAGATATATTCGTGGTTGATGAGATAATCCGCGGAGACGGGGTTACTCCATATTATGTGGATAAGGATTTCAAGACCGTAGCGGATAAAAAGATCTCCGATACCTTATATGAAATAGGTAAAGGTATGGGTTTAAATATCCATCGCGGTAAAGCCTGGACTACTGATGCTCTTTTGCGAGAGACTCGAGAAATAGTTGAAGCCAAACGCAAGGAAGGAGCCAAGGTAGTAGATATGGTTTCATCAACCCTGCTTACCATTGCCCAGACTTATAAAATTAAAGCCGGATCAATCCTTGCGGTAAGCGATAATGTAGTAACAGGCGAGATGGGCTTTATGAACCCTTTGTATTATATGGCAGAAGCAAATATTTTAAAGATTGCTTTGGAAGCTGTCAATAAGCTAGAATTAAAATAATGCATACACTTTCGAGAGTTATAGGAATCTGGTTTATTTTACTGGGGTTAGGATTGACTATGGGGTATGGTCTTAACAATCCAGAGGAAAGCAGGAAAGGGATTCTCTTTTTTATATTTATGACTTTCATTATTTTGGGGATTGGGGTTACTGGTTTAAGGAACTGGGCAAGAATCGCCTTAACTTTTGCTACAGCTTTTGCAGTAGTTGTTTCTCTTATGTATAATCTTCGCGAAGGTTTAGTAATGCTGATACTTTTTTCACCGGTTATCGTTTTGCAGCTAAAGAGTGCTAAGAAGCAGTTTACTCTTTGGAAACCATGAAATTTTCACCACTATTCTGGCCAATTCAATTAAAGGGCAACACAATCTACATACTTGATGAGACTTTGTTGCCCCAGAAGCTTAGCTACATAAAAGCTAAGGATTATAAGCAGGCATGCCGCGCAATAAGAGAGATGAAGACGCGCGCTGTGGGTCAAGTTTTATTGGTAATGTATATTTTTCTGCAGTTAATTAAGCAGGGCAGACAGAATGAGATAGCAAAAGTAGCCAATGCGATCAACGCTACGCGGCCGACACTTTCGTTTAAATCTTTAACCGACATGGTCTTAGGTTGGTCAAAAAGCAAAGCGCCTTTAGAAAAATGTATACTTGGTTTCTTGGAAGGCTTAAAATATAGCCGCATAAAGCAGGCAGAAGAGGCCAGCAAGTTAATTAAAGACAAAGATGTAATTCTTACTCATTGTAATGTCAGTGGGCTCCTACCTTTAATCGGAGAAATTTGCCTTAAACAAAATAAGAAAATAAGCTTCTTTGCTACAGAGACTCGTCCTTACCTGCAGGGTTCACGTCTTACCGCGTGGGAATTAAAGAGGGCAGGTTTTGATGTAACCATTATTACTGATGGAATGACCGCTTCAGTAATCTCGCAGGGTAAAGTAAATAAGGTAATAGTAGGAGCAGATCATTTAGCGCTTAATGGCGATATTGCTAATAAAGTAGGAACTTATGCCATTGCGGTCATCGCAAAATACTTCGGCATTCCTTTTTATGTACTCTGCCCTCCCGCATCGGGGTTAAAGTCCGGAAAAGATATTAAGATTGAAATAAGGCCGGATATTGAGATGTTGGAATATCAGGGATTACGCCTTGCGCCCAAAGGTGTAAAGGGATATTATCCTGCGTTTGATGTTACCCCAGCGGAATTAATTACTAAACATATACATTTGGAGATAAAAAGATGATTTTCTGTAAAGAGAGAGCTCTAAAGAAGGAAATTATAAATGTCGGCAAGCGGCTTTATCAAACAGGCCTGGCTGTTGCTAAATCCGGCAACATTAGCGCCCGGTTAGACGATGAGCATATTTTGATTACGGCAACTGGAACTTCTTTAGGTAATTTGAAATATCAGGATATAGTTAAAGTAGATTTAGAAACAGGCAGGGTTTGTGGAAATATTAATCCTAGTTCTGAGTTACTGCTGCATTCTTTGGTCTATAAGAATTTTAAAGCAAAAACCGCGATTCATTGTCACCCTCCGTTAATTAACGGATATTTTGCGGTGACTGATGACTTAAAGGCGTTGACTTTTGAAACTAAATTCTATTTAGGCAACGTTCCTGTAGTTGCGCAGGAGACACCTACTGTAACTAAGCCCGAAGCAGTAATCGCGGCTCTTAAAACAAATAACCTGGTTGTACTTAAGAATCACGGTACAGTTGCTATTGCTGATAAGTTTTCAGATGGCCTTAGTCTTACTGAAGCCTTAGAAGAGGCAGTGCGTACAACCGCGCTAGCCAGGATCTTTAAGAAAGATATTCTTGATGACTTGGATAAAGCTACGAAAGATGACCTAAGTAAGTCTATTGCTTTCCCGATGTTTTCCCGTGAGCATATTCAGGCGATTGTTGATCTGGTGAATAAGGATGAGTTTATCGCCCAGAAGGGGAGAGAGTTGGATTTAACCTTAAAGCTAGCTATAAAGTTAGATGGAAGCGATAAAGCTTACAAATTTAACTTTGAAAAAGGAAAGATTGTTAAGTTGGATTTTAATGCTGATGCGCCATTTGTTATCTCTGCGCCAGCAGCTGTCTGGGAGCAGGTTTTCCTGGGTAAGCTAGATTCATTTGTAGCAGTTACGCAGGGTAAGATGAAATTAACAGGCCAGTTAGGGCAGCTATCTAAATGGTATGTTCCGTTTTCGCGGCTTTTTGGGATATTTAAGGAAGTAAGGATAAAGTAAATATGAATAAATACCAACTATTTATTAACGGAAAGTTTGTTGAGACTAAAGAGAAACAGAATATTCTTAATCCTTCAACGGGCAAAGTTATTGCTGATACAGGGATTGCTTCTCTTAGTGAAGTTGATTTAGCTATTACCAGCGCGCGTAAGGCTTTTGATGAAGGAGAGTGGCCTAAGCTTTCCCTGGAAGAACGCAAGGGTTTTCTCATAAAGATTAAACAGGGAATCTTAGATTGCGCGGCAGAGCTTGCCAGCATCGAGAGTGCAAATTCCGGTAAGCCGATCAAAGAAACAACTTTTATGGACATCCCATCAAGTGCCAAGGCATTTGAAGATATTGCCAATAAATTCGAAAGTTATCTGCATGATGAGAATATAAATGTTTCAGAAGCTGCAAAAGCGAATTTAAGGCGTGAGCCGGCCGGTGTAGTAGTTTTAATTGTCCCCTGGAACTATCCTTTATTGATTGCCTCTTGGAAATTGGCGCAGGCACTTGCCGCGGGTAACACAGTGGTAATAAAACCTTCCAGCCTTACTCCTTTAAGTCTGCTTATCTTAGCCAGGATTATAAAAGAAGCAGGTCTACCCGAAGGGGTAGTAAATATTATTAACGGTAGCGGAAGTGTTATAGGAGAAGCATTGTGTTCGGATAAGAGGGTGGATATGGTTTCGTTTACCGGGAGTAATGAAGTGGGAAGGCAGATTCTTAATTATTCCTCCAAGAATATCAAGAAATTAACTATGGAGTTAGGAGGAAAATCTGCAAGTTTAGTATTCTCAGATATGGATATTGATACTGCAGTGAATGCCTCGCTCTGCTCTATATTTTTGAACCAGGGGCAGATGTGTACTGCTATGTCGCGCATATTTGTTGAGGAAGGTATTTTTGATAAATTCACCAAAGATTTTGTGGCTAAGGCTATGCGTATTAAATTGGGCCTTGCCGATGATTACGAAACGCAGATGGGTCCGTTAATTAGCGATGCTCAGCGTAAAAGAGTTATCGCATTCTTAGAGAAGGCCAAGGCTGAGGGTGCAAAACTTTTATGCGGCGGGAAGATTCCTAAGGCACAAGATTTAATAAACGGGTATTTTTTTGAACCCACAGTTGTCGTTAATGTTAACACGCACTCACATATATTCAAAGAAGAGGTTTTTGGGCCGGTAGTTATAATTAATGAATTTTCCAGCACTGAGGAAGCTGTGCGTCTGGCGAATGATTCTGATTTTGGCTTAGCCAGCTGTATATGGACTAAAGACTTAAGTTTAGCAGAAGATTTAGCTAAGAGGATAAATGCCGGGACCATCTGGATTAATACTTACGGTATGTTTTATAATGAGCTTCCATACGGTGGATTTAAGCAGAGCGGTTTCGGTAAAGAATTAGGCAGGGAGGGATTCCTAGAATATACCAGGCTTAAGAATATAGTTATTGATCAGACGCCCGATGCTAAACCTCTTGTAAATTATTGGTATGGATTCTAGCGGATAAGATAAAATGAAGGCGCTTATATCTTTATGGGTTTGGGTAGCTACAGCCGTATTAACAATTACGTTATATTTTGTCGTTTTTTTTGTCGTAATTATATCCTGGCCTTTTGACAAAAGTAGAAAGCTTGCCCACGCGCAATGTTTTTGGTGGTCAAATTGCATATTGCGTATGAATCCTTTCTGGAAGCTAGAAGTTAATGGGCTTGAAAATATTGACCATAAAAAGACGTATGTGATTATCTCTAATCACCAGAGTATGGCAGATATCGTCGTGCTTTATAAGATCCATACGCAATTTAAGTGGGTATCCAAGGAAAGTCTTTTTCGGGTTCCTTTTATAGGATGGTGTTTATCACTTACTAAACATATAAAGCTTGCGCGCGGAGAATTCTCAAGTATAAAAAAGATTTATCGCGAAGCCGCAGAATGGCTTAGGAAAGATATGTCGGTATTATTTTTCCCTGAAGGAACTCGCAGCGAAACCGATGAGATGAATGTTTTTCAGAACGGAGCCTTCAAATTAGCCATAAAAGAAAAGAAACCCATTCTCCCGATTTGTTTAAAAGGCACCCGGGAAACTATTCCTAAGGGTAGTTGGGTCTTCAGAGCAACAGTTAAAGCCAGCCTCACAGTATTACCTGCCATTGAAACCAGCCAGTTGTCGCCAGGTGATTTCGTTTTATTAAGGGATGAAGTTTTTGCCAAGATTAATAGCGCCTAAGCTAATTTTTATTGACCGCTAGTCACTCTGGAAGTAAAATATAGACGATGAAAAGCAAGGTTTACTTTATAGGCGTAAGCGAATCGGATTATTCGTTAACCATTCAAAGTAAGCTCAAGCATCTTCTTGATAAAGCCGGGTTGTTTGACCATATCAAGGCAAATGACAGAGTTTGCGTGAAATTACATTTTGGTGAGGAAGGCAATACCGGATTTGTTAAACCTGAATACCTGCGTATTATCTGTGATAAGTTAAAAGGAAAGCTCGCCCGCCCGATATTGAGCGATACGAATACCCTTTATAAGGGCTTGCGTACTAATTCCAAGGATCATCTTAAGCTTGCACATGAACATGGTTTTACTCCTGAAAATACTGGCGTAGAAGTGATTATCCCTGATGACAAAATAAAAGATAATTGTAAAGAGATAGAGATCAATCAGAAGTTTATAAAGTTTGCAAAAGTCTCCAGCCTTTTTATAGATGCAGATGCTTTAGTGGGCGTCGCCCATTTTAAAGGCCATATTATGACTGGTTTTGGCGGTGCGCTTAAGAATATCGGAATGGGTTGCGCTATTCGCGAAGGAAAACTTCAGCAGCATTCAAATATTGCGCCGATTATTTATTTGGATGCTTGTGTTGCTTGCGGCGCCTGCGTGGAGGCCTGTCCGGTAAAGGCGATAACTCTAAAAGACAAAAAAGCGTATATTGATAGCGCTACGTGTATTGGTTGCGCTAGTTGTCTCGCCGCATGTAATTATCATGCAATTGATGTGCATTGGGCATCAGGAGGAGATACGATTCAGGAAAAAATGATTGAATATGCCTCTGCTGTCTTGGGAAAACAAAAAAATAAACCCGTTTTCATTAATTTCTGCATTAAGATTACCAAAGAATGCGACTGTTTGGCTAAGGATGATCCCAGGGTTGTTTCGGATATCGGGATATTAGCTTCACTAGATCCGGTGAGTCTTGATAAGGCCTGTTTGGATATGATTGAGAAAAGAGCAGGCAGGGATATATTCAAAGAATTACATCCTGACCGGGATGGTTATAAGCAGCTTAAATATGCCGCTGCTTTAGGATTAGGTAATCTCGACTATGATTTATTATCGGTTTAGTATTCTTTGGATTAGGGGAGGTTGATATGAAGAAAAAGATTTTGATTGGCGTCTTGGCTATTTTCTGCGCCGCGTTAATATTTGAAACCGGTTATTTAATAGGCTTAAACAGCAAAATAAAGATCAGGCGAGGTTGGTACAGCCAGCGTCGACCTGTAGTGCCGATGAGAAACTTATCTATCCCGGAGTGGGAAGATTCTCGCGATATTGCATTTCTGCAAAGAAGCCTTGAGCGCGGGCAGCCGATTAGGCCGCCAATTCAAAAGAGTGGGTACTTCTTTGTTACCGCAATGACTTCTAAAGATATCGGGAATGAGCGTATAATTAGCATTAATCTTCCTGGTTTGAATAAGGATGCGATTAAGGTTGAGGTTAAGGGCAAGCAGTTAACCATTCAGGCGCTGCAAAAACAAGCCGAAAGAATTGATAAAAAGGGTTTTCACCAGGAATCTTCCAGCGCAACTAATTTTTTGCAGGTAATCCCTTTACCCGAGAATGCTATAGCGCATAAAATTCGCGCAGAGTATATGCAGGAAGTGCTTACCATTACCATCCCTATGGCCAAAGAGGTGAGAAAGCCGAAAGCAGCCGTAGTTAAAATCGACGTAAAGTAGATACAATATAATTAGACAGTTTTAAGATTTATTTATTAATCTTTAATTGATTAGTTTTTCATTAGCGGTAAAATAGTATCAATGGAGAGAATGGCAATAGCAAAACATCCGCGCCCACCTTATAAAACTGTTTTCTTCCTTTGTTGTATCCTTTTAAGCCTTGTCTTTATCCAATCTTTGATTGCTGACGATGTAATTGATAAGCCGGTCTGCCTAACTTCGGTTAAAGACGCTATCCTTTTAGCTTTCAAGAATAACCTCGCTATCCAGATTCAAGAGAAAGAAGTTGACGCTACCCGTGCCGGAATAATGCAGGCGCGTAGCGCTATTTTGCCCCAGGTAGATTTTCAAGCCGCTTATACACATAATGAAAAAGTTCCTGCGCAGGATATTTTCTTTGGTTATGAAAATAATAAAATGGTTGGACTATCAGCTTCCCAGGTTATCTATGACGGCGGCGCAAGTATTGCCGCGATTAAACAAGCTAAACTTAATTTAAATATCCAGGTTCAGACACTTACTGCGCAAAAGTTAGATGTTGAGTTTGAAGCCAAAAGGCTTTATTACGGTTTGCTTCTAGCCTATGAAACTGAGCGTATAACTAAAGAGCTCTTTGGTCAGGCTAAGGCTCATTATGAAGATGTAAAAAATAAATTTGAGCAGGGGACTTCTTCAAAGTTTGATCTTTTGCAGTCCAAGATTCAGGTTGCAAAAGTTGTTCCGGAATTAATCAAGGCCAAGAACGCAATTGATTTAATCAAGGCAGAATTTAAGAAATTATTAAAGATTAAAATGGAAGATGAGCTTAAAGTAACTGATCAGTTAGCTTATTTACCAGTAGAAATTAATGAACCGGAATTTTTAAGAATTGCTTATTTAAGCCAACCCCAGATGAATATACGCGCTCTCGGTATTGATGTAAATAAATGGGCGATCCAAGTAGCCAGGGCGAGCAACCGGCCGCAGATTAATGCATCAGGAAATTTAGCGTATAATACAAATAAATTAGACAAAATGTTTGATGCATCCCAGCGCAATTGGAACGCCGGAATCAGCGTAAGTATACCTATCTTTGACGGGTTTTCTTCCAAGGCAAAGGTTGATGCCGCCAAGTCGCGTTACGAAGAATCTCGCCTGCAGAAAGAAGATACAGGAGATCAGATTGCCGTGGATATCCGCCAGGGTTGTCTGGACCTAAGGCAGTCACAAGCGATTATTGATTACACAAAAGATAATATTGATGAGGCGAAGGAAGCCTTAAAGATCTCTGAAGTTAGTTACGATATCGGAGAAGGGACAAATCTTGATGTATTGGATTCACAGGTATCTTTAAGTCAAGTAGAAGAGAATTTAGCCAGTGCTGTTTATGATTATCTTATGGCAGATGCATTTTTAAATAAAACTATGGGCAGGCTTTTAGAAGGAGATAAAAAATGAAGAATAAGAAGAATGTTATTATATTTATTACGTTGATCGCAGTAATTATCCTAGGGGTATTATTATATATTCACATAAAGCAAGGCGAGAATCGTCATGCGGTTAAGGTTTCCGGGAACATTGAAGGCGATGACGTGCGCATATCTTTTCGAGTGGAAGGCCAGATTGAAGAGTTGCTTGTTGACGAAGGTTACGTAGTCAAAAAAGGTGACACGGTTGCAAAATTAAAGACTGATGAGTTATCAAAGACCCGGGATAATGCCGCAGGGGCATTGAAAGCGGCAGAATATGAGTATGTCCTTGCCAAGATTGATTATGAGCGTGCTGAAAATCTGCTTGCCGCAGGAGGAACCACTACTCAAAAAAGGGACTCAGCTAAGACCAATCGAGATTCTCTAATGGCGGATGTAGAAAAACTTAAAGCATCTTTGGATTTGGCGCAGACGCGACTGGATTTTACAACCCTAACTTCTCCTCTTAACGGTTATATATTAGTTAAAAGCGCTTTAGGCGGCGAGGTTGTTCAAATAGGCGCTCCTGTTTTTACCGCAGTTGATTTGAATAATATCTGGGTAACTGCGTATATCAATGAATCAGATTTAGGCAAGGTTAAGCTGGGGCAGAAGGCATACGTAGAAACAGATAGTTACCCCGGTAAGAAATATAACGGCACCGTTTCATTCATATCTTCCCAAGCAGAATTTACACCTAAATACATCCAGACTACTGAAGAAAGAGTAAAGTATGTTTACAGGATAAAGGTAAGGGTTGATAATTCTAGCCTAGACCTTAAGCCCGGGATGCCCGCAGACGCCTACATAACGTTTGAATAGATAATGATTACAATTAAGACCGAGAATCTCACTCGTAAATTCGGGACTTTAACAGCTTTGGATTCTTTGAATCTCGAGGTTAATGAGGGTGAGATTTTTGGTTTAGTCGGCCCGGATGGCGCAGGAAAGACTACAACCATGCGTCTTTTAACTGGGATAATGGATCCTACTTCGGGGAATGCCTGGGTTTATAATAAACACACCGTTAAGGAAGCTGAAAGCTTAAAAGAGCAAATTGCATATATGTCTCAGCGCTTCGGTCTTTATGAAGAATTAAGCGTAATGGAGAATATTAATTTTTACGCTGATGTATACGGGGTTACGAAAGAAAAACGCGAGGCGGATATTGAGCGCCTGCTTAAATTTTCCGGGCTCCTGCCTTTTAAAGAGCGTTTTGCCGGCAAGCTTTCCGGAGGGATGAAACAAAAGTTAGGGCTAGCCTGTGCTCTTATACACACGCCAAAGGTTTTATTCCTTGATGAGCCTACCAATGGAGTTGATCCTGTCTCGCGAAGAGACTTTTGGAGCATTCTTTACGAACTATTAAAAGAAAAGGTCACAATATTCTGTTCAACTTGTTATCTTGATGAGGCAGAGCGTTGTGGCAGGGTGGGGCTAATGCATAAAGGAAAGTTATTACGCTGCGAGACGCCGAATGCCATTAAGAAAGAATGTAACGCCAAGACCTTGGAAGAAGCGTTTATAAAGATAATTAAAGAATGTGAAAGTTAACGGGTGGCACGGGGATGCCTCGCAGCGCGTATTAGCGCAAGAGGCGCCCCGTGCCAGGACCCGTTAACCCAAGTATCAATATTATTGATTATGTCTGAAAATATTGCTGTAAGTGTTCAAAATTTAGAGAAGAAATTCGGCGCGTTTACCGCGGTTAACCGAATTAATTTTGAGGTTAAAGAGGGAGAGGTATTCGGATTCCTCGGACCTAATGGCGCGGGAAAATCCACTACCATTAGGATGCTCTGCGGGATTATTCCTCCTACTTCAGGTAGCGGTAAAGTCGGAGGTTATGATATTATTAAAGAGCAACATAAGATAAAAGAGCATATTGGTTATATGTCGCAGAAATTCTCGCTTTACAATGATCTGACTATAGAAGAAAATATTAATTTTTATAGTGGCATTTACAAAATACCGAAACAAGAGAAGAAAGAACGTTTTGAAGAAACTATTCGTACCGCAGGGCTAGAAGGGATGGAGCATAACCTTACTTCTACTCTTGCCGGAGGGTGGAAGCAGCGACTGGCTTTGGGGTGTGCATTAATACACAAACCTAGAATCATATTTCTTGATGAGCCTACTTCGGGTGTTGATCCTATAACGCGTGCTAATTTTTGGAGCGTAATTAAGCAGCTAGCATCCGAAGGGGTGACTGTTTTTGTTACCACGCATTATATGGACGAGGCGGAAAACTGCAATCGCATGGTCCTCATTTATCATGGGACAATTATTGCCACAGGAAGTCCACAGGAGATGAAGACTAATTGTATGAAGAATGAGGTGCTTGAGGTTACTTTACCTAATGCTCAAGATTGGTTAGAGAGAATTAGCAAGATTGAAGGGGTTAAAGAGGCAGCGCTCTTCGGGGCGAATATCCATACAGTTGTATATGATAGTTCTAAAGCTATCCCTGCAATAAAAGAATTCCTTGATAAAGAAAAGGCAGGAGATTTCAGTGTGAGAAAAATACTTCCATCGCTTGAGGATGTGTTTGTTTCATCAATAGAGAACTACGATAGGGAACATGCTGATGAATTTAAGAAGAGTTAAGGCGATAGCCTGGAAAGAGCTTGTTCAGATTAAACGCGATATCCGTTCGCTCTCGCTAGCTTTGGGTATCCCTGTATTTTTGCTATTAATTTTTGGCTACGGGCTTAGTCTCGATATTGATAAGGTCCCTATGCTTATTTGGAATCAGGATGCCTCATCCCAAGTTACCCGAGATTTTCTGCTTAACTTTAAAAACTCAAAATATTTCAAAATAGTCGGTTATACGGATAATTATCGGGATATCGAACATAAAATCGATAGCGGAAAAATAATGTTGGCCTTGGTTATTCCTAAAGATTTCTCGCATTTTATTAAATCCGGAAAACAAGCTCCTTTGCAGCTTATTGCGGATGGTAGCGATGCGAATACCGCAACCATAGCCATGGGTTATGTGCGGGCAGTAGTTTCTAATTACAATGTGGAGTTGATAAATAATGCTTTTAGGCAGCGCGGAGTTAATCCTCCTGAGTCTGTGAATGAACGTACAAGGGTCTGGTTTAATATGGGGCTAACCAGTACTTGGTATATTGTCCCAGGGGTAATTGCGATGATTATTATGATTATAGCAGCCTTGCTTACATCTATTTGTGTTGCTCGTGAATGGGAGAGGGGGACGATGGAACAACTTATTTCAACGCCGGTGAAAAGGCCCGAGCTGATTATTGGAAAGCTTATACCGTATTTCTTAATAGGTTTTTTTGATTTAGCGGTTGGCTTAATTATGGCGAGATTCCTTTTTCACGTTCCTTTTAGGGGGAGCTATCTTTTGTTGGGCATTTTAAGCTCTTTCTTTTTAATCGGGGCTTTGTCGCAGGGAATTTTAATTTCTGTAGTTGCTAGAACGCAATTAATGGCTAGTCAACTCGCTTCACTTACCACGCTTATTCCGACAATACTACTCTCCGGATTTATCTATCCGATTTTTAATATGCCCAAGTTTGTTCAGTCGATAACTTATCTTATCCCCGCGCGTTATTATATAGTTATATTAAGAGAGCTATTTTTAAAAGCCGGCGGGATAGTAAATATGTGGGACGAGGCAGTTTTTCTACTTTTATTTGCTTTTCTAATGCTAGGTCTTTCAATAAGAAAGTTTAAGAAAAAGGTGGCTTAATGTTTGAACGGGCAATAGCAATTTTAATTAAAGAATTTAAACAAATCTTTCGCGACCAGAGGATGAAGACAGTTATTTTTATTACGCCCTTAATTCAGATTATCCTTTTTGGTTACGCTGCAAATAAAGACATTAATTATGTGCCTACTGCGATTTTCGACCGCGATAATACTAAGGAAAGCCGTGAGTTAGTGCGTAGGTTTACCTATTCAAAATATTTTGTACCCGAGAAATATATTTATAACGAGAAAGAACAGAACAAGGTGCTTGATAAGGGTTTAGTCAGCGTGGTTATGCATATTGATCGCGGCTTTGGACGCAACCTCAACGCTGGTAAGAACGCAAATATTCAGCTGGCCTTTGACGGTTCAGATTCAAACACAACTATGATTGTGATGGGCTATGCCAATACGATTGTAAATGATTATCGTTATGAGCTTTTGAAGGGCCAGGCGCAGGCAAGGGGCTGGACAGAGAATGTTCCATACGTAGATTTAAGAGATCGCGCCTGGTTTAACGGAAATCTCATCTCCAGGAATTATTATTTGCCAGGGGTTATCGCTACTATTGTGACTATGATGTCGCTCTTACTTACGGCTATGGCTATAGTAAAAGAGAAAGAGATCGGCACCATGGAACAATTAACAGTTAGTCCGCTTAAGCCGATTGAGTTAATCATTGGCAAGCTTCTCCCCTTTGCCGTGATTGCCTTAATACAAATAACCCTGGTTACTATACTGGGTGTGCTCTGGTTCCATGTCCCATTAAGAGGTAACATCTTCTTTCTGTTATTCGCTACTTGTATCTATTTATTTACAACTTTGGGGATAGGTCTATTTATTTCGACGATATCTGCAACTCAACAAGAGGCGATGATGTCGGTTTTCCTATTTTATATGCCCACGGTACTACTCTCCGGATTTGCCTATCCTATAGCCAATATGCCCCAGATTATACAGTGGCTCACCATTATTAACCCTTTACGCTATTTTCTCGTTGTAGTCAGAAGTATTTTCTTAAAAGGAATCGGGATTGAGATTTTATGGGTGCAATTATTACCTTTACTGGTAATGGGGGTGTTGGTGATTGGATTTAGCGCTTTACGTTTCCGCAAGTCTTTATCTTAGAAGCTTAAATATTACTTGACATACCCCCTGGGGGTATGTTATACTTTTTCTAGAAGGAGGTGCTATATGGATAAATATCCGGATCATGCCAGTAATCTTGTTTCTTTAAGAAGAATAGAAGGACAGATACGAGGCATACAGAAGATGATTGAAGGAAGGAAGTATTGCGTTGATATTTTGATTCAAGTCCGGGCTGTGATGCGTGCGATTGCCAGGGTTGAAGAGAATATCCTAGAAAAACATTTTGCCGGATGCGTTACGGAAGCTGTTATGGGAAGTTCAGTAAAAGAAAAGGAGAATAAGCTCAAAGAGATAATGAAGCTGATCCATCAATTTAGAGCGGTATAATAAACGGGAGGTTTAAAATGAAAAGAATTTTTGCAATTTTGGCTATTGGTTTTTTCGCACTTTTTTACGGGTATGCTTCAGCTGGGGTAGCTTCTAAGTGTTGCTCGAAAGAGGTGTGTAAATGCAGCAAGGGAACATGTTGCTAGAATGGTGTATGTAAATGTCCCAGTGCAGAGTGTTGTAAAAACGGTAAATGCATTTGTGGAGACGGTAAGACCTGTAAAGGATGTAAGTGCTCCTAAGTTAGGATAATTGTTAGTTTAAGAGAAGCGTCGGGTTACTCCGGCGCTTTTCTATTTTATTTCCCTCTTGATTTAATCTCGCACCAGCGATACAATAGCATAGCTATATTCAGGGAAGTTATGGGCTTTAGTTTAGGCCAAAGCCCGCGAAGACTTTTTAAGAGGAGTAAGCTTAATGCATACCTATATTATTCTTTTTCAATGTAAAGATAAACCTGGAATCGTAGCAAAGTTATCCGATTTTATTCTAAAGAATCAGGGGAATATTATTATTGCTGATCAGTATTCCACGAGCCTCAAGAATGGCCATTTCTTCATGCGCGTGGAGTTTGATGTTGATGGTAAGGCGCAGGGTATGACTACTCTTGGAAAAGGATTGAGTCTTATTGCTAAGGTGTTTAATGCTAAAGCCTCGCTTTACGAAAAAGATAAGCCATTACGCATGGGTATTTGCGTATCGCAACCGCAGCATTGCTTAGCCGAAATATTGTATCTCTGGAGGACCGGGGAATTAAACGTAGATATACCTTTTGTAATCAGTAATTTTAAAAATCATAAGCAGTTTATTGAGGAGCAAGGTGTTCCTTTTTATTTTATCCCGGCTACAAAAAAAGATAGGAGGGAAAAGGAACTATTGAAACTTGCGATTGATAAAACTGATTTTTTAGTGCTAAGTCGTTATATGCTTATTCTTTCTAATAAATTCTTAAAAGCTTATAATAAGGATATTATAAATATCCATCACGGTTTCTTGCCTTCATTTAAAGGCGGGAATCCTTATGCTCAGGCACTTAAGAAAGGTGTTAAGGTAATAGGTGCTACCAGTCATTTTGTGAATGAGTCGCTTGATGAAGGCCCGATTATTACTCAGTCTGTAGAGTCTGTCTCGCATAAAGACGAACTTGCGGATTTGATACGTAAAGGTAAAACCCTCGAGAAGCGCTCGCTTGTTGACGCAATAAGGGCGTATATTGATTACCGTATTATCAGGCATAATAATACGACCATTGTTTTCTAAATAAAACTTTAGGAGTTATCATGAAAAGAATAAATAAGATCTTCTTATGGGTTTTTATTTTAATTGCAGTTTTCTTTATCGTTGCTAATATTGCACTTTCTATGTTTGCTAAGCAGGCAGTAGTTGATCAAATAGAGCAGAATTTAAAACTGCGATCTAGTTTAGGAAGCCTGACTATTAGTTTTCCTTTATCGATTAACTTAAATGATCTTCAAATCGGCGATTTATTTAAAGCTGACCGCGTATCTGTTTCGCCCAATTTGTTAGGGTTTTTAGCCGGTAAGATTGTGCTTAACAAAGTTTCTATAATTAATCCAGTGATTAATCTAGATCAAAATAGCGACGGCTCACTTAATTTACCTAATCTTGAACAAAAGGGAAAGGCTCCCGAAGTATACTTGGCTAGCCTAGCGGTTAGGAATGCGAAGTTTATATTTACCGATAAAAAGATTAAGTCCACCGGCTTTAAAACAATTTTGGGTAGGATTAATGCGGATATCTCTAAAGTAGCTTTTCCGCTTACATCGCTTAAGACAAATTTTAGGGTTTCAGCGGATTTTCTTACCCCCGAGGATAAGCAGATTGGAAGTTTTATCTTTTCAGGTTGGCTTGATTATCAGCCGAAAGATTTGGACGCAGACCTGGCTGTAAAAGATATGGATATTACGTATTTTTCACCTTATTACGGAAGCTTTCTTTCAAGTAAGAAGTTACTTTCGGCAAGGCTAAATCTTAAGACAAGCTTTAAATCCAGAAATAATAATCTGGATATTTTGAGTAATTTTCAACTTTCGCATTTAACCTATGCTAGTAGAAATGAAGAGTTAGTAGAAGGGGTGCCGAGTTTAAATCTGGCCAGGAATGCCCTGGATCTATTCACTGATACTAATGGCAACCTGAAACTTGATTTCAATATTAATACAAAATTGGATAATCCTAACCTTACCATTGAGCAGATAGAGAAGATTATTCTTAAGGCCGCAGCCAAGAATTTATCCAGCCAGTCTCCTGAAGTATTAATTAAGAAAGTTAGCGATAACATTGATGAGTTCCAGGCTTTTGGCAAAAGCATAAAAGGAATATTTAAGGGTAACTAATGGCAAAAAGTAAATCTCTGCAGAATATCGAAGATAAGATGTCCGGTCTTGATATGGGTTCTTTGCGCTACCATGTATTAGAGAGTGCAAAGAATT
This sequence comes from Candidatus Omnitrophota bacterium, assembly GCA_026387355.1. GTDB lineage: Bacteria > Omnitrophota > Gorgyraeia > Gygaellales > Profunditerraquicolaceae > JAPLLW01. The sequence goes on from JAPLLW010000008.1 coordinate 71,187, forward strand.
TCAAAACTTCCTGGGTTGAGCTTGGCCGGTCGCTTTATTCTGTTTGGAAGGACAAGCTTTATAAAGATTGGGGCTTTGGCACTTTTGATGCCTATACATTAAAAGAAATCGGGATTAAGAAGCCGACGGCAATGAAGCTTTTACGTTCGTATTATTTCTTGGAGAAAGAAGAGCCGGCGTATTTAAAGAGCGAATATGTTGAATCTGCCGATGCGGCAAAAGTTCCTAGCTATGAAGCTGTTGATTTATTGCGCAAGGCAAAAGACAAGAAGACCCTCGATGCACAGGATTATTCAAAGCTAAAAAAAGATATCCTCGAGGATGGTAAAGACGCGCAGCAACTAAGGCGCGACTTAACTTCTCTAGTTAGACAGAGGGAAGAGCTTGAGCCCGAAGAGGCTTATAAAAAGAAAAGGACTGCTACATTAAGAAGGTTTTTGGGAAGCCTTAAGGCCTTAAAGCAGGAGGCTGAAATATCTAAGCTTTTGCCTGCAGCGATTATTAAAGAAGCCCAGGAATTAATTAGGAAAATAGAGGGAGAATTAGAGTAGATGAATATAATTGAGATACTAGAAAGAAGGGCAAAGGTTACTCCTGAGAAAACAGCAGTCGTATTTAGGGATAGATCAATTTCTTTTCTTGAGTTAAGTGACTTTTCTTCGAGGCTCGCCAGTAGTTTAAATAAAATCGGCGTGAAAAAAGGCGATAAAGTAGCTATATATTTACCAAGTTGGCCGGAGTATATCTTTAGCTATCTTGCAATATGGCGTCTGGGAGGGACATGTGTCCCGCTAGATTTTATGCTTACCGAAGATGAATTGGTCTCTTGTTTAGATCATTCCGAAACAAAAGTTTTAATCGCTAAGCCCAAAGCAAATCTCTCGCTGGACTCACTTAAAAAAAGATCTCCTAAATTATTAGAGGTAATCACCTGTCAAGATAGGCTTGATAGTTATTTATTCTTTGATGATTGTATTAAAGAGGAGAAAGTAAGAGAAATAAAAACTGGTATTAAAGATACGGATTACGCAATCATATTTTATACCTCCGGAACCACAGGAAAGCCCAAGGGCGTTTTAATAAATTATCTACAGTTAAGCGCTCCGCCTAAATCCATGGAGTTTTTTGTTAATAGCGACCTAGGTGAAAACGATACTACATTATGTGCCCTTCCTTTTTCACACTTAGGAGGATTAATCTATATTCAGAACACAATTGTTTTTGGCCTGCGCCTGGTTTTAATGGAGCGTTTTATCCCGCTGGAATTCTTAAAAAACATTCCGAATTTTAAAATAAACTTCTTTTGGATTGTTCCGTCGATGTATTATGCTCTTTTGCAGTTAAAAGAATTCGAAACCTTTGATTTATCAACTTTGCGCTGGATAGTTACCTTTGGCGCCTCTAATTCCGCTGATGCCTTACGTAGATTTCACCAATTTTGTCCTAATGCGCATCTTTTAAACGGTTGGGGCTTGACTGAGACCAATGCGCCAAGCGCAGTTTTACCGATGGATTCTGATAAGATTGAGAGCGTTGGCAAACCTGCGCCCTGGATCGATATAAAGATATTCGACGATTCAGATAAAGAAGTTAAAGCAGGTGAAGTTGGTGAAATAGTGGTAAAAAGCTGGGTAGTTACTGATGGTTATTATAAGGACGCTTCGTTTACAAAAGAGACAATTAGGTTTGGATGGTTTCACACAGGTGACTTAGGCAGGTTTGATAGCGAAGGCTATCTCTATATTTCGGGAAGAAAGAAAGAGATGATTAAAGTAGGTGGTGAGATTGTATTTGAGCCTGAAGTTGAATCGGTTATCCACAGGCATCCGGATGTAGCTGAGGCTGCGGTTGTAGGCGTCCCGGATAAATTAAGAGGGGAAGTTCCAAAGGCATTCGTAGTCTTAAAAGAAGGTAAGAAATTGGCTGAGGAAGATTTGCGATTCTTCCTGAAGCAGCACCTGGCGCATTTTAAAATTCCGCATTATTTTGAAGTAAGAGAAGCTCTCCCTAAAAACCGCACCGGAAAGATTGATAAAGAGCAGTTAAGGAAATAATCTTACAATGCAGGATATTAAAGATTTAACTCTGAAAGAGCTGGAAGATAGGCTTAAGCAATTTAGCTCCCAGAAATATCATGCAAAACAGATATTCTCCTGGATATATAAAAAGTCTGTCTTTGATTTTATGGCTTTGAGTGATATCCCGGAAGACTTAAGGGTAAAGCTTAAGGGAGAGTTTTCTATTATCAGTTCAAAATTAATCAAACTCCAGAAATCTTCCGATGGAACACAAAAATTGCTTTTGCAGTTTTCCGATAAGAGCTTGATTGAATGTGTGGTTATTCCTGCTGAAGGAAGGGTTACGGGTTGTGTTTCTACTCAAGTAGGTTGTAAATTTGGCTGCCGTTTTTGCGCTAGCGGCTTAAGCGGATTTAAACGTAATTTAACTTGTGCAGAGATAATTGAAGAGGTCTTATATTTAAAAGAAAAAGCTAAGCCGCTTAAACTTACGCATCTTGTATTTATGGGAACAGGAGAGCCTTTAGATAATTATGTAGAGGTAGTCAAGGCAATAAGAATTATAAATTCACCCGAAGCTTTTAATATTGGCGCGCGGCGCATAACTATTTCAACTTGTGGGATAATCCCGGCTATTCAAAAATTATCTGAAGAAAAACTGCAGATTGAGCTTTCAGTATCACTACATGCGGCAGTTGATTCCTTAAGATTAAAGCTCATGCCTATAAACAAGAGATATCCACTTAAAGATCTTATTAATACCTGTAAGGAATATAGTGAAAAAACTAACCGCCAGATAACCTTTGAGTATATAATGATTAAGAATCTAAATTCAAACTTAGAGAACGCAGAGTATCTTGTTAAGCTGCTCGGGGGTTGGAAACTTTCTAAAGTAAATCTAATCCCCTCCAATTTTATTAAGGAACTAAAGATTGCGCCACCGAATAAGATCGAGGTACTTATTTTTAAGGATTATCTGGTTAAACATGGTGTAAATGTAACTTTGCGCCGGGAGCGCGGCCAAGACATAGACGCTGCTTGCGGACAACTGAGGCTAGCTTATGCGCATAAATAAAATAGTGGTAACTCTGGTGGTTGTTGCTGCGCTTTGTGCTTTATTCTTTATCGCAATGACTTATTCCAAGAAAGAAATTAGAAATTTAAACTCAACTGGTAAAAATATTATCTGTTTTGGAGACAGCGTAACTTATGGTTACGGGGTAAATCTGGGAGAAGATTATCCAACTGCTTTAGCAAAACTAGTAAATCGAAAGGTGATTAACGCAGGCGTTGATGGAGATACATCATTAGATGGGCTCAAGAGAATTAAGTCAGATGTGCTGGATAAGAAGCCATATTTAGTCTTAATTGAATTTACGGGAAACGATTTTATTAAAAAAATTCCCATTGATTTAACGATTGCGAATATAAAAGAGATGATACTGCTAGCTCAGGCGCAAGGCTCTATTGTCGCGATTGTTGATGTAAGCGCAGGGTTGTTTTTACGCGACTACCGCGTAAGGCTTGATAAGTTAGCGCGTGAAACAGGAGCGATCTTTGTCCCGGCAGTACTAAATAAAATACTTACTAACCCTAGTATGAAGAGCGATTTCATGCATCCTAATGTCGCAGGTTATAAGATAGTAGCCCAACGCGTCTATTCTGCAATCGCACCTTATCTTGGTAAAAGGGGTCAGAATTAATTCTGACCCCTTTTACCTTTTATGTTAAGTAAATGCCGAAGGAGGGAGTTGAACCCACATGAGCTTGCGCTCAGCAGCTTTTGAGGCTGCCGCGTATGCCATTTCGCCACTTCGGCAATAATATTAAGTTGACTTGAGCTATTTTATATTCTAAAATAGCAGCGGTCAATAGATATATTCTGGGGCTGTAGCTCAGCTGGGAGAGCACTTGCATGGCATGCAAGGGGTCAGGAGTTCGATCCTCCTCAGCTCCACCATTCTTTTTAGCCGTGCTACTTTCGTAAAAGGGGTCAGAATTAATTCTGACCCCTTTTATTGTAAGAGTTGACGTATGCGCCTAGCCGGAGTATAATCTAAACAATATGATACTAGGCGTGCATGTTTCGGGTGCTGGAAAGATTTACAATGCTTGTAATTGGGCGCATGAATTAAAGTGCCAGACATTCCAGATTTTTGCCCGTAATCCCCAGCAATGGCGGGGAGGCGTCTTAAGTAATGAAGATGTAGAAGAGTTTAAGGTAAGGCGCAAAAAATTTAAACTCAATCCGGTTTTTATTCATATATCTTATCTGATTAATCTTGCTTCGCCCAGCCCTAAGCTTTATCATGGTTCAATCCGGGCCTATGTTGAGGATATAAAAGAAGCGGATAGGTTACAAGCAGATTATATTGTCACTCATATGGGTAGTCATAAAGAGACTTCTGAAGAGCTTGGTCTAAAGCGATTAAGTGAAGCCTTAAATAAGATTATCGCTGAGACTAAAGATTCTAAAGTAGGCATACTGCTTGAAAATACCTCGGGCTCAGGCTCATGGCTTGGATATAAGTTTGCGCATCAGAAAAAGATTATTGCGCAGATTAAAGAAAAATCTCGCGTAAATTTATGTTTAGATACTGCGCATGCTTATCTAGCCGGTTATGATCTTAGTACAAAGAAAGGCTTAGACCAGATGCTTAGTGAGATTGAGGACTCAGTCGGTATAAAGCTAATTAAACTGATTCATTTAAATGACGCTTATGGGGCATTAGCTTCTCACCATGACCGGCATGACCATATTGGAAAAGGAAGCATCGGCCTTGAAGGTATGAAGCGCATAATTAACCATCCGAAATTAAAGAATGTCCCGATGATTTTAGAGACCCCTAAGGGCGATGAAGATAGCGATGCCAAGAATCTGGCATTGGTGAGGAAATTAGGAAAAAAATAAGAAGATGTTTTACGAATTTAAGAAAATAGAAGAAAAGTGGCAAAAAAAGTGGGATAAAGAAAAGGCATACCGCTCTTTGCCTGATCCCAAGAGGAAGAAATTCTATCTTCTGGAGATGTTTCCTTATCCTTCGGGAAAGATTCATATGGGCCATGTACGTAATTATACGATTGGCGATGTGGCTAGTCGTTTTAAGATGCTTCAGGGTTATAATGTCATGCACCCTATGGGTTTTGACGCTTTTGGCCAGCCGGCTGAAAATGCGGCTATAAAAAATAAGACCAAGCCTGATCTCTGGACGCATAAATGCATCAAAGATATGGAGCAAGAATTAAAGAAGATGGGATTTTCCTATGATTGGGAGCGGGAGATTTCGACTTGCGAGCCGTCTTATTACAAATGGAACCAGTGGATCTTCTTAAAGATGTTTGAGCGTGGTCTGGCTTACAAGAAAGCATCTGCAGTTAACTGGTGTTCTAGCTGCTCGACTACCTTGGCTAACGAAGAGGTGATTGATGGCGCATGTTGGAGGTGCCATACAAAAGTTGAGCAGAAAGATTTAGAACAATGGTATCTAAAGATCACCGAATACAAAGAAAAACTGTTGGATGATTTAACCCAGTTAAATGAATGGCCAGAGCGGGTTATTGCCATGCAAAATAACTGGATCGGCAAGAGCTCAGGGGTTGATATCTATTTTCGTTTAAGTAATAGTGATAAGATAATTTCGGTTTTTACTACCCGGCCGGATACTATATTTGGCGCTACTTACATAGTTTTAGCTCCCGAGCATCCACTGGTTAATGGTTTGATTAAGGGTAAACCGCAGGAAAAAGAGGCGCTAAAGTTTATTGATAAGGTGGCCAAAGAAAGCAAGGTTGTGCGTGCTTCATCTGATGTAAAGAAGGAAGGGATTTTTACGGGTAGCTTTGCGGTTAATCCCGTGAATAACGAAGAGGTCCCTATTTGGATCGCCGACTATGTTTTGATGGAGTACGGGACTGGCGCAATTATGGCTGTGCCTACACACGACCAGAGGGATTTTCTTTTTGCCAAAGAGCATAATCTTCCTATGCGTATTGTTATCAATCCTACGACTTACGACTTACAACTTATAACTATGCGCGAGGCTTACGAGGGCGATGGGAAGCAGGTAAATTCCGGAGAATTTGACGGGTTAACAAACACAGAAGCCAAAAATAAGATTGCTAACTGGATGGAGCAGAAAAAAATCGGCAAGATTCAGACGCATTGGCGCCTGCGCGATTGGCTTATTTCGCGCCAGCGTTATTGGGGGACACCTATTCCGATTATTTATTGTGAAAAATGCGGGGTAGTCCCTGTACCTTATGAGGATTTGCCGGTTGAGCTTCCGAAAGACGCGCCTTTTACCGGAGAAGGAGGTAACCCTCTAGGTAAGGTAAAAAAATTCGTTGAAGTTAAATGCTCGAAGTGTAAGGCCCGTGCCCGTCGGGAAACCGACACAATGGCAACATTCTTTGATTCATCTTGGTATTTCTTAAGATTCTGTTCTCCTAAATTTAATGCTGGACCGTTCGATGTGCAGGATGCAAAATATTGGATGACCGTTGATCAGTATATCGGTGGGATTGAACACGCGATACTACATCTTTTATATTCAAGATTCTTTACCAAGTTTTTCCAAGACATCAAGATGATTGATTTTTCCGAGCCCTTCCAGAGATTATTGACTCAAGGGATGGTTTTAAAAGATAAAGAGGTAATGTCGAAGTCTAAGGGTAATATCGTAGATCCCGATTCGATGATTAAGAATTATGGCGCAGATGCTTTGCGTCTTTTTATCTTGTTCGCTGCTCCACCGGAGACAGAGCTTGAGTGGGATGAACGCGGACTAGAAGGTGCGTTTAAGTTTTTAAATCGCGTATGGCGCATTCAGGATAATCTTAAAGAAAAATCCGATCCGGAACTTTTAAAGATATTGCATAAAACTATTAAAAAGGTCGGTGATGATTTTCAAGAGTTTAAATTTAATACCGCGATTGCCAGCCTCATGGAATTAACCAATGCTATATATCAATCAGGATCGGATAAAGAAGTATTCGCCAAGTTAATTATAATGCTTAGTCCGATTATTCCTCATTTTGCCGAAGAAGCATGGCAGCAATTAGGTAATAAAGAGAGCATTTTCAAAACAGTTTGGCCTTTAGTTGATAAAAAGTTACTTATTGAAGAAAATGTTACTATCGTGATTCAGGTAAATGGAAAAGTACGTACCAAGATTGACGTAGCAGTGAGCATCTCCGAAGATGAATTAAGGAAAATGGTTTTGGCCGATGAAAGGCTTAAGCCATGGATTGAAAATAAACCCATCAGAAATTTCATTGTCGTCCCCAATAAACTCATCAACCTCGTTCTTTAGGGACACACTTTTCAAAATGGGGTCAGAATTAATTCTGACCCCATTTTTTATTTATTCAGAATATCATTGATTGTAAAGAGGAGTCTATTTATATCGAGAGGTTTCTCCATATACGCAATAAATCCGCTTTTTGCTGCAATGTGTTTATCAATATCCTCTGTTTTAAGAGAAATAGCAATAATAGGTATATCGACGTATTTAGGATTGGCTTTTATATCTTGAGCAATCTTGAAACCGCTCTCACCAGGCAGGACTAAATCCAGTAGAATAATATCCGGCTTAACCTCGCTTAATAATTTTAAACCCTCTTCTTCGTTAGAGCCGTAAAAGACTGTTAGGCCTTTATCTTGCAGTGTTTCTTTAACTGTTTTTGCGGTATTATAATCGTCGTCAATGATAAGAACCCGCTTCTTATTCATAACTTAATTATAACCCAGAAATCTGCTAAATTCAAACTTCTTTTGGGGATAGTTAAGCAAGGATTGTTTCGCGCTTTTGTTCTAAAGCATATCCTTTAGGTTGTTGAATTGGGTTTAAATTTATGTGTTTTATAAGCCCAAATATCCAAAGGTTAAGGCTG
>JAPLLW010000019.1 GCA_026387355.1 Candidatus Omnitrophota bacterium
GATACAATCAGCTCATCGACAAAAGAACCCTTGGCTGCAGTCATTAAAGGCTCATGCCAGATTTCAATAAAAACTTTGATCTTTTTGTCTTGAGGAATGAGCTCTGTCTTAGAAGTAATCGTTTTTATGTCGGCCTTCATTTTAACAATTAAAGCTTCTGCCTGCTTAGTCTTATTGGTTATTTTTCCTATTTTGCTGATAGAACTGAATAGCTCATCGAAACTTGAAGGATCTGCAACATAGACATTCAAGCCTAACTTCCTAAGCTGGTAGATAACCGGAGCCTGCTCAAGCCCTGTACAGAAAATATAATCCGGTTTTAGAGAAATAATCGTCTCGATACTCGGCCGGCTAAAATCTCCGACTTTAGCCTTACTCTTTGCCTGACCGGGATAGTTGCAGAATGAACTTACTCCGACAATCTCCTTATCCAGGTCTAGGGCAAACAGTATCTCGGTAGTTGAAGGAGCCAAAGAGATGTAGCGCTCTTGGGCAAAAGCCAACCCCGAGAATAAACATATGATTATAACTATGAGGGATATTTTCTTCATAAAAAAACAAAAACCCGCCATGATTTATGACGGGTTGCACCCAAAAATTGCTTGGCCCGATCCACGAGGCATTAACTTCTCATACAGGCAGGTCTTCTGGCTTGAGGCTTCATCCTACTTACTGCGCCTTCCCATACTGACATTTATCAGTACAGTGGCTAATGCAGTTTTCGTAACCTCTTACAGCGGCGGGACCGCATCCGATTTAATTACTTTAGCTTACGGATTTCCCTAACCTGTATCTATTTATGGTACTATTTAACTACTCTATGGCTAAAATGTCAATACTTAATTACTTAATTAAAGGGGTCAGAATTATTTATTCTGGCGCCAAAGCTGTTGAATAAATAATTCTGACCCCTTTTATTTAATTGTGGTCTTGGAAAAGAAGCTTCCAGGGTAAGGTGCCGATCTCCCAAATCCCCCTTGTTCCGACCTTAACTGTGCCCCAGGAAGAGACCATGGTATCATGCAGCTGCGAAACAACAGGCGTAATAGTTAAATTGATAATTTTCCCAATATCTGTATTCTGCAGTGCCTTATAAAGAACCATCTTAACAACCACATCCTCATCTTTTAACCCAAACAATACCTCATCCTTAAGGGCGATAATGTACCTGCGCTTTTTCTCAGATGAACCGCTATAATCTGCGTAATTTACTTCGCCAACACTCAAAACTACAACATCGAAATAAAATGGCGCCTCTTGCTTTTTAGGAATAGCATCTCCCTTAATAGGAGTCAATTCTTTTACATTTATCAAACCATCCTTATTCTTGATAATATTTAAGCGCTTTAAGTTTAACCCGAAAAGATAGATATTCGGTTTTTTACTGGTGAGCATCTCTACTGGGTCAAAAACAAAATGAATGTAATCGATATACGCCAGCTCATCATCAACAAAACCAGCGGGGTTATGAATAGTAACCCCCTTTAATCCGACATGGGCAAGTAAAGGTGAGAATACCACCTCTTTAATTGTGACATTTATCCCCATGCTTTTCTCTATCTGGCTTTCTAATAGCTCTTTTATCCTAAGATGTTTAATCACAAAAAACCCGACTGATAGCAAAATGAGCGTAACTAAATAAAATATACCTAGTGCTATGATTATTCTTTTTAAGATCTTCATCTTTTACCTCTTGCGCGATAACCCTTCCATATTTCTATTGCAACCGGTAAAACTGAGACAACTATAATAACAAATATAACAACTGTAAAATTCTCTTTAACTGCCGGCATATTTCCAAAGTAATACCCTCCAAGGACAAATATGGCTACCCATAATATTCCACCCGCTACATTATAAACCAGGAATTTAAGATAACTCATCTTGCCGATTCCGGCAACAAAAGGGGCAAATGTACGCACGATCGGTATGAATCTGGCAAGGATTATTGTTTTGCCACCATACTTCTCGTAAAACTTATGCGTTCGCTCAACGTGTTCTCTTTTAAAAAAACGGTGATCACCTTTAAGCAATAGTTTCTCACCGATAAGTTTCCCTATCGCATAATTGACTGAGTCACCGATTATCGCAGCAGAACAAAGTATAATAAAAAGCCAAAATATATTAAATGAGCCTAACGCAGCAAATGCACCTACCACAAAAAGCAGTGAATCGCCGGGTAAAAATGGTGTAAAAACTAACCCCGTCTCAGCAAAAATAATCAAGAAAAGTAGTAGATAAGACCAGCTCCCAAAGCTTTTAATAACAAAGTCCAGATGACGGTCAATATGAAAAATAAATTCAACTATACCTTTAATAAACTCCATGCACTATCTCCCTCGCTATTTACAGTGGTAATTATAGCTTAATACCTTATTTTAGCAATAAGATTATTTACGAAGATGGGTTTTTTGATTCAACAGACGATATACCAAATATGCTGTGCAAGCCCCAATAATTAGCATAATAGACCAGAGATATGCTTGGCTAAGGAGCACAGATAAAACCTTATACACTCCGCTAAAACCAAATAAAATAAATATACAGGCAGAGATCCATTTAATTGTCTTTTCCGGAATATGCTTACGCATTAAAACCCCGACCGTAATCCCTATAGCGTCTGCCGAAACCATGGCTAAGGTCGTACCCATCAAAACACTAAACATATTCTGGTATTCTACAGCCAAACTTACTGTAGCAAGCTGCGTCTTATCACCCATCTCAGCGAGAAAAAATGCAATCCCAACCGTTAACACCGGCCCAAAACGCGAGATCTTCTGATCTTCACCTTTAAGCTTATCCCCGCGTATAGTCCATAAGCCGAAAATTATAAAGGACAATGCGGCAATAAAAGAGATGACCTCCATTGGGATAATAACGCTTAAAAAATGCCCTACGATGACAGCGAGAAAGTGGTTAAGAAGAGTTGCCAGAAAAACGGCAATCAGAACTTTCTGCGCGCTATATTTAGACGCAAAAGCCATAGCCAAGAGCTGGGTTTTATCACCCATCTCAGCCAGGAATACGAATATAAATGATGCTATAAAGGCGGCCATATTAATGTAGCACGTAGAATTACTATTTACTAATTTGCATGGTAAACAACGTCGCCGCCTACAATGGTCTTTAAAACTTTAACTTCCTTCAAGTCTTCTTTCGGGATGGTGAATATATTGTCGGAGAGCACGGCCATATCAGCATATTTACCCAACTCAATCGAACCCTTAATATTACCCTCTCCCATTGCCTTAGCAGGCCAGATCGTCCACATCTTAAGCGCCTCGGTAACCGTTATCGCCTCCTGGGGCTCGAATACCCCATCATCCGAATTGCGCGTAACAGATGAGTATATAGCCAAAAAAGGGTTAACGTTATCAAGATAGATCCCGGTAACATCAGTGCCTGCGGCCGGCTCAAGACCAGCATCAATCATCGAACGGAATTTAAACCCCGTGCGCGTACGCTTAGTCCCCATATTTTCATAATCAGCCTTAACAAGATCTAAAAGCCAAGTAGGCTGGACCGATATCTTAAAACCTTTACCGGTCATTGCCTTGGCGCGCCTCAATTGCTTATCCGTCAACTGAAACATTCCAAAGTGTTCCATGCGCATCAACTTAGGTTTAGATTTTGATTTCATTTGTTTTTCATATGCGGCCAGACCTATATCAGTAGCTTTATCGCCCGAACAATGCATCATGCTTATCAAGCCGTTCTTTGCGGATATTACTGCGAAACGATCAGCCATAGACTGCGGCGTAACAAGAGTCCCCTTATCCCCCGGAGGATCCGTATCAAAATGCCCAACGTATGGACCATACATATATCCTGTACGACAATCATTTTCTCCGTCTATCCAAACCTTTATTGCAGCGAATCGATACCATGCCAAATCAGCACTCTGCGGCATACGAAACTTTGAAAGATTTTCCGGCATATCCTTAGCGTTAGCAGAAGTCCATACAGAAATCGTATAACGCATCGTCGGCTTAATCTTAGATCCCGCAACCTTTTGTAATACAGGAAGCGCTGCACCCGGAGTAATCGCCATAAATGAAGTAAAGCCGTAACTATTCCAAAACTCCTGGATATCATTCGTATAGTATTTCTCTAGCTGGGCCACCGTAGGCGTAGTCGGTACATCAGCTTGAGCATCCGTCAATACGCCGGTCGGTTCCCCATTTTTATCTAATATAACCGAACCGCCGTGAGGAAGCTTACGCATACCTTTTATTATACCAAGCTTCTTTAACGCTGCAGAATTCGCAACACCCATATGAGTACCGTTAGCAACCAGAATAGGGTTATCCGGAGCAGCTTTATCAAGCTCTAGCCTAGTCGGCATGCGCTTCTCTTTAAATTTATTTTCGCTAGCCGATACGCACGCTGCAAATATCCATTCACCTTTAGGGGTATTCTTGACCCATGCAACTATATGTTTAAGCGCCTCTTTCACCGATCCAGTCTCCGGATAACGACAATCAACCCAGGTCTCCTTCATCATCATCGCTTCCATAGGATGGCAATGCCCGTCAATTAATCCCGGTACTACCGTTTTCCCGCCAAGGTCAACCATCCTGGTTGTTGAAGATGCAAGTTTCTTTAGCTCATCGGTAGAGCCGACCTTAAGAAACTTACCATCCTTTACTGCGACTGCCTCGACAAAAGATTCTTGAGCATCAAGCGTAGCTATATTACCATTATAATAAATAACATCCGGATCTATCTGAGCTGCTAAAAGAACTCTGAGAACAAACAAAATCACAAATAATACAAAAACAGTCTTCAGCCTCACTGTAAATCCTCCTTCGCTAATGGGATTCAAACAAATTCTTAAGGATTGATTATATCCTAAATACTTTAAGATATAAAGAATATTCTAAATCTCAGTTGGTATTTTGTATCGAATTAACGGTAGGCAAGAATATTAAAAACGACGGAATTTATTACGGTTCTGGCCTTGGTGCTGTCTTTGGCCTTGATTACGACCTTGACTTTGATTACGTCCTTGACCATGATGCTGTTTATAGTTTCTCTTTGGGGTCTCACGCATAGAATCATCAAACTTCTCAGCCGGAACTTCAGGATGTTTTGAGATAAGCAAGGTTGATCTAATAAGTTTTTCAATGTCCCGCACATCAGAACTCTGGTCGGGAGTGGCAAATGAAATCGCATGCCCCTTATGCCCTGCCCTAGCCGTGCGGCCGATGCGATGCACATAATTTTCTGCATCTTCCGGAAGGTCATAATTAATAACCAGCTCAATGCCGGTGACATCAATACCCCTGGCAGCAATGTCAGTCGCAACCAGCACCTTGTATTTACCTGATTTAAAACCCTCGAGTGCCTCGCGGCGCTGCGGTAGCGAACGGTTAGAATGCATCTCTGCAGCATTAAATCCCATATCCCGAATTGACATAGTTATTTTATGCGCATTGTGCTTAGTGCGGGAAAATAACAGGATCGAGCCATGATATTGCGCCAGTAACTTACTAAGCAGCCTCTGCTTGGCTTCTTTTCTAACGATAAATAATTCCTGAGTTACGCGCTCGACCGTCGTACCTGACGGAGCCATCTCAACAGAGATCGGCAATTTCATATACTTAGAGGCAATCGCGAGAATCTCCTTTGGCATAGTTGCAGAAAAGAGCATCGTCTGTCTATCTTTAGGAAGAAAATGTAAGATCTTGGTAATCTGCGGGGCAAAGCCCATATCCAACATACGGTCAGCTTCATCAAGGACAAGCATGGTTACATCATCAGTCATAAAATTCCACTGGCTCATATGATCCAAGAGCCTTCCCGGAGTAGCAATAACTATACGCGGGTTCTTACGCAACGCTTGTGTTTGACCGCCCATAGGAGCTCCGCCAATAAGACAGGCAGTTTTCATGGAGAACGAATGCGCCAAACCCTGAAAAGCTTCATCAATTTGAAGTGCAAGTTCGCGCGTAGGCGCAAGCACTAAACCCACCCCCTTCATCTTTGCCAAGCGCTGTACCATAGGAATTGCAAAAGAATGAGTTTTGCCTGTCCCTGTCTGCGCAATACCGATAACATCTTTACCTTCGATTGCAAGCGGTATCGCCTTAACCTGAATTGGTGTAGGGACCTTAAACTTCATGTGCTCAAGAAGATCAAGTATCTTCGGAGCAATACCCATCCCAAAGAAACTTCGATCAGGTTGGCCTGTGGAACCTACAGGATTATTTGTATGCGTTGTTTTATCCATTATTTTGCTTTTGCAAGAATAAAATTGCTTGAGAGCATATTCAAGTTGAGGTGAACATGGCAATACTCTTCATGATTATATATGCTCAAGATATGCTTACAGTGAGGAAATTTGCATTTCCTGCCTTTGTAGGAAGTCTTTACCTTCTTCATAGCTGCTCCTTACCTATTTAAAACTATCTTCAATGCTTTGTGTGGGGATAAAAAAACCGTAAAGGTTAGGAGTCTCTTCTTTACGGCTCACGAGTTCTAATCTTTATTCTAATCTACTTAACTGTTATTATACCTCTTTATTGGCTATTGTCAACCGGAAACATCGAGATAATTGTTCTACAGTCACACTAAATGAATTACAACTTCTAGGCTAAATTTTCTTTAAATCCTTGGTTAAGAAATAGCTCAATACTGTTCGGATTACCACTATCGCCCCTAATATCCCTACACTATCCCAAGTAGGAGTAATAACGGTTTTAATTATATCGCCGGCAATAAAGAACTCCAAGCCCAGAACCAGATAGCTCCCCAACAAACACGGATAACTTCATTTATGAGGTTCCTATATTATGGGCCAAAAAAACTTATCTTTTAGCGACCTTCGTTCTTGCGCTTTGAATAACAATCTTTGCAGTATATCGGACGGTCTTCTCTGGGTTTAAAAGGAACTTCGCACTCTTTTTTACACTCAGAACAAACTGCCTTGTGCATCTCCCTTGGTCCACCAAATCCACCAC
>JAPLLW010000012.1 GCA_026387355.1 Candidatus Omnitrophota bacterium
ATTTATCCCGGGGTGCAAATTTCAAAAGAGGAGCGACCAGAGTTAAGGGACAGCATATGGTCAGTAATTCTGGATTTACCCCTGTTGTCCAACCGAACATGAAGCAAGCAATCGATAATGCTATCGAGAGTGTCCCAGGGGCCGTTGCCCTTCTCGATGGAGTTATCTCGCAAAGGATCGCCCCTTTTAAGACAGGATATGTTGTAGAAGGAACGCCGCTCATCGACCTGAACCTTTTGACCGATACGATCCCTACGCCGGTTAATCAATCTTCGCCGAAGTCAAAGTAAATGCACATCAGGTGTTTAAAAGTTCTGAACCAGAGGTAAATAGACTTATTTATAATCTGTGTCATTTCTACAAAGGGCTGGACTTAAAACGTTTCAGCCCTTTTTCTTGTAAAATGGCTAGAGAGATATAGCCTTCTAAGGAGGGGGGTCAAGCGGATTTAAACTCTATCTCTAATAAGCCCAATTTCTCAATATTTACCCATATTACCCATATAATTAGCCTGTTAGTATTAAGAGATATAGTTATAGAGTATGCTGACCTGGGTAAATAATGCAAGAGACCTGCTATAAAAGGCGGGTTTTTTGTTGCCTTCTTAGTCACCTGTGTTAAAATATAATGTAGTAGTATTTAATTTAAGGAGGGAACACATGAATAATCTTAAAAAGATGCAGGATTTAGCTTTAAAGTTAATACTTTTTCTAGTGTGGTTTGATTTCATGTGTTTCGCAATTATTATTACAGCAAATATTCTTAATTGGTCGTTTTTCAATTCAAAAATAGCAAGTGCTTTTTTTACTGTATTTGGTATAAGCTTAGGTTCACTCGCAGCACTTACTGCCCTTCATGTAGTTCTGACCTTATCTATTATTTCTAATTCTATAAGTTTTTTAGTAAAAGAAAAAGAAATTACTGATGAAACGATAATCAAGAGAGATAAAAGGAATTTTGGAAAGTTAATTTTAACTTCTATTGCGATAATATTATTGGTTGTTGGATATCAGGGAATTATTGAAAGAAATGTGGCTAAGAATAAGGTTAAAAAAGTAGAGATTCAAGTAAGAAATATGGCTCAATCGGTTTTGGTTACTAGGTTAGTTGATTTAGTCCAAAACGATGATAAAGTTAAGAAGCTGTATTTTCTTAGAGATGAAATACTGCTTTCTTCAGAAGAATATAGGAGTATATCCCTATTAATCCCTAGGGCGGGGGAACAGGGCCAAGTCTTTTATGAGATAACTCCATGGGATTACGATAATAAAGATGAGACAAGTATATCTAAAGCCTTGAAGAAAGTATTCGTTCCTTACGAAGAAGAGCGGAAGAAGTTTAATAAAATGCTTAAAACGCATGAGCCGTTTGTTGTAGTAAATAGCTATGCTATTAAAGCTTATTATCCAATAGTTAGGGATGGTAAAATAAAATTGATAATATTGTTAGATACAAGCCGTAATATTGATAGCGGCTATCTTATGTCTCGTGGTAAATTTAGTTCTTAACAATTTACGAAATTTTTTACAAATACAGAAAGGAGGCAGTTTAAAGTAACGCTAAAAGTCATTTAAAGTTCTGCTCATGATCTTGTAGTCAGTAGCTAGGGAGGTAAGATGGAAAAGTTAGCATTATTAATTTCAGGTATTATTTTTCTTATAGTTTCTATTTTGCATTTATTAAGAGCACTTTCTAATATAGAAGTAAAAATAGGAAGTTATATATTGCCAAAATGGTTAAGTTTTTTAGGGTTCATATTCCCTTTTCTATTATCTTTGTGGTTGTTCAAACTTGTTAGGGGCTAATTTATATAATTAGTGTTAAAGTCAATAATGAAAGGAGGCGGCTTAAAGTAGATTTAAAAGTCGTCTAAAGTTCGGTCTTCCGTTTTCCCGCTCACCAACTTTTATATTCAAGCGGATTTCGCCACAAAACATAAAGTAATTGGGGTAGCTCAAAATCGGGCTCCCGCAACCAACTCTCTATGTAAGTATAATACTTGCGTAGGGTTTTTGTTTGTTTACATCTTAAAATTTGTGGTAAAATAAACTACCGGGTGGTTTTAATTAGAATAAGGAGGGAAGATATGAAGAAAATCTTAGTTGTTGATGACGAAAAAGACATAAGGGATTTAATTAAAGAAGCACTTACGAAAGAGAAGTTCTCTGTAATTACCGTTTCAAGTGGTGAAGAGGCCATTGTTTTAGCTAAAACAGATAAACCCCATCTAATATTGTTGGACATCGCTATGCCAGGAATGGATGGTTATATTACCTGCGAGGAGTTGCAGAAAGATTCAAAAACCAGAAATATTCCTGTATTATTTCTTACTGGAAAAGATTTAGATGAGCAAAGTATAATTGGACATTGCCAAAATCTTTGTGCCGCAGGATATGTATCTAAAACATCTTCGCTGAAAGATTTATTAGAAAAAGTTAAAGAAGCTTTATTCAGGTCTTAAAAACGGTAATTGGTGCTGGAAGCAGTGGAGAAGGAGGAAGTGTTGGAGAATAAAAGAACTGCTTGGGTAATTGTATTTACAGTATTATACTTTTCACTTGCCATATATTATTCTTTTATCTTTTTAATGGATTTCAAGGCGGTTATTACCGGAGATTTGTCAAATACAGTTACAATTACTGATGACCAAAGATTTAATTATTTGTTCGTATTAGTTTGTGATTTAATAGCTTTAGTTAAGACAGTTCTGTATATAATAAGTGCTATTTTGCTGGTAAAATTAAGGAAGTGGGGTTACAGAATAGCTTTCCTATGTTTATGTGTTCCGATTATCCCTGAGTTTGAGTTACCAGTCTTAATTTTTAATATAATTTACTTCATTCGGCCTAAAGTAAGACAACAATTCAAGTAACGTCGCCTACCTTAAAAACGGTAACCAAACAAGAAAGTAGGTGGTTTAAAAGTAATACTAAAAGTCGTCTAAAGTTCGGTCTTCCGTTCTCCCGCTCACCAACTTTTATATTCAAGCGGATTTCGCCACAAAACATAAAGTAATTGGGGTAGCTCAAAATCGGGCCCCATCTAGAGAAGAAGGTAGTACCTGCGCGTACGCGCTTACGTATCTTTCCGCCTACTAAATCGCCTGAAATTTTACATGAATTTTATTGACGAAATAAAATAATATGTTAAAATTGTTATGCACATATGTTCATAACTAAGTGAGGATATTTTGAGGCCTAAGAAGACCAGATGGGTAGAGTGTGTTCCGGGCGAGAGGTGTTTTAAACCGCTTTGTAAACCTTTAAGCAAGTTGGAAGTAGTATCTTTAACTCTTGATGAGTTTGAAGCTGTTCGTCTTGCTTGTCTTGAAGGTTTAAAGCAGGTTGATGCCGCAAAACTTCTTAAGATTTCCCGGCCGACTTTTTCTAGAATTATTTCATCTGCACATAGAAAAATAGCTGATGGCTTGGTTAATATTAAGGCGATCAGGATCGAAGGCGGTTGTTGTAAAATTAAAAGGAGGTAATAATGGAAGGCAAGTCAGGAGAAAAAAAGTCAAGCAAAGGATTCTTTTCGCGGATCTTTGATAAATTGGATAAGAAGATGGAAGAAAAGGCTAAATCCAGTTCCTGTTGTTGCAAGAGCGATGATAAGGAAGGCAAGAAATCATGCTGCAGTTAATTGTTGATTGGTTTGTTTATGGGGTATTAAAATTACCGACTCAATCAAAATTAGCAGGAGTGGTTAATTTCTTCTTGTATGATTCAATAAAGATTACATTATTGTTTTTTGTATTGATAACCGTTATTGGTTTTTTAAGGACATTCCTGCCACAACGTAAAATCAAAGAATGGTTAAGTAAAAGCAAAGGATTCGGAAATTTATTTGCATCTATATTTGGTGCAGTTACGCCTTTTTGTTCCTGTTCATCAATTCCAATCTTTTTTAGTTTTATTGAGGCGCAAATACCATTAGGGATAGCGTTTTCCTTCCTTATTACATCCCCCATTATAAATGAATATTTGGTAGTTTTGATGTTCGGATTCTTTGGTTGGAAGATTACGCTGGCTTATATTACCAGTGGTATTATTATCGGTGTAGTTTCAGGGCTTATTTTAGGAAAGATGCATTTAGAAAAATATATTGTGCAGGATATGGTTACTCCGGATAGCGATATTTTTGATAAAAGGATAAAATATCAAGGGTTTAAGGATAGATTGGGCTTTGGTGTTAATGAGGCGTTATCAATTGTAAAGAAGCTTTGGATTTGGGTGTTAGTTGGCGTTGGTATTGGAGCTGTGATCCATAATTACATACCTCAGGAAGCGGTTCAGAAATTAATCGGCAAAACAGGATTTTTCTCAGTGCCTATTGCTACTTTAATAGGTGTCCCATTGTATGGTAGTTGTGCTGCGATACTTCCTGTGGCAATAGTTTTATTTCAGAAGGGTTTCCCCTTGGGTACGGCTTTAGCTTTTATGATGGCAGTTTCTGCGTTAAGCTTACCAGAAGCAATTATGCTAAGAAGAGTAATGAAGCTAAAATTAATAGCTATTTTTTTCGGTATAACTACCCTGGGCATTATAGTTACAGGTTATTTGTTTAATTTATTGCAAAAGATATTAGTTTAGATAAGTACAAAAGGAATTTGTATGTATAAAAAATTATTTTTAATTATCTGTATCCTTGGATTTATTGTGGTTTCATATGCTGCAGAAAAGCCGTCGGCTGATAAAGTATACGCTTATTATTTTCACGGCTCCATGCGTTGCCCTACTTGTTATAAGCTGGAACAGTATTCAAGGGAAGCCATAGAAACTAACTTTAAAGATGCGCTTGCCTCAGGAAAACTGGAGTTTAAAGTCGTCAATGTAGAGGATAGGGGTAATGAACATTATGGTAAAGATTATCAGCTTTATACCAAATCGCTTATCTTGTCTTTAGTCGAAAATGGCAAAGAAATTAAATGGAAGAATATGGATAAGATTTGGGAGTATGTCGGTAATAAGCAGAGATTTATTGATTATATAAAGAGCGAAGTAGCTAATTTTCTAAAGGAAACTAAATGACAGGGGTATTTATAGGATTTGCTTCAGCATTGTGGCTAGGTATATTAACTTCAATAAGCCCGTGTCCTTTGGCTAGTAATGTGGCCGCTATTTCGTTTCTATCTAAGAAAATAGCTCATCCGTTTTTTGTGTTCATCTCAGGACTGGCTTATACGCTTGGGCGCATGGCTTCTTATGCGATCTTGGGATGGATTATTATTAACTCTTTACTAAGCGTTCCGCAAGTCGCCCAGTTTTTACAGAAATACATGGGTAAGGCTCTGGGCCCACTTTTAATTATTACAGGGCTTATGCTACTTGAAATAATTACTATTCGCTTGCCGGGAGTATCGCTTTCACAAAAGCATCATAATAAACTTGCAGAATCCGGGGCTCCGGGTGCATTTTTGCTTGGTTTTATTTTTGCTCTAGCATTTTGTCCTATTTCGGCAGCTTTATTTTTTGGTAGTCTTATCCCTTTAGCGATTAACAGTAAAAGTGGCATTGTCCTACCATTTATTTACGGGATTGGTACAGGGTTACCGGTTCTTCTATTTGTTGTTGCTATTGCTTTGGGTGTGACATCTTTAAGTCATTGGTTTCATAGGATTACACGGCTCGAATACTACACTCGTAAAATTACCGGAGTCGTATTTATCCTTGTTGGTTTGTACTATACAGGAATATATATTTTAAGATTATTTTAAGGTGAGCAATTGGAAATAGACAAGAGTAAGCAGTATGAAATTATCGTTTTCCCGAATCAGGATGATGGCTTAAAAGCTCAGCGAGTTTTGCTTTCTAAATGCGCAGATTTTAAACATATTTCTACATTGGCGGTAGTTGTTCCTGAAGAGCATAAAGAGGCAGCGTGCCGAGCCATTATTGATGAAGATGTGCTGGTTAGCGGACATTATCCGTTTTTGTATCGTGATTATGAAGAAGATTTCTTCAAAAAAGCCCATGAATATAAGGCCTCAGAATCAAGCGGCGAATTCTTAAAGAGTATTACGTTATGTTATGTGGCACCTTGTATGGCTGATGAGAAAAAGATACGGCTAATTGGGTATTTCGATAGAGATATAACAGAGATTTTACCTTATCTAAACGCTGTCATTAAAGGTGGATCATATAATAAGGGCGCATCGATTTTGACTTATGCGAAAGAGCGCCGCCTTATTAATTTGTACAATATAAAAATTACCATTGCCAAGGCGGATGACATTATTGATGCGTGGGTGATATTGGATGAAGTTAAGAAGTTGGTAAGTAATACATACTCAAACCGTGATACCATAAAACCGAACTATGAAGAAAAAGTTAAAGTAACCGCCTTGCAGATTTATGGTTGGCTTCCTAAGACTAATTGCCGTGCATGTGGAGAAGCAACGTGCCTTGCGTTCGCATGTAGGCTTTTATTGGGTGAGCAGAAGCTTTCAAGGTGTGTTCCTTTGTCAACGGAATCAAAATTCGTAGAGAATAAAAAGATCATGCAGGAAATGGCAGAAGCATTGGGCGTTGCGTGATGAAGATAATGGAGGGATAGGTATGAGTGAAGGTATTGTTAAAAAATTATCGTTCTTGGATAGGTTTCTGACGTTATGGATATTCTTGGCTATGGGAATAGGAGTTTTCTCTGGATATGCCTATCCACAGATTGTAAACTTCTGGAATAGGTTCCAGGTTGGAACAACCAATATCCCAATTGCCATAGGCCTTATCCTGATGATGTATCCTCCTTTGGCAAAGGTAAAATACGAAGAGATGGGGAGTGTTTTTCGTAACACAAAAGTATTAGTACTTACGCTTATTCAGAACTGGATAATTGGGCCAGTGCTTATGTTTATTTTGGCCGTTGTATTTTTGCGGGGATATCCTGAATACATGGCAGGGTTAATTATGATTGGGCTTGCCCGATGCATTGCTATGGTTATTGTTTGGAATGAATTAGCAAAAGGAGATACGGAATATTGTGCAGGTTTAGTTGCCTTTAATTCCATATTCCAAGTATTGTTTTATTCAGTTTATGCTTGGATTTTTATTACAGTATTACCAACATGGTTCGGGCTTAAAGGGTCAATAGTGCGCATCTCGATTGGTCAGATCGCTTGGAGTGTGTTTATATATTTAGGGATACCGTTTATTGCTGGGATTATCAGTCGTTTTAGTTTAATTAGACTTAAAGGAAAGAATTGGTATGAGAAGAAGTTTATTTCACGTATTAGTCCTTTGACGCTTATCGCGCTTCTTTTCACCATTCTGGTTATGTTTTCCTTTAAGGGCGAATATATTGTTAAGATTCCGCTTGATGTAGTGCGCATAGCGATTCCGCTTGTTATTTATTTCATAGTTATGTTCTTAGTTTCTTTTTATATGGGGAGGAAAACGGGAGCGGATTATTCAAAGACAGCTACTCTATCCTTTACGGCAGCAAGCAATAATTTTGAGCTAGCGATTGCAGTAGCAGTTGCTGTTTTTGGCATAAATTCAGGAGCGGCATTTGCGGCTGTAATAGGGCCATTAGTAGAAGTCCCAGTGCTTATAAGCCTTGTTAGCGTTTCTCTGTATTTTAAAAGAAAGTATTTTAACTAATATAAGGGAAGCGGTTTAAGGTAGCACTAAAATATGGCATACACGATCGACCCGCTACAAAAGGCGGGTTTTTTGTTGCCTTATAGTTATTCTGGGGTTATAATTAGTGGCAAAAGTAATGGAGAGTGAAAATGAGAAAAGGACTGCTTACATTAATTCTTTTGATTCTGGCTATTCCCCTGTATGCCGATACTATTTATTATACAGATGGAACAAAGTCCGAAGGTAAGATTGTTAAATTAACAAAAGATATTGTTATAATTAGGGAAATAGTTAGTGGGGCTCAGTGTGATACTGAGGCTCCACGGTTGTTGGTAGAGCGTATAGAAAGAGACTCTGGGGTAAAGTCTCGGCCTATTTCGAAGGAAACGATTAAAAAAGAGCCTATAGTAATACCAATAGAAGTTCCTGCGTCTGTTGTGCAGCTTCCTTCGCCTGATATTGATGAAGATTCGGAGCAAAAAAAGGTAGATTTGCCAGAGCATGATTTGAAGAAGTTGTCAATGCGTGAGCAGAAAGGACCAATAGAGGAAGAATCGGTCAGGTCGCAGGCACAACAAAGAAATTTAGTTCAAGAGCAGGTGCTAAATGAGAAGGTTGTGCAAAAAGAGAAGAAAAAAGAGCCTATGCCTATACTAAAAACAGAGCCGGTATTAGTACAGGGAAGAAAGCCTATGTCTGTGTTGAAAACAGAGCCTGTATTAGTCCAGGGAACAAAACCTATTCTGGCGTTGAAAACAGAGCCCGTATTAGTACAGGGGACAAAGCCTATGCCGGCGCAGAAAGCAGAATCTAAGTTTGAACAAAAAACAAAGCCTAAGCCGGAACAAAAAATAAAACCCAAACCGGATCAGAAGATAAAGCCTATGCCGGTGCAAAAAACAGAGTCAGTCCAGGATAAAAACAAACTTTGCAGGTATTCATTTAAAAAACGCGAGGATAAGACTTTGATCTTTGGTGATAAGGTAACCATGCGTAGGGTCGAATTATCTGTTGTTGTTCCTAACGATACTTCTTTTACTCAACTTCAGAATCTTTTCTCTTATTTTCTGCAAAAAGAGTTGCTCAAGGATAAAAAACTCGATGCTTTTTGGGTTATAGCTTACCGTAAGGCTTACAGTAAGGAAGGTATTCCAATGGCCTATGGTATCTGGGCTCCGCCAGGCGGTTGGGATGATTTTGTGCATATCCAGAATAAAGATCAATATCAGTGGCAGTACCGTCTAATTAAACGATGATAATTGAGTTTCTTCATAAAAGCCGGAGATAATTCCGAATGAATCTTCTTCTATTGGCTTCTAAAAACTTGTGGCATAGGAAGATGCGAACTTGCCTGACAATATTTGGCGTGGGTACAAGTATCGCCGTTTTTGTTTCGTTAGTCGGCTTAGCAGGAATTTTTACAGACGCATTTCGGCAGATGTACAAGTCGCGTCAAACAGATCTAGTCGTGCGGGAAAAAGGAAATTTTGATTTTCTATCCAGCGGTATCGATGAGAAATACGCGGATAAGATTATGCAGATACCGGAGGTCTTAAGCGTAAGTAAAATACTTATTGATTTTTCATTATCCGGGTCAAAGGATTATTTTCTGGTATTAGGATGGGACCAAGATGCCAGTTTATTTTCAAAACTAAGAATCCAAGGTAGGCGCCCGGAGAGTGATGATGAAGCCTTAGTCGGAGCGACTATCTCTAAGAAATTTAACAAGAAGATCGGTGATAAAATAGAGGTAAAAGGCTCTAAGCTTACGATTGTCGGTATTTTTGAAAGTAAGAGCATGTTTGAAGAAGGCAGTGTAATAATCCCGCTAGAGAAGCTTCAAATGATTAAAAAAGTTCCCGGCAAGATCACTCTGTTTAATATTGTGGTTAAAAAAGGGGGTTTTTACGGCGGCAAGCCGGTAAATGATGAGGATCAAATCGAGCGTACTCGATCTTTAATTGCGAAGATGCTTCCGGATACCGAAGTCAGGAGCGTTGAAGATATAGTTTCGGCGGATAATACAATGACATCTTTTCTGAATTTTGCCTGGGCGATATCCATAGTTGCCTTCATTGCGGCAGTCTTAGGGATAATTAATACTATGGTTACTTCGGTGTTGGAGCAGACCAGCAAAATCGGTATTTTACTGGCGATCGGCTGGAGGAAGCTAAAGATTCTCTGCCTCGTTCTATACGAGTCTATATTGTTAGGTATGCTGGGAGGCGTTTTTGGTTTAATTCTAGGATACGGAATAATGAACATCTTGGTACGTTCACCGCAACTACAGAATATTGGCAGAGTTAACTACAACTTTATTTTCATGGCAAAAGTAATTATGGTCTCTTTGTTAGTGGGTTTTTTATCCGGGATATATCCGGCGATTAGGGCGATTTCCATTAAACCGATTGAGGCATTACGTTATGAATAAAGAGTCCTTAATCGAAACAGTCAATCTTTCAAGATATTATAAGGATGGTAAAGTTCTGGCGTTAGATAATGTTTGCCTAAAGATAGCTAAAGGTGAGTTTTTAGCGATTAAGGGATCTAGCGGGAGTGGAAAGTCAACCTTACTGCATCTAATCGGAGGATTAGATATTCCTACTGCAGGGGAAATATATTTTGAGGGACAAATTGTCAGCGAGGTTTATAAAAAAAGAGGGTTCAGGTTGAACAATTTAGGATTTGTATTTCAAGCCTTTTATCTGTGGCCGGTGCTAAATGTCTTGGAGAATGTGTTGTTACCCTTAATGGAATCGTCTCTAAGCAGGCAAAAGAAGCTCCAAAAAGCAAAAGATATTATTAATCTAGTTGAAATGAATGACAAGATTTCCTCTTCCGTGAGCAATCTTTCTATCGGCCAGAGGCAGAGGGTGGCCATAGCCAGGGCCTTAGTGATGGATCCTAAGCTGGTATTAGCAGACGAGCCGACTGGTAATCTTGACTCAAAAAACACAGAGAACGTCCTGTCTCTTTTTAAAACATTAAATAAGCAAAGAGACGTTACTATCGTTATGGTTACACACGAGGAAAAGGCACTTATTTTTTGCGATCGCTGGATTCAATTATCAGATGGTAAGCTGCAATAGTTTAAAAAGGTGTAAATGGTCAATCTAGGTTTAGCGCTTCAAGTTTTAGCGGTATATTTGTCACTTAGCAAGCAAGGAAAGGGTTTCTTAAAAAAAGCCGTTGGAAAATCCCACCAGTTAGATAAAATATTAAGTAAGTCAGTTTTTACGGATCTTCAGAAAATACTTTATTTAATTAAGGCTTTTAAAGTTTGCGATAAAGTATTTAACCGTCAGGTATCAGATCAATTATGTTCTGATCTTGGGCGAGAGAAATCCGCGATGTACTCAAGATTCGTATCTTACGGTTGGTTTAGTTTGTTGATGTGGGGTAAGGTACTTGAGGCATTTAATCTGGTTTATGATGAAGACGCAAAGGAGCGCTGCGTCCTTGTTGCCTTCACGCATCGTGAATGGAATGACCTCTTTGATAATCAAGGCTATTCTTTTAAAGAACTGGTTATGGCTTTTGATTATCAGGCGACCATACCCAAGCAGCTGATTTTTCTAAGGCAGCTTAAACATATGGAGAGAAAACTTGCTCCGCCGGAACGTTTCGGCAAATTTTATCAGCATATGCAGGGATTTGATATTTGCAGTCTTTTTGAATATACGCCGGAAAAAGCCGAGATAATTTTGAATCAGGTTGCCCCGTTCATCGCCCTGCTATTTATGTATATCATGGTTTCGGAAATACCCGAGGGATTAAAAGAAGCCTTGAAGCCGGTTTCCAGATGGTTGTACATGTTGGATGAATTAGCGGATTTAGAGCATGATAGGCAGATAAACAGGGTAACGTATATGATTATGGTTAAGCAGCCTGAAAATGCGATGCGGGAACAATTCGAGGAGTGTCGCAAGGTTATATTGCGTAACGCTCCTAACCCGGATAAATTAATCAAATTTATGGAGACAATTACATCTAGGGTCATCGACGCAAGGAAACGGGGAACAAATATTGAGAGTAGTTTTTTTAACATCAGTTGAACACAGAAGTAAATCGGAGTGCTAAAAGTGATGAGAATAGTCGGAAAAAGAAAACTGATTCCGGAATTGTCGGAATTATTAAGTAAGCTTGCTGTTGATCACTTAGCCCAACAAAAATTTCTAGTTCAAATGGTTAGAATTACGGCAATGATCTCTAATCCGCTCATCAGAGCCGCTTTTTTCCGCGCTTATCTTAGGATTCACGCGAATAAGATTAATAAAGATGGTCGGCATGGCTCAGTAGTCATAGAGATTACCAAGCGCTGTAATCAACAGTGCCCACATTGCTATTCTCGGGTGCAGCGTAAGAAAAACATGAAGGCCAATACAATTAATCAAATAATAAAATTGGTGCGCAATAATTATAAACACATTTTTATTACCGGAGGAGAGCCGACCCTGGATAAGCGTGTTTTAAGCATCGCTAAGATTAATCCGGATATCATGTTTTTTATGTTTACCAATGGTGGTCCGATCGACCAATCTTATGCCAGGAAGCTTGCGGCAGTCGGCAATCTGATACCGATTTTAAGCATTGATGGATATTCACAAAAGCAGCATGATTATTTTAAAGGAAAGGGTAGTTACCAACGGGTTATGCGGGCAATTAAAGTATTAAATTCAGTCCGGATGCCTTGGGGATACTTATCCATGATTACCAATATTAACGCCCGCCAAGTTCTTAGTAAGAAATTTGTTAAAGCCATGAAGCAGAAAGGCGCAATTCTTGCCAGGTATTTGGAGTTTTTTCCGGTGGGGCCGCATGCTACTCCAGAGTTGGTGCCGTCAGCAGAAACTTACTATTTGATGGAAAAAAGAAAACAGGAGATTATCAATGACGACGAAATATATATGCAGGAGACGGTTCAAAAGAAATGTTTAGGTATGATATTTTTTGATGTGAATGGTAACATAAAATGCTGTCCATTTTTTCATTATTCCAAGCATAATATTGCCCAGGGAAATATCGAAGGGCTGATAAAAAGTTCTACCTTAGATTGGTGCCGGGCTAAATATCCCGGAGAATGTCCGGTTTATTCTGACCAGAAAGGGTTAAAAGCGCATCTTCTAAAGCGAAAATGGAGACCAACCATCTCATTCAGCCAAGGAAATTCAATTACTCCGCAATTAGCTAAAGTTATGTCTGATAACTACCGGTCATTTCTAAAGATTAAAGCCGCTAGGCCCTTATAATGAGAAACTGTGATCTTCCTACCCGAACAAATCCTTGGGGGATGGTTAAGACTATCGGCAATACAGTAAGCGCTGATAAGAAGTCTTTAATTAAGTATGTTGAATTTAATATTACTGGTAGATGCCAGGCAGGCTGTATTACCTGTCCGACCCCGCTAGCTTATCCTAATGAAAAAATATTTAAGACAGATATTGATCTGAGGCGTGAATTTAAACTTTTCCAGTTTTTCTTGATCAAGCTAAAGAAATTAGGGATGGAGTTTGTGACTATTTACGGCCGGGAACCTACGCTTTGGGATAAAGAGGCAGATGAGCCAAATAAGTTCCTAAAAAGTATGATTCTCTGGCTAAGTAAAGATTTAAAAGTCAGAGTTTGTTTAGCTACCTCCGGAATTTCCTTAGAGGAATCTGTTTTAAAAGTTTTATTCGACAATCATGGCGTATTATTTATGAAAGATTGGGGAAGTGAAGGATCTGTGGAGAAGTTGATAAAAAATAAAGGCGCCTACTCAAAAATCCGGCAAAGCTGGGATCTTGTAAAGAGTTTAGGTAAACGTTATAAGAAGACCAGGGTCGTAGCCGAGTTTTTATATACCGGCATTAATCGGGGCGATCTTCTGGCGTTTTGGAGAAGTTGTTTTAAAAACGGATTCTTACCTTTTGTAGAGTCTCCGGTGATCAAGGGTAGTTGTGTTAAAAATTATAAACAATTAAATACCAACCCGGAAAGCTATGTTAGAGATATATATGAACTTTCTCTCCTGAATTTATCTTTGAGGTATGGGTTGAGCAAGTTAAAGGCGAGCCAAACTGATATTTGGCAGCCGCCTTATGGGAGCGTTTTTCCATCTCCTTGCGATAAGTTAACCTATGCCAGGGGGCTATTTCTGGAGAGGAATGGCAACCTCAGTCTTTGTTGCGGAGTAGATAAGCGGTTAGGGAATATAAATGATAAGGATATTAAGCGCAAGCTGCAGGATAATTCATTGCTTAAGCGAATACGCCTGGCCTATGAAAATTTAGAAGGCTTTTGCGGTACTTGCGATTATAGCAGAGAATTTCATCTTTGTTATGGCTGCCGCGGTAACGGTTATACTTATCAGGGTAGTAGTCAGGGTGTATTTGGCCAGGATCCGATGTGCTTTGGTAAAATAGCGCTAGAGTTAGAAGGACAAGGCAAGCTTGGCAGTTTCATGAGTAAAAAGCATATACAGAAAATACTCGATTATTTTAATAATTAAGACGATGCTAGAGAAGATTAATATTCTTGGTTTATATATTTCATTGTCCGGTAACGGTAAGAGGCTATTTAGGCGCTTTGCTAGGATGTTAAATAATGCGCGCAGTCTTTCGTATTCACGGGAGCTGGTGGCAACAATTAATGATACTATGGGCGTCGATAAAAAGAAGTGGTTTTCCTGTATTAGGGCAAGCGACTCAGGATTTAAAGAGTTTATTCCAGACTGGTATATCGCTGGATCTAAAATTAAGCCCGAACAATTATATTACCGATTTTTTAAAATGGGGGCTGTCCTTTTATACGAACATTCTAGTTTATTTTTAGCGTATAATATATCAGTCGATACAAAAGCGAAGAAAAGATGCATTCTTCTGGCATTTCTGAAGCGGGTATACGATGACCTAATTGATAATGAACATATTGGGAAAGATATTTTATTTAATAGTCAGCCAAATATAGGATTAATGAATAATGCTGACTACAGGTTGTTTTTAGATTTAAGGAAAAAGATTAGGGAAGTAGCTTCACCTTTGGAGTTCGTTAATTATTACGCTACCCTTAAAGAAGTAAATGATGCACAGGGCATTCTGGCTTGCGATAAGAGCGTAGAAAATACTATTCCTTATAAAATCAAGAATGGTTTTCTCCTGGATATGTATATTATGATGAATGATCTACCGGATGAACTTATCAGGGCTTTGGATGTTACCGCTGAGTTTTTTGCCTGCCTGGATAATTTTTACGATTATGACGAAGATCTGGCTAAGGGCAAGATCACTTACATTAATCAAAGCATAGACCCCAAAGGAGCTCTGGAACAAAAATTTGAGAAAGCCGCCGTATACTTACGAAAGAATAGTCCTAACCCAGACGGGTATTTAAAAGGATTAGGAAGTTTGATGAAAATCGTACTCTTTGCACGTGAAAAGAAACTAAATAAATTATCATCATTTGTATAAATAATACGATTGAACCAGCCATCTTAAGGCGTGTTAATATTTAATATAATCTGTCTTTTTGCAGGGCTAGACTGAATAGTTTTAGCCCTTTTTGTTTATTTGGTATCCACTGCTACTTCCTGCGTTCTAAATCTTAGCTGGTTTAATCCCTCCTGAAAGCGCTTTCAAGAAAACCAAGTTTTGTACTTGAAATTAGCTGAAAGTAAAGCATACTTTATAGGTAAGCATGCCCTAAAGGCCGAATAAACATTTATAATAAAAACAATATGAATATTGAGGAGGATGCGATGAAGACTTTAAAAGTTAACCTAGCAGATATTTTTTTAAGTGTTTGTTTTAGCGTTGTTATGTGCTTAAGCTTTGTCTCATTCATCTACGCTGAAGGTTCGTATAATGACGAACCGGAACAAAGTTCGCAGTCTTATCAACAACCAGCCGCTGTTTCCTATCAGGACAACTCTAGTGCATATAACTATGCTCCTACATATAACAATACACCTAACAATACACCTGATTTGAGCAATATAAGTAACAGTTTGATTATGCAGCCAAGCAGTAATTATCCGGGGATTGATTCAGCAAACACACAAGTTTTAGGTTCTTCAGTAAACCAGCCGGCTAATGCCGTTGTTCAGAATTTTGTAACTAACCAGTTTTCAGGCGCAGATGTAGGCCAAGCTATCGGTCCGGCCGCGACATTAAATGATTCGACAGGCAGTAGCTATCCAGGGATGGGTGGTTTTTCTTTAATGGTAACTGAGGGTACGCCTGTTGGAAATACTAATTTAGTGAATGATATCAATATACCTTCCGGAAATGATATTATAGTTAACAATATGATCGCTGATGCTGCCAGAGAAGGCGGACCACAATTCATTACTAAAGAAATGTTAAGTGACCCGGCTGCGCTCGAAATGTTAAGTAAAGCATGGTCCCCGAATGCAAGCAACCTATCTTCAGAAGTACAGCCGTTCACTAAAAATACACCTGTAGCTACTAATGATTGGTCAGAGATGCAACTTACCCCCATGTATGACAATTCACCCGGGATTAGCGCTCCTGTCGAAGTAGATAACATTATTAATCAAACCAAAGAAGTCTTAAATAATAGCGCTTTATCCGGATCAGAAAATCTAATACCTTGGTCGGAATCAAAACAGTATACCAGCCCTGAATCAGATATTTTTCCGCTTGGAACTGCTCCTCAAGAAAATCTTATATATAAGGTACTTGAGCCGATAGAGATCCCTTATCAAATACAAGCATCGCCAGTTGAGAAACAGCGAGAAATAATACAAGAAGCTCCCGCACAAGAGATTACTACCTCTTCTTATCCAGGGCTTGCCGGATTTGTCATTAGCTCTATGGTTACTGAAGCAGGAGATATCAACACAAATGGAGAAATTAATCCTAATCGCGGGCCTATACACCTAGACTCTAATAATGGCAATTGGGAAACTAATGAAGAAGACCAAAGAGCGATAGATTATTACTTCCATAATGATTATATTGATAATGGGAAGAACGCAGGTATAGAGAGTACCCCAGTTCTTAAGGATACTATGCCTGGGATGTCAATAGAAAGTAGCATAGTCCCTAAGGATGCTAATCCCGGGGTGTCAGAGGCAGGTCAAGCTATCGGTCCGTCAGCTCAGCAAGGGTTTCAAGGGTTTGACACAGCAGGGTGGGTACGTATTGATAATGAAGGGAATTTGCGAAATTCGCAAGGTATGATTACCGGACATACTACCGAGCGATTGATTGTGTTGCCTAAGGGTGAATAAGTAGTGTTAAGATAATTGTACGTTTTCGTATTGCGGCGCTCTGGAAATTGTTACGTGTCTTGGCATAACTTCTCGGTGTTGTTTCTGCATAACTTGGTTTATGATACCATAAACCCAGAGATTCGCGCTGTTAGCTGATAAGGGGCATCCGTAACAAGGGCGCCCTTTTTGTTTGCAATTTTAGGATTTGTGATAGAATATGGGCATGGGCGGTTATAGTGTTTTATTTCTTTAGTAGCGTAGCATTGTATCAAAAAAGGAGGAGGAGTGGATAAAAAAATAGTAGTATTATTTATTGATGATGAGTTAGACTATGGTGCTTTAATTAAAGCTCATCTTCCAGCTATAGGTAATTTTGAAGTGGTTTGTGCCCATAACGGCAAAGAGGGTTTAAAGTTAGCCGGAAACATAAAACCCGATATTATTCTTCTCGATATAGTTATGCCTGACCTTGATGGTTTCGAGGTGCTTGAGAAATTAAAGAAGGACAATAAGACTATGGCGATTCCCGTGATTATGTTAAGCGGCTTGGATGATGATAATGTCCGGATAAAGGCATCTGGATTATATGACGAAGGATATATTACCAAACCCGCCGATAGCTATCAGATAAAAGCCAAAATAGAGGAAACTCTGAAGATAAGAGGCGCTAGGCCAGCCTAAGGTTTTTCTTAATACAAAGTTGTATATAAGAGACTAGAAGATCTTAGGTTACTATAAATCGAAGGTTGCGTTAGGGGGTATGATGCAATGAAGAAGTGCCCATTTTGCGCCGAAGAAATACAGGAAGAAGCAATATTGTGCAGATTCTGCGGGAAGGGGTTAGAGGGAAAATCTCAAGAGGTTAAATGGTATTTTAAAACTTATGGGATAGTTATTGCTTTTTTATGCGTAGGTCCATTAACTTTACCCCTAGTCTGGTTAAATCCTCGCTTTAGTCAAAAAACGAAGATAATTGTAACGATAATAATTATTATTTTAAGTTGGTATCTAGCTTCTTTATCTATTAATTCCCTGAAGTCGTTAAAACAATATTACGGATTAATTTCCCAGAATAATCTTTAATTATTATAAAGGAGGAAGTAAATGAATGTTAAAGAGGTTGGTGAGAAATATAAGTGTTCTGTTTGTGGTAATGAAGTTACAGTAACTAAAGTAGGTGGAGGGGAGCTGGTTTGTTGCGGTAAGCCAATGAATAAACAAAAATAAAGTAAGGATGTAGTTTTGTTCATATCTTGATTAACCCGCTAAGTTAGTTTAGCGGGTTTTTTTGTTGATTTGGGTGATGGTCAGGAGTATAATTGTTTTGCTAATAAATTCGGAGGATAGCTGTTGCTAAGAGGGGGAATTATGAAATATGCCAGGAAGATGAAATATGTTAAGCCGTACACAGCAACAGATGCCTTGGAAATAGCTCTTGAAAAAGAGAAAACCGCATATAAATTCTATGATCAGCTGCTTAAAGATGCAAAGGAGTTCAAGCTGGTATCCGTAGTAAAGAAGCTGCGAGATTCCGAAGGGGTGCATGTTAAGATTATACAAAGAATGCTTGAGAATAAGAAAAGTGGTGCAGAAGATATCAAGATAGATAAAAGGATAAAATATGCTACAAAAGAAAGTTATAATAAGCCTAAAACCTTTGAAGAAGCGTTAGAGCTTGCTTTGGTAAGAGAAAAGTCCGCAGCAGATTTTTATTGCCATTTTTATCGTCAACTGTTTGGTAATTCGGAAAGTTTATACCTACTGGTTGTATTAAAGAAGCTAAGTTATATGGAGAAAGCGCATATTAAGATTGTTGAGCGCATGTTGAAAAATAAAGTTTTTTAGGATTATTAAATCAAGGAGGCAAGATGGGACAAAACGAGAAGAAGCGGAGTGGCTGCTTAACGGTTTTCTTAATCCTAATGCTTATCGCAAATGCATTAGTAACCTTGCTCTATATTTTTGGTCCTTTTTTTGTAAGACAAACTCTTCCTAATTATCCGGCCTGGGGGATTCCGATTCTAACAATTTTGTGTATTCTAAACATCGTATTTGCTGTTGCTGTTTTTAAATGGAAAAAGTGGGGCGTCTACGGGTTTGGTGCTAATTCCATAATAGCCTTTTCGATAAATTTAATTACAGGTGTCCCGTTTTTCTCCGCCTTGATCGGGTTTCTTGGAATAATTATACTTGTGTTATTGGTTCGTCCAGTATGGAATTGTCTTGAGTAGAATCTTTATAGCTAAACGAAAGGGATATAATCTATTCTCGGAAGGCCAAAGGTTTGTTTATATAAAAGGAGAGATCATATGAAGACTTACAAGTTATTAGCTATGTGGGTTTGTTTACTGCTGATTTTCTCTCAATCGGGTTGTGCTACTGCCGGGAATAGCAGTCCTCTGCAAAATCTTAAAATCGGTATGAGTAAAGATGAAGTTCGCCTTTTAGCAGGTAACCCCGACACAATAAAACAAGCAACAAAAAACAATACTGGTAAAAACATCGAATCCTGGACGTATTCTCTTAAGACCGAAGAATATCTGCTTCGCTTTAAAGATGATAACCTAGCTTGGTGGGGGGAGAAACAAGATTGGATAATGTCATCAGATTATAGCGGGGAAACACTACAGGAAGAAGAGGGTATTCGAGACACAACCGGATTGGAAGAAACTATAAACGATTAAAGTATTGAAGATTAAATTTATGTTTGAGCAAATCATAAAGCATAAGTATTTTTTTCATATTGTAACATTAATGGTTATTCTATCCGTAACTATTTTATTTATTATCTTTAGCGGAACTCAAAATTAGAAAGCTAAAGATGGCAATCAGAATCAAGCCACCTGTAAAGTTTAGAATAGATCAACCAATGAAAGAAGGGATATTCTTAGCCGTATTTATTTTTTCCTGCTTCTTTTTTACTTATGCTGAAGAAGATTATTCCGCTAGCTATTCGGAGGTTGCCGCTTCTGGTTCGGCTATTGAATCTACATATGCAGATACCGCAGCTTACTTGGAATCACAATATGCCAATGAATCAGTTAATCCTTCTGCCTGGGCGGTTGAAGCCTCTTCCTCAGGAGACGGTGGTAATGATTATGGCGCAAGTTATTCGGAAATCATTTCGTCCAACGCTACTATAAATGCAATGTATTCTGATATAGTAGCTAGGCATGAAGCTCAATTCGCCAACGAATCTATCCTACCGGCTTATTGGGGGGCAGGTTCTGTTGATGACCAAAGTGAATATGATCATTATATAGATCTTACCCCGCGCTCTAATGTAGATTTAAGAAATGTTGCTATCCCGCCGGTTTTAAGGAAGAGCGAGTCTTCTGAGGGTGAGGAAAAACCTTTTACGGAAAAAGATCAGGATACTAAAAAGGCTTCAGAAGAAGATAACAAATAAAATCTTTTTATGAAAGGAAAGAAAGATGTTTAAAAGAAAAGGTAATGCAGTTTTACAGTATGGGATTCTAGTAGCTCTGGTAATTTCCACGTTACTTATTATGCAGGCGTTTATTAAAAGAGGATACCAGGGCTCATTAAAGGCATCCGCTAACAGAATTGGAGAGCAATTCTCTACGAGTTCAGAGACTATAAAAACAGAGCAGACCTTGTCTGAGGAGGGGCAGGTTATTGATACACACGTTCTTCCTGCTGATAAGCCGGGAGTCTACACTTGGAATACTAATACTGGCGCAGAAGTAACCGTTGTTACTCAGGCCAAGTCAGGGATTCTTAGCAAAGAGAAGGCAAGGTTAGATGATTATGCAACGGATGCTTTAAGCGGGAACATAACTGACCCAGATCTTCCATAATAAACAGTAAATATTGATTTAATGAATAAATTATCATAGTATTTTAAGAGGAGTAAAGAAGAATTATGGGCAAAAAATCTTATGCATTAGTTTGCATAATTGTCTTTTGGGTTTGTTTTATCGTAGCAGCTTATGCTACAGCGGAGAATATTTCTAAGCCTGCTTCGGCTACTTCAGTAAAGCCAACCTTGCCTGTTACAAAATCAGATCCTGTTTTAAATTCAAAGAAGGATAAGGGCAATATAAAACACCACACTGCGGTTAAGAAGAAAAGCAGCGATAAGTCTGGCAAGTTAACAAAGGTTAAGTGGAAGGTAAAGCCCATGAGGAATGAATATAGCAAGAGAGGTTGGTAATCAAGCGTTGACGATAATAATATTATAATTGCTTATAATGTGCTAGAATAAATTTAGAGATGGATAACCAACGTAAGCAAATTAGAATTAATAAGTTTGTAACTGTTGGTTATTATCAGCTAAGGGGTTTTCTTCGTTCCTCTTGTCACAGTAGAGATGTTTCAATAACTGGGATTAGGTTAGCTAGTTTTCAGAGATTTGAGCCTAAGATTGTTCTAAAACTGCAGATTAATTTACGGGATGATTTTAAGCCTGTTGAGGCCGTAGGAGAGGTGGTCTGGTTAAAAGATACCAAGGATAGGAGTTTTCCTTACGATATTGGATTAAAGTTTATTAAAATTAATGCGGATGCAAGTAAAAAGATCGGCGATTATATTAAAGAAATGATAGAAAAAGAAGGGATAAGAGCTTAAGAAGTCTAAATTAAAATGAAGAAAATCATTAGTTTGTTTATTGCGATAATTTTAGTATCTGGTTGTGCCCATCGCGCCCCAAGGCAGAAGATTGTTCCGGATAAACCTTACGAAAGTCCGACAGTTTATAATTTCAAAAGTACGGATAAGGATAAAGCTAAAGTATTCCAAACTATGGGTATGGATTACTTGAGTCAAAGAGAATTAATGCAAGCCCAGACTTATTTGAAGAAGGCGCTTAAGCTCGATCATACTCTTTACAAATCGTGGTTTTGCTTAGGTCTATTAAATATGGATAGCCAAGACGGCTACGATTATCTACAAAAATCAATAGAATGTAAGCCGGATTTTGTAACTCCTTATTATTGGATGGCTTATTACCATTGCCGTTTAGGGCAAGACCAGAAAGCAATCGCATTATTTAGGAAATACATTGAGTTGGCTAAAAATGAGCCGGGTGAGGACGAAAGGTTAAGTTCAGCTAAACAAGTTTTAAAAGAGTTGCTTAGTGGAAAAGATGGCGAGCTTTTGAAGACGATAAGGAGTCCTAAATAATATGCGCAATAGACTTAAAAAAATCGAATACCTGAATATTATTCTTACAGCTATTCTTATTCTATTATTTTTGTTTTCTTTTCTTATGATCAGATTGCAACTGCCTTTAATTGAATTAAACAAGAACCTTAAGGTCTTAACTGAATCAAATAATATGATAATAAGCCTTCAGCAGCGCCTAGAGAAGACTACTTTGGAGCTTAAGGATCAAATTGAGCTGTTTAACAGCAAATTTGTGAAAAAGAAGAAATAAGATGACTATCATCCAAAGATGGTTTTTAATTATTGCTTTATGGGCGTTAATTTTGATTACGGCTTTCGGTTTTTACTGGTTTTATATAAGGCCGGCAAGAATCAGGCAGATATGCACTAAAGAGGCGAATCAGGCCTGCGCAGAGATCAAATCCAGCCTAAATAATATGCTCGAGGTTAATCAGGCGGTTTACGCACATTGCTTAAGGCGTAACGGCATAGAGAAATAATTAATTTCATGAATAATAAGGGCGATAGCGCTGCGAAGGACTTAATTTTAATTGGTATCTCTACAGTTTTTGTATTTATCCTCTCCTATTTCTTCAATGTCTTTTATTTCTTAGTTGACGTTATTAACAAAAACCCACGCGTGATAACCTATGTTGATGAAATCGTTACGGTCTTGTTAACGCTTTCTATAAGTTTAGCTATTTTCTCTTGGCGCAGATGGATTAGTTTAAAGAAAGAGACTTTCAGGCGAATCAAGTTGCAGGAAGAGCTTATTAGAATAGCTAATACAAAAGCAGAAACCGAACGAATTGTTAATAAACAGCTCAGTAGCGAAATTGAGTTGCGTAAGATGATGTAGGGGTTATTTATGCGCTTCGATATTAAGAATAGATTTATATGAGCAAAGAGTTAAAGTTTCTAAGTTTGTGGTTACCTGCTTTTGCCTGGGCAGGTTGCATTTTCTTTTTTTCAAGCATCCCCGACTTAAAATCTAATCTTGAGTATGATTTTGTTCTTAGAAAAATAGCACATATGCTCGAGTATTTAATTCTGACTTTTCTTTTACATAGAGCACTTAAGGGCTCATTTAAAATCAGCTCCTTTATACTTTTCATCTATCCGGCAGGCGCATCATTTTTATATGCTATTTCGGATGAAATCCATCAGTTATTTGTTCCGGGGAGAAGCTGTTCTGTTTTGGATATCTTGATCGACACTGTCGGTATTTTGGGATTTTATATTATAATTAATTTCTTTAAGATATGGGAAAGAGCAAGGTTGCGCATAGGCTAACTAATGGGCAAGATTAAATTAGATATGCACGGAATTTTTAACAACCAAGAGGCAATTGATAGAGAGTTGCGTAGAGTCATTGATCAGGCTGTGCTTAAAAAGATTTCTTTGATAGAGATAATCCCAGGTAAAGGGAGCGGTCAGTTAAAAAAGCATGTTTTACGATTTCTGGAAGAGCCTAGTGTTAAAAGGCTTTATCATCGTATAGAAAAAGACGATAAGAATTTTGGTAGAATTTTTGTACATTTTAGGTTTTAAGATAAAGTTAATCTTAACTTTTAAGCATTAATCAGGAGGTAAGATGTTTGAACGATATCACGAGCCCTTATTGAATCGTGCAGCTTTTATCATGCGCATGCTACGCTGCATGTCTATTGCCTTCGCCGTTTTATTTTTAACTATTTTCTTCGGTACGTTAGTTTTCCATTACGTAGAGAAGCTTTTTTGGATTGATGCGTTCCTGAATTCAGTATTAATTATGACTGGTCTGGGTTTAGTGGGTGTTTTAAACACGTCTTTTGGAAAGCTATTTGCTGCTTTTTACTCTTTATTCAGTGCATTAGCTTTTTACTCGGTTCTAGCGATCATTTTCACACCGCTTTTACATCGCCTATTCCATCATTTTCATCTAGATATGGAGATTAAAAGGCGAAATACATATGCATAAACTTTGGGAATTCACCGATAGTCTTGGGAGTTTCAAATCTGCTTACGCTGATAAAATCAAAAGTCTTTACCTGCCGCTTTGTAATGAGGCAGTAATGTCATCGCTAAGTGCTGATTTACATGGCGACTTAAAAAGCGGTCAGAGTTCATTTCTATTTGAGCCGGTTTCGCGCATAGACTTGGCCTCTTCCCGAGCTTCAAGAAATTTCTGGGTCTACATTAATAAGAATAAAATTTGGTCAGCAACAGGTGTCTCTAAAGACTTAAAACAAATTAAAGAAGATAAATTTATCCTGGAGGCTGGTCTTCTTTGGCAGCAGATTACTAGAGTTAATAAATCAATTGGCTTAAAAGCAGAGATTCTTTCCTTTGTTCCTTCAACTGGAGAGCCGGTTGAGATAATGCAAGTTAGATTTACAAATATGGGTTCAAGTAAAATACAGTTCACCCCAACAGCAGCTATTCCTATTTACGCAAGAGGTGCCAGTAATATCCGTGACCACCGTCATGTTACCTCGCTTTTGCAAAGAATAATCTTAAATAAATATGGGGTTATATCTAAGCCCACACTTAGCTTTGATGAGTCAGGGCATAGGTCGAATAAGGATTATTATTTTGTTTTGGGTTGGGATGAATCGGGAAAGGCCCCACAGTATATCTATCCAACCCAGGATATGTTTTGCGGTGACGTAGGCGACTTGGAAGCGCCGGAATGCGTTTTACAAAATAAGTTCCCTTTAAAAGAAAATATCCAAGGTAAAGAACCGATGGGTGCTTTGCGTTTTAAGGATGTGCAATTAGCTAAAGGGAAAACCCGAACCTATATTCTAATAATGGGTATTAGCGAGAGTAATGCGGATATTTCCAGGGTAATTAGAAATTTTAAAGATTTAAAGAAAGTTCAGCTATCGTTAAAAGAAACCAGGAAGTTTTGGATAGAAAAGTCAGATTCATTAAGTTTTTCCACTGGCGATAAGGAATTTGATAATTGGTTTCGTTGGGTGGGCATTCAGCCATTTTTAAGAAAAATATTTGGTTGTTCGTTCTTACCGGATTTTGATTATGGTAAGGGCGGGCGCGGGTGGCGTGATCTGTGGCAGGATTGTTTGGGGCTAATTTTATCCGGATCTAAAGATGTGCGCAGGCTCTTAATTAATAACTTCTCAGGGGTACGCGTCGATGGTTCTAATGCTACGATTATAGGGAAAAAGCAAGGTGAATTTATTGCCGACAGGAATGATATCTGCCGCGTATGGATGGATCACGGGATCTGGCCGTTACTAACTACAGAGTTGTATATTGAAGAAACTAATGATTTTGGTATTCTTTTTGAAAAAACCGGCTATTTTTGTGATCAACATACGGGGCGTTCGACTAAAATAAATTCGAAATTTAAGCCAAGTAATTACAAGGGGACAATTTTGGAACATTTAGTCCTTGAGAATCTTACTCAGTTTTACAATGTGGGTGCGCATAATCATATACGGCTTGAGGGGGCGGATTGGAATGACGGATTAGATATGGCAAAAGAATTCGGCGAGAGTGTTGCTTTTAGCTGTATG
Organism: Candidatus Omnitrophota bacterium; assembly: GCA_026387355.1. GTDB lineage: Bacteria > Omnitrophota > Gorgyraeia > Gygaellales > Profunditerraquicolaceae > JAPLLW01. The sequence continues at coordinate 25,446 of JAPLLW010000012.1, forward strand.
TATGCGGCTAACCTCAAGAAATTGGCAAAGTTCTTACGGAATTCAGGTAGGCAAAAGATAAATCTTTTAGAAGAGATTAAAGTTTTACTTAAAGTTTGTAACTATAGTGATATAGCGGCTAAGCAAAGCATACTAAAGGATTATTTTGCAAGGGTTGGAGATGTCATAAGCGGTAAAGTTATTTCAGTAAATTGCGCTCAGCTTATTAATGATTTAGAGTCGAAGGCAGATTGGATGTTTGGGCATATCCGAAAGACAGAATGGTTGTCCGAGGGGTTTTTTAATGGTTATTATGATAATAAGAAAAAGAGGGTTGAAGGTATGTTTGGCGGTAAAGTTAGGATGATGCTGGCTTCTCAGGTTTTTGCGATTATGAGCGGGGCGGCAGAATACTGGCAAGTAAAGAAAATTATTTCTAACGTTGAGAAATATCTTTTTGACCGTAAACTCGGCGGGTATCATCTTAATACTGATTTTGGTGCAGAAAAACACGATTTAGGCCGAGCTTTTTCTTTTTCTTATGGCGACAAGGAAAACGGTGCTATTTTTTCGCATATGGTAGTGATGTATGCCTATGCTCTATACCAACGAGGCTTTAACAAAGAGGCCCAAAAGGCATTAGATTCCCTATATAGGTTAAGCGTAAAAGACGTTAAAAGTAAGATTTACCCTTGTTTGCCGGAATACTTTAATCTCGAAGGAAGAGGTATGTATTCGTATCTTACCGGATCAGCTAGCTGGTTTGTGCTGACCATGTTTAAATATAAGAAATAGGCAATAACTTAAGGGCGTTGTTATTTCTAGAATCGAAATGAACAGTTTATCTTTAAAAGTTTATATTGAAGAGATTCTTCTTTTGAGGTATAATTAAAAAGCTATAATAAAAAAGGAGGGAGTATGGTAAAAAGAATTGGTATTGCAGTGATTGGTTTGTGTATAGTGTTTATTTTTGTCTTAAAAGCTAATGCTCAGCAGAAAACGCAAGATATTAGCCCTCAAATTAAATGCGAGATTGCCAATTTAGAGAAGGCAAATAAGTTATTAGAAGAGCAAGGTAGGCCACTACATTCGCAAATTAAGCAAATCGAAGGACAAGCTAAGCCGTTGCATAAAGAATTGCGTTTGATTGAAGATGAAATGAAAGTTGATACAGATAAGATTAAAAGTGAGGGTGAAAATGCTCAGCTTCGCAAACAAATTAAGCTATTAGAAGGGCAAGCTAAACCAATACGTTCTCAGATTAAGCAAGCTGAAGAACAGGCTAAGCCGCAACGAGAGAAGCTTCGCTTGATAGATGACGAAATAAAAGTTAATATAGATAAGATCCGTAGTCTGCGTGGAGAGCTTAAGGCAAAATAGCAACAAACGCCAAAAGCTATATCGAGCGGAATTAGTTTGAGTAAGATAAAAATAGGGCGCATCTATTTCAGAGAATTAGATGCGCCCTTTTTTTGTTTGCTAAAAGGGATTTTTTTGCTATAATAAAGTTCCTCAATTAAGAAAGGCAAGCTAGATGATAGAGCGCTATAGTCTTCCGGAAATGAACAGTATTTGGCAGGATGAGTTTAAGTTTAAGACCATGCTAGATATTGAGATACTCGCCTTAGAGTCTTTTGCAAAGCAAAAGAAGATCCCGCTACAAGCAGTCAGAAGAATCAAGCAAAAAGCCAGATTTAACCTCAATCAAATTAAGAAAATCGAAGAGAAGACACAACATGATGTGGTAGCTTTTGTCACCAATGTATCCCAATATATTGGAGCAGATGCCAAATATCTGCATGTCGGGCTTACCTCATCAGATGTCTTAGATACTACGCTAGGCGTTCAGCTAAGCGCTGCCGCAGATATTCTAGTTGACGATATAAACCGTTTACTTAATGTTCTCGCTAAGAAAGCCAAGCTTTATAAAGATACAGCTTGTATGGGCCGTACCCATGGTGTACATGCCGAGCCTACAACCTTTGGTCTAAAGCTGGCTCTTTGGTATGATGAGATGAAGCGCAATCTCAGCCGCTTAGAGCTTGCAAAAAAAGAGATAGCGGTGGGCAAGCTTTCCGGAGCCGTAGGCACATATTCTAATATTGACCCGCAGACTGAAGACTATGTGTGCAAGAAATTGGGGTTAAAGCCGGTAAAGATAGCTACTCAGATTATCCAAAGGGATATTTATGCTGTTTTTTTGGTAAGGTTGGCAATTATTGGCTCAAGTCTTGAAAAATTTGCTACAGAGATAAGGCATTTGCAGCGCACCGAGGTGTTGGAAGTTGAGGAGCCGTTTGGTAAAGGGCAGAAGGGTTCTTCCGCCATGCCGCATAAGCGCAATCCGGTAATCTGTGAGCGCATCTGTGGGTTGTCCCGCCTTTTGCGCGGAAATTCCCTTGCCGCTATGGAGAATATTGCTCTTTGGCATGAGCGTGATATTTCGCATTCATCAGTAGAGCGGGTAATTATTCCGGATTCTACAATAGCATTGGATTATATGTTGAATAAATTTATCCAGGTTATTGAAGGCTTAAATGTTTATCCGGAGCATATGATGGCTAACATCATAAAGACCCGAGGTCTGATTTTTTCTCAACGCGTGCTCTTAAATTTAATGGAAAAGGGCCTCACCCGACTTAAGGCTTATGATTTAGTACAGCGGGCAGCGATGAGGTCATGGAAGCAGGAGATGGATTTTAAGACTAGCCTCATGCTTGAAACAGAAATCTTACGGTATTTAAGCGAGAGGGAATTAGATAAAATATTTAATTTAAATTATTACCTACGGCAGGTTGATAAGATTTTTAGAAAAGTTGGTTTATTATAAAGCTTTACCCACCCAATACCCCTAATTTATTATCATGTTTTATAAAATTGAGGTAAGAGAAAAATCCGGTATTTCTGATGGTTCGACTAAGCTCACCACTAATCTTGAGCGCAGTCGAAGGATTGACGCTGTTGGCGCAAGCGTCAAAAGCGATATCCTTGATTTTGGAATTAAGACAGTTAAGGATGTGCGCTTCATGCAGGTTTATACTATTGAAGGCGAATTGCCCGAAGAACAAATCAAGATAATCTGCGAGGAGCTACTTACGGATAGAGTCTGTCAGGATTATTCAATAAACCCCGTAATTCAGAAGCCCAAGAAGGACGAATTCATACTCGAAGTAGCTTATAATCCCGGAGTAATGGATCCGGTTGAAAAGTCGACTTTAAAAGGAATAAGCGATCTGGGTATAGAAGGCGCTGAATCCGTTAAGACAGCCAGGAAATACATTATTAAAGGCAGGCTCTCCACAGCTCAACTAAAAACCATCTCTGAAAAACTGCTTTATAATAAACTTATCCAGCATATTGTTAAGCCGAGTGCCTCTGAGCATAAGGTTGACGAGGGGAGTGATTATCAATTTAATTTAGCGGTCGTAGATCTAATCGGCGCAACAGATGATAAATTGTTAGAGTTAAGTAAGAAGGGCCAGCTATTTTTGAATTTAACCGAAATGCGCACGATTAAGAAATATTTTAAATCGCTGGGTAGAAATCCTACTGATTGCGAACTTGAAACAGTCGCGCAGACCTGGTCTGAACACTGCTCGCATAAGACATTTAGGGGTAAGATTAAATATACCGAGAAGATTAAGTTAACTAAAACCAAATTAATCAACAACCTGCTTAAGTCAACAATAATGAAAGTAACTAAGGAATTAAATAAACCCTGGTGCGTATCTGTTTTTAAGGATAATTCCGGAGTAATCCGCTTTGACGAACTGAATAATATTTGTTTTAAAGTAGAAACGCATAATCATCCCTCTGCTTTAGAGCCATTTGGAGGCGCAAATACCGGTATCGGAGGAGTAATCAGAGATCCTTTAGGAACGGGGCTGGGCGCAAAGCCTATTCTAAATACAGACGTGTTTTGTTTCGGACCGCCAGATTATCCCCTATCTAAATTACCGGTTGGCTCACTTCATCCTAAACGTGTAATGAAGGGGGTAGTAAGCGGGGTGCGCGATTATGGTAATAAGATGGGGATTCCGACAGTAAACGGGGCGATACTCTTTCATGAGAAATTTGTGGGGAATCCGCTTGTTTATTGCGGGACAGCCGGAATTATGCCTAAAGATAAATCTTTCAAGAAGACAAGTGTAGGGGATTTAGTGGTAGTTGTCGGAGGCAGAACCGGCAGGGATGGTATTCATGGAGCAACATTTTCATCCGGAGAACTGACGCATGAGTCAGAGACTATTTCAAGCGGAGCTGTGCAGATCGGAGATCCCATCCAGGAGAAAAAGATGGTGGATACAATCCTGCAGGCGCGCGATAAATGTTTGTATAGCGCGATTACTGATTGCGGTGCAGGAGGGCTTTCAAGTGCAGTTGGTGAGATGGGCGCAGAGTTGGGTGTAAAGGTAGATTTAGATAAGGTTCCTCTAAAATACCGGGGTCTTACTTATATGGAGATTTGGATTTCTGAGTCGCAGGAAAGGATGGTTCTTTCTGTAGCGCCGGATAAGATAGATGCGCTTTTAGCAGTATTTGAGAGTGAAAATGTTGAAGCTGCGGTAATTGGTGAGTTTACTGATACTTTTAGGCTCGAGCTTTATTATAAAAATGATTTAGTCTGCAATCTGGATATGGATTTTTTACATGAAGGTTTACCTAAAATTGTAAAAGAGGCTCTTTATGTGCAGATAAAACACAGAGAACCTAAGATAAAATGCGCTAAAAACCTTAGTCCGATATTAAGTAGGTTGCTTTCCCAATATGATATTTGTTCTAAGGAATCGGTAATCCGTAGATACGACCACGAGGTTCAAGGCGGTTCGGTTTTAAAGCCTTTAGTGGGGATAAATAATGATGGGCCATCGGATGCTAGTATTGTAAAGCCGATACTGAATTCTTCAAAAGGAGTAATTGTCTCAAATGGAATAAATTTTAGATACGGTTTTATTGATCCTTACTGGATGGCTGCCGCTTGTATTGATGAAGCTTTGCGTCAGATTATCTGCGTGGGCGGGTCATTAAAACAAGTAGCAATTTTAGATAATTTTTGTTGGGGTAATCCGGATAAACCGGACAGACTTGGGACTTTAGTGCGCGCTGCGTATGGCTGTTATGACGCTGCTAAGGGATTCGGCACTCCGTTTATATCCGGTAAAGACAGTCTTTATAACGAATATAGCGAACATGGTAAATCCATGGCAATTCCGGGAACACTTTTAATCTCGGCAATTTCAGTTATGGATGAAACAGACAAGGCAGTTTCAATGTATGCAAAGGAACCAGGAGATTTGGTATATATAGTAGGTGAGACTAAAGAGGAATTAGGGGGTTCGCATTATTATGATTTATTTGGGGCAATCGGCAATAATCTCCCAAAGGTAAATGTAAAGAAAGCTAAATCAATATTCGAGGCTTTAAGCAGGGCTTCGCAAAAAAGATTAATCCGGGCTATGCATGATTGTTCCGAAGGAGGTCTGGCAGTAACACTAGCTGAAATGGCTTTTTCCGGAGGTTTAGGTATGGAGGTATTTCTTTCCGAAGTCCCTTATTCCGGAGAAAATAGAGATGATTTTGTTTTATTCGCAGAGTCAACTTCAAGATTTATTGTGGAGGTCCAGAAGAATAAGAGGTTTGAATTTGAGAGAGCGATGAAGGGTTTATCTTTTGGGTTAATTGGTTGCGTAAACTCAAAGAGGGATTTAATAATTCACGGTTTAGACGGAAAAACCTGTATAAAGAATGATATTAATAAGTTAAAAGAGATATGGAAGGAGCCATTGAGATGGTAAGAAAAATGCATAAGATTATTATCAAGGATGATTTTACCCAGGAGGATCCCTGGCGAGTATTTCGTATTATGTCAGAGTTTGTAGAGGGTTTTGAGGTTCTCTCTAAGGTCGGTAAGGCAATTTCTATATTCGGTTCTGCGAGAACTAAGCCTGATACAAAATATTACAAATTGGGTGAAGAAGTTGCTTATCATATTGCAAAGGCAGGATACGCTGTAATTACCGGAAGCGGTCCAGGACTTATGGAGGCTGCGAATAAAGGGGCTAAGAGAGCCGGAGGGCATTCCATAGGATTGAATATTCATATCCCATGCGAACAAAAGCCGAACAAATACGTAGATACCTTGTTAGATTTTCGTTATTTCTTCATCCGCAAAGTAATGTTTGTTAAATACGCCAAGGCCTTTGTGATTTTACCAGGAGGTTATGGCACCCTGGATGAATTCTTTGAGGCGATCAATCTTATTCAGACTGATAGAATACCAAAATTTCCGGTTGTTCTATTAAATAGCGAGTATTGGAATGGTTTATTGGATTGGTTAAAGAAGACCGTATTAAAAGAAGCCAACATCAGCCCAGAAGATCTGGATATCTTTACAGTTGTTGATGACCCTAAGGATGTGGTAAAGGCAATAAAGAAATTCTATGATAAAAAGGCCTAAGGTTTGCGTAGTCAGGACAGCAGGGACTAATTGCGACAAGGAGACTGCGTTTGCTTTTTCTAAAGTAGGCGCCAGCTCTGAGCTTGTGCATATTAATAATTTAGTAAAAGGCAAGGTTGCACTTACGGATTATCAAATCTTAGTTTTTTCCGGAGGGTTTAGCTACGGCGATGATATTGCTTCCGGAAAAATATTTGCCAATGAGTTAAAGTGTAAGTTATCCGAAGCGCTAAAGAAGTTTATTCAAGACGGGAAAATTATTATCGGTATTTGTAATGGTTTTCAGATTCTAGTTAAAAGCGGTCTACTTCCCGGTAATAAAGAATTAAGCCAGGAGGCAAGTCTGATTATTAATGATTCCGGCAAGTTCGAAGACCGTTGGGTTTACTTAAAGAAAAATGGTAAATGTATCTGGACAAAGAATCTTTCCGAAATTATTTATTTGCCTGTTGCCCACGGTGAAGGCAAATTCATCGTCAAGGACAGAAAAACCTTGCAGAGTTTAAAAATTAATAAGCAGATTGTTTTTCAGTATTGCAACGAAAAAGGCGAGCTTATCGGTTATCCGGATAATCCTAATGGGTCAGTTGAGAATATCGCGGGTATCTCTGATTCGACGGGAAGAATCCTAGGGCTTATGCCTCATCCGGAGCGACACGTATCTAGTCAACAGCATCCGCGTTGGAGCTCTTCAGGTAAAAAGTTTGCAGGAGAGGGATTAGCAATTTTTAGTAATGGCGTTGAGCATATTAAAAAACATTTTTGAGAAAGGCTTACAATGAGCGGAATTTTTGGTGTAATTGCAAAGAAGGACTGCAGTGAAGATCTTTATTACGGGACAGACTATCATTCGCATTTAGGTACACAGTTTGCGGGGCTTGCCGTATATGGTAAGGAGCTAACGCGTAAAATTCACGATATTCGCGGTAGCCAGTTCAAGGCAAAATTCTACGAGGATTACTTGAAGATGCCCGGGGATATGGGTATTGGCGTAATCAGCGCGCGTGACGAGCAACCGATACTTATTAATTCCAAATTCGGCCCCTATGCGATAGTAACTAACGGTTTTATTGATAATGCGGATAAACTTGCGCGCGAGCTTTATAAAAAAGGAAAATCTTTTAGCGAGGTAACAGATGGAAGAGTCAATCTTACTGAGCTGGTTGCGAAGTTAATTATACAGGGTAAGAATATTACCGCAGGAATTGACAGTATGTTTAGTAAGATTGATGGTTCATGTTCGCTCTTATTGTTAAATAAGGATGGTATTTATGCGGCGCGCGATAGATTCGGATTTACTCCGCTGGTTATCGGAAGAAAGGGGAGTAGTTGGGCTGTCTCAACCGAGAGCTCCGCTTTTCTTAATCTCGGATATAAGATTGAGAAATTTCTTGAGCCGGGCGAGATTGTGCTTTTGAATAAAAAGGGTTTAACTACGAAGAAGAAGGGCGGGAAAGTAAATCAGATCTGTTCTTTCCTCTGGATTTATGCGGGTTTTCCTGCCTCAAAATATGAAGGGTTGAATGTAGAGATGTCCAGGGAGAGAAGCGGCGCAACACTCGCCGAGGGAGATAATATTGAAGCGGATATGGCAGCAGGGATTCCGGATTCAGGTACGGCGCATGCTATCGGTTATAGTATGAAGTCAGGAGTTCCATTCAGGAGGCCGCTAGTAAAATATACTCCGGGTTTTGACAGGAGCTATACTCCTGTTTCTCAGGAGAGGCGCGACCTGATTGCCAAGATGAAATTAATTCCAATTCCGGAGATTATTAACGGTAAGCGTATAGTATTCTGCGATGATTCCATAGTGCGCGGTACGCAGCTTAAGAATTATACAATTAAGAAGTTAAAGTTTCACGGGGCAAAGGAGATTCATTTAAGGATTGCATGCCCTCCGCTTATGTATCCTTGCAAGTTCAATTTTTCCACGCGTTCCATTAAAGAACTTGCTGCGCGTAAGGCGATAAAGGCGCTTGAGGGTAAAGATATAAAAAACGTTAATAAATATCTGGATGAAGATTCTGTTTGGTATAAAAAGATGGTTGAATGGATTAGGAAAGATTTGGGGGTAACTACCTTAAGATACCAGAAGCTAAATGATATGATCTCTGCTATTGGTCTCTCTAAAGATAAGGTATGTCTTTTTTGTTGGACGGGAATAGAGCCGAAAGGGTGCAAGAAATGCTGAAGATAAATCCTGACGAACCAAGAGAATACTGCGGGCTATTTGGCATATCGAATAACAAGCAGGCTAGTTGGCTTACTTATTTAGGCCTGTTTGCCCAGCAGCATAGAGGGCAGGAGGCCTGTGGCATAGTCGCTAATAATAAAGGTAATTTATCGATTCATAAAGGAATGGGTTTAGTAAGCGATGTTTTTGGCGGAGCTGTTTTAAGTAAATTAAAAGGAAGTACTGCAATGGGCCATGTGCGTTATTCTACCACTGGTTCAAGCGTATTAAAGAATGCACAGCCACTTTTGGTTGATTATGCTAAGGGTTCAATCTGTATAGCGCATAACGGTAATTTAGTAAATTCTTTAGAGCTGCGCAAGCATCTGGAAGAGACAGGTTCAATCTTTCAGACCACAACTGACTCGGAAATCATAATTCATCTTATGGCGCGCGGGAAATTGCGTAATTTAGACGAAAGCCTATTGTATGCATTACAAAGAATTAGAGGGGCTTATTCTTTGATACTTATGGATAACCGGAATTTAATCGGAGTAAGGGATCCCTGGGGATTTCGTCCGCTATCGCTGGGTAAGCTCGGGAATTCTTGGTGTCTGGCTTCTGAGACTTGCGCCTTCGATTTAATCGGGGCTAAATTCGTAAGGGCAGTTGATCCGGGAGAAATAGTTTTTATTAATGACACAGGATTAAGGTCAATCAGGCCTAAGGAATGGCGCGTAGGTCATAGGCATGCGCATTGTATCTTTGAGCATGTTTATTTCTCAAGACCTGATTCCAATGTTTTTGGTGAGACAGTGCATATCGTACGTAAGAAACTAGGGGCACAGCTGGCAAAAGAATTTCCGGTTAAAGCAGATTATGTTGTGCCTGTTCCGGACTCAGGGTATTCTGCTGCTTTAGGTTACGCGCAGCAATCAGGCATACCTTTAGAGATGGGGATTATCCGCAATCATTATGTAGGTAGGACATTTATTCAGCCGGCGCAGGATTCTCGCGATATGGGCGTAAAAGTAAAATTTAATTTAATGAAAGATGTTTTGCGCGGTAAGCGCATTGTTATAGTTGACGATTCCATTGTGCGTGGAACAACCTCAAAGATCCGCGTGCGCAACTTGCGTAAGGTAGGAGTTAAGGCAGTGCATTTAATGATCTCATGTCCGCCGCACAGGTTTCCGTGTTATTACGGGATTGATTTTCATAAATCAAGTGAATTGATTGCTAACAGGTATTCTTCGATTGATAAAATCAGGGAGTATCTTGGTGTTGATAGTTTGGGTTATTTAAGTTTAGACGGGATGCTCAAATCTCTTAAATACGGTAAGAATGATTATTGCACTGCTTGCTGGACGGGAAAATATCCGATAATGGCAGAGAGAAGGCACGGAAAGTTTTCGCTAGAAGGAAGATGTTGCGGACAAGGAGAGATAGCGGTTGGCCCGGGGTGCCTCTTGCGCTAAAACGCGCTGCGAGGCATCCCCGTGCCACCCGCCATATCAGTTATGTTTATCTTATAAGGGAGAGCGTGGTTTTAATATGAAAAAGATTACTTATAAAAAGTCCGGAGTTGATATTAAGGCGGCGAGTGCGTTTAAGGGAAAACTAAAGGCGATAGTGCGCAAATCTTTTCGTCCTGAAGTTTTAAAAGATATCGGAGGATTTGGAAGTTTTTTTAGGCTGGATAAAGATAAATTCAAGGATCCGATTATGGTTTCATCTAGCGACGGAGTAGGGACAAAACTAAAGATCGCCCTGCTTGCCAATAAGCACGATACTGTTGGTATTGATGCTGTGGCTATGAATGTCAATGATATCCTTTGCACGGGGGCCCAGCCGCTCTTCTTTCTGGATTATATTGCTTATAGCAAGGTAAAAGAAAATGTTCTTGTGGGTATTGTAAAAGGTATAAATGATGGTTGTATTGAATCCAATTGTTCATTAATCGGTGGCGAGACTGCGCAGATGCCCGGTATGTATAAAGAGGGAGAATATGATATTGCGGGTTTTTGCGTGGGTGTGGTTGAGCGGAATGAGATTATTGACGGTAGCGCTGTAGAGTGTGGCAATCTGGTTATTGGTCTAGAGTCTAGCGGGATTCACTCCAATGGTTATTCATTGGTGAGAAAAGTTTTTTCCGAAAACGAATTAAAGCGCATGAGTAAAGAGTTGCTTACCCCTACTCGCATTTATGTTAAGCAGGTATTAAGTTTATTACCTGATAAAGATATTAAGGGTATTGCGCATATAACGGGTGGTGCATTTTACGATAAGATCAGCCGGATATTGCCGGCGAATATTGATGTAATGATTGATAAAAATTCTTGGGTAATCCCTAAGATGTTCCGTCTAATCCAGAACAAAGGTAATATTGACGATCACGAAATATTTCATACATTAAATATGGGCATTGGGATGGTTTTAATCGTTGAGGCATCTTCGGCTGTGAAGTTAATTTCAAGGCTGGCTGCATTTAAGCTTAAATCCTGGGTTATCGGTAAGACGATTAAGGGAAACAAGCAGGTGCATATAGTTTAAGGTGGTAATATGGATGCTTATATAAATCTGTTAAAGGAGCTATATTATAAAGAACGAAAGAAGCTTGAAGAATTGCCTATTTTTAGCAACGAAGGTAAATTGAGGTTTTTTTCCACAAGAAAAGATATACTTGATAAGATAAGAAAGAATTTGAGGATTTCTCAGATGCTAGAGAGGGTAGATATAACGGAAGTGGCTAAAGAAGATTTGTTGCGGGATAGAGATAAGGCAGATAAAATTGAAGAAAATATCGAGAGGGCGATAGAGAGAGAATTGCTGGAAATTGAGAATGAGGAAAAAGAAGGCATGGAAGATGCGCGTTATTCCGCAGCCGATTTTGCGGAATATATTATTCAATTAGAAAGAGTAGGAGCGATAGAGGCTGATTTAGAGAACAATCGTCTGTTTCCAGGAGAAGTTTATGCAGAAATGCAAGAAATTAAAGAGAGCAATAAATAAAAAGGAGGAAGGAAAATGAGTATTACGTTTTTAATATTAATAATTATCGTGGTTGTATTTTTTATGGGGATCAGGATTGTGCGTCCTACGCATCGTGGTTTGGTTGAGAGATTCGGTAAGTATAACCGTTTTGCTAGTCCGGGATTTAACTGGGTATTTCCTATCATCGAGAATCTCTACCAGATTAATATAACCGAGCAAATGGTTGATGCTGAGCCGCAGGAGATTATTACTAACGATAACTTAAACGCTAAAGTCGACGCCCAGGTTTATTTTAAGGTTAAAGCTGATGAAGCAGATGTTAAGAATTGTCAGTATAGTGTAAATAATTATCAGTGGCAGATTGTGAACTTGGCGCGGACAACGCTTAGAAATATAATCGGTACGCTTACTTTAAAGTCCGCAAATAGCGAAAGAGGTAAGATTAATGCTGAGTTGCATAAGACTCTTTGCGAGGAAACAGCTAGCTGGGGCCTTGAGATTGTTAGGACAGAATTAAAAGAGATTGATCCTCCTAAAGATGTTCAAGAGACGATGAATAAAGTTGTAAAGGCTGAAAATGAAAAAATTTCAGCAATTGATTATGCTACTGCTACTGAAACTGTTGCAGATGGCCAGAAGCGCGCGGAGATTAAGAAGGCAGAAGGTGTAAAGCAGGCGCGGATTTTGGAGGCAGAAGGTGAGGCAGCTGCAATTAAACTTGTTAACGAAGCAGCAGAGCATTATTTCGTAGGCAATGCGCAAGTTTTACGTAAACTTGAGGCAGTTGAGAAGGCATTAGTGAATAACGCTAAAATTGTTATTCCGGCTAATACTGAGTTGGTTAATGTAATTGGTGAAATGGCCGGTTTTTTGCCGATAAAGAATAAAGAGCAAGTGGGTAAATAAATTTTTACGGGTCCTGACTGGGCCGTTTCTCGCTGCATCACGCAGCTCGAAATCGTCCCAGTCACCCATAAAAATTTATTATTTCACAGTAGTTCTGTATTTATAAAAAAATTATTTTAGCGGGTGGCCCGCCATAAATTGTGGCGGACCAGGACCCGCGTAAGGTTAAAGTATGCGTATATTAGTTATCGGTTCAGGTGGTAGAGAGCATGCGCTAGTTTGGAAGATCGCGCAGTCAAAGCTGGTCGATAAGGTGTTTTGTGCGCCCGGTAATGCAGGCATTGCTAAGCTAGCCGAGTGCGTAGATATTAAGGCTGAAGATGTGTCGGGTCTGTTAAATTTTGCAAAGAAGGAAAAGATTGATTTAACTATAGTCGGCCCCGAGGTCGCTTTATCTTTAGGCATTGTTGATGAGTTTATTAAATATAAATTAAAGATATTTGGCCCTAATAAAAAAGCTGCTCAGATGGAGTCAAGCAAAGTATTTTCCAAGCAGTTGATGAAGAAATACAACGTTCCAACAGCTGATTTTAAGGTTTTTGATAATCCTGAGGAAGCAAAAAAGTATATAGATAAAATTGGTGCTCCTTGTGTAGTTAAGGCAGACGGGTTAGCTGCGGGAAAAGGCGTTGTGGTTGCTAAAAGCGTTGATGAAGCTAAGCAGGCAGTTGTTGCAATAATGCAGGATATGATTTTTGGTTCTGCCGGAGAAAAAATTATTGTTGAGGAGTGTCTTGAGGGCCAAGAGGCATCGATTATTGTTATAACCGATTCAGAGGAAGTGGTTGTTCTGGCTTCTGCTCAGGATCACAAAAGGATTAATGATTTTGACCAAGGGCCTAATACCGGTGGAATGGGCGCATATTCACCTGCTTCAATAGTCACTCCGGATTTATTCCTTGAGATTCTGGATAAAATAATATACCGCACAATCGATGGTATGGTAAAAGAGGGATTAGACTATCGGGGAGTTTTATATGCCGGGGTAATGCTTACTAATGAAGGACCTAAAACTTTAGAATTTAATGTGCGTTTTGGCGATCCGGAGACACAGGCAATATTGCCGCGGTTAAAGTCAGATTTAACAGAGATTCTGATCGCGGCGAGCGAAAAGAAGATATCAGATTTAAAGATTTTAGAATGGGATAACCGCGATTGTGTCTGCGTAGTTTGTACTGCCGGTGGATATCCTGGCAAATATGAAACGGGAAAAGAAATTTTTGGCTTAGAAGATCTAGATAAGATGAATGATGTAATAGTCTTTCATGCCGGGACTAAATTTCAGGCGAATAAGATTGTAACAAGCGCAGGGCGCGTTTTAGGGGTAACCGGTTTAGGCGATAGCATAAAAAATGCAATTGATAATACCTATGCGGCAGTTCAAAAGCTAAGCTTTGAAGGCATGCATTATCGGCGGGATATCGGAGCTAAAGCAATGAGGAGGGATTTTTAATGAGTAAGATAAGTATAATTATGGGTAGTGTTTCGGATTTAGAGACAGTATCTGAAGCAATAATTGTATTAAAGGAATTTAAGGTTGATTTTGAGGTTAAGGTGCTTTCTGCGCACCGCAGCCCTAAGGAGTTAGTACAATATGTAGAAGCAGTTTCAAAAAAAGGGACAAAGGTTTTTATTGCGGCAGCCGGTGGTGCTGCGGCATTAGCCGGGGTAGTAGCGGCGCACACAATATTACCTGTAATAGGTATTCCCATTGAGACATCTAACTTAAAAGGTATGGATTCGTTGCTCTCTACGGTTCAGATGCCCGGGGGTATACCGGTTGCCTCAATGGCTATTGGTAAGGCAGGCGCAAGGAACTCAGCGCTTTTTGCTCTAGAGATTCTCGGGATAGCTGATAAAAAGATTCAAGCCAAGTTATGCGCGTATAAGAATTCTATGCGGCTTAAGATTAAAAATACAAAAATTAAAGTATGACTCAGGCTAAGATAATAAAAGTTGATCCTCTGAATATCAAAGAAGACTATGTCCATCAGGCAGCGCATATTTTACGAGCCGGCGGTTTAGTGATTATTCCCACTGAAACAGTTTACGGCCTAGCCGCTGACATGTTGAATAAAAAAGCAGTTGAAAGATTATATGAAATTAAACAGCGCCCTAAGGATAAACAGTTTTCTGTAGCTATCTCCCAAAAAGATAAAATTGAAGATTTTGCGCGCAAAATTCCGCTTTCGGCTTACAAAGTGATCGATAAATTTTGGCCGGGTCCTTTAACTATCATTTTAGAGGGGATTAAAGGGTCAAGTATAGGTTTGCGTATGCCGGATAATGAGATTGCTTTACGTATTATTGCTGCGACAAATGATCCGATAGTTTTACCTTCAGCGAATCTTTACGACAAGCCTGCGCCGATAAGTTTTACAGATGCACTAGCTGATTTAGGCTCTCTTGTGGATCTTGCTATTGATGCTGGGCCTACTAAACTTGGAGTTGAATCTTCGATTGTAGATCTAAGGGGAGAGGAAATCCAATTTCTTAGAATAGGTGCGATAAGCCAGGATGAGATTGATAAGGTGATTAAGAAAAAGAATATTCTATTTATCTGTACGGGAAATTCCTGCCGTTCGGTGATGGCGGAGGCTCTTTTAAGGAAAATGATGCAGGAGCAGAATAGGCGCGATGTAGAAGTTTCTTCTGCTGGTATTATGATGATCTCGGGCTTAAGCGTATCCCAGGGGACAAGAGATGTCTTAGCCAGAGAAGGTATAGATGTTTCGGGCCGTATCTCTCAAAGAGTAACTAAAGAGATGATTAAAAAATCAGATTTAGTTTTGGTAATGGAGAGGATGCACGAAGATGCAATCCTGCGTATTGCCCCCGAGGTAAGAAATAGAGTGTTTTTGTTAAAAGAGTTTGCTAAAATAAGTGATAAGAATCTTGATATCCTCGATCCGATCGGTAAACCGCTAGAGTTCTACGAAAAAACAATTCTTTGTATAAAGGAGGCCCTGGAAAGGGTGAGTAAATTGATATGAAACCTATATTAATCGCCTCTGACCATGGAGGGTTTGCTTTAAAAGAGAGTATTAAGTCTTATCTGCTTAAGAAAAAGATCCCGGTAAAGGATCTTGGTCCTTTTAGTGATGAGCGTTGCGATTATCCCGAATATGCTTATAGCTTGGCCAGTAAGATTTCAGAAGGAAGATTTAAAAAAGGTATTTTAATCTGTAAGAGTGGGATCGGAAATTCAATTGTCGCTAACAGATTACCCGGGGTACGCGCAGCCTTGTCTCTTAATGTGAAAATGGCCAAGCTATCGCGCGAGCATAACGACAGCAATGTTTTGGTTTTGGGTTCGCTTTTTGTGAAATCCGCATTAGCTAGAAGCATAACTCAAATATGGTTAAATACGCAGTTTCTTAATGGTAGGCATAAACGTCGTTTGAAACAGATAAAAGAAATTGAAAGAAAGATTAGAGGGGGTTTAAGGTGAGACATCTCAAAATAACAGATCCGGATATTTATTCAGCTATCAAAAAAGAACTTATTCGAGAAGAGGGTAATTTAGAGCTAATCGCCTCCGAGAATTTTACTTCTCTTGCAGTACTTGAGGCGCAGGGTTCTGTTTTAACGAATAAATATGCAGAAGGGTATCCTTATAAGCGTTGGTATGGCGGATGTGAATATATGGATGAAGTGGAGAGATTAGCTATTGAGCGCGCCAAAAAAATATTTGGCGCAGAATATGCCAATGTCCAGCCGCATTCTGGGTCGCAGGCGAATATGGCTGTTTATTTTGCTATGCTTGAACCGGGCGATACGGTTTTAGCTATGGATTTAGCTGCAGGTGGGCATCTTACTCATGGCCATCCGCATAATTTCTCAGGAAGATTTTTCAAAATGGTTGGTTACGGAGTGGATCGTAAGACTGAAATGTTGGATTATGATTTAATCATGTATTTAGCTAAGAGACATAAACCTAAAATGATTCTTGCGGGCGCTTCCGCCTATCCCAGGAAAATGGATTTTAAAGCGTTTAGAAAGATATGCGACAAGGTAGGCGCTTACCTTTTTGTTGATATGGCGCATATCGCAGGTTTAGTTGCTGCGGGAGTTCATTCTTCTCCGGTTCCTTATGCGGAGTTTGTTACCTCCACGACACATAAGACTCTGCGTGGCCCTCGCGGAGGGTTTATTCTTTGCAGAGAAGAATTCGGCAAGAAAATTGATGCTCAGGTCTTTCCTGGAATTCAAGGCGGGCCGTTAATGCACGTGGTCGCGGCGAAAGCCGTAGCTTTTAAAGAAGCGATGACTGCAAAATTTAAGACTTATCAGAGGCAGGTGGTAAAGAACTCTAAAGAACTCGCCCGAGCTTTGGCAAAAAAAGAATTCCGTATTGTCTCCGGAGGCACAGATACGCATCTTATGCTGGTAGATTTAAGTGAAAAAGGAGTAACCGGCGCAGATGCTTCAAATATTCTAGGCACAGTTAATATTACGGTGAACAAGAATCTTATACCTTTTGATAAAAAAGGGGCGGGGGTTACTAGTGGAATACGCATCGGCACTCCGGCGGTAACTACCCGCGGGTTAAAAGAGTTTCATATGCACAAAATCGCCGGATTTATCAATGACGCGATTGAGGAAAGCGATAATCCTAAGAAGTTAGAGATTATAAGAAATGAAGTTTACAGTTTAACCAAAAGATTTCCATTATATCCGGAGTTAATTAAATAAAAATGAATAAGAAATTGCAAATTAGGCCAAGTTGGGATGAATATTTTCTAGAGGTTGCTAAGCTTGTGTCAAAGAGGGCGACCTGTTTACGTCGAAGCGTAGGCGCGGTTGTGGTAAAGGATAAAAGGATATTATCTACCGGGTATAATGGCGCGCCCAGTGGGATAAAACATTGTATTGATGTAGGATGCATGCGTCAGAAATTGAAAGTCCCTTCGGGAGAGCGTCATGAACTTTGTCGCGCATTGCATGCCGAACAAAACGCATTAATTCAGGCATCTTTATACGGGATAAGTGTTAAGGGGAGCACTATCTATGCCACTTGTCAGCCATGTGTTATCTGCGCCAAGATGCTCATTAATTCTGGGATCAAAGAAATTGTTATCGCCGAAGGTTATCCGGATAAGATGGCTATGGATTTCTTAAAGCAAGCCAAGATAAAAGTAAGAAGAATAAAATGAAATGTCCTTTTTGCGCTTATAAAGAAGATAAAGTGGTTGATTCTAGGGCAACAGCAGAAGAATCAGCAGTTAGGCGGCGCCGCGAATGTTTGAAATGCGGCAAGCGTTTTACTACTTACGAATACATAGAAGAGGTTTCTCTGATGGTAATAAAGAAAGACGGACGCAGAGAACCATTTGACCGTAAAAAAGTTATTGCTGGAATTATCCGCGCCTGCGAAAAGAGGCCGGTAAGCATTGAGAAGATGGAAGAGATTGTTACTCAGGTTGAGCGCGGAATCCAGAAGAAATCCGACCGCGAGGTCGCTTCAAGCCGTATAGGCGAGCTGGTAATGGAGAAATTAAAGAATCTGGACGATGTTGCCTACGTACGTTTTGCTTCTGTGTACCGGCAGTTTAAGGATGTTGGGCAATTCATGGTTGAGCTAAAGGATATTTTAGGTAAAGAGAAAAGAAAGAAATAAATATTTAGCGGGCGACACGGGGCGCTTCTCGCGCTAAGACGCGCTTCGAAGCATCCCCGTGCCACCCGCTAAAAGTGTTCTTGAGTTGTTCAATGACATAAAGAGGAAGAAGTAAATAAGCGGGTGGCTTGGCTTAGTTCGAGCACGCAGCGTCAGCAGCGCGCACAGAACAAGCCAAGACAGGACCCGCTTGGTATATTCATAATTGCTTATGGATATAAGGGGATGATGTAAGATGGTCGAAATGGAATTAAGTAAAATTGTAATTGACGAAAAAAGGCATGATCAATTGATCGTGCTAAAAGAAAAAGGCGGAGAGAGAGTTTTGCCTATCGTTATCGGGCTAGCCGAAGCTTCGGCTATAAAATTAAAGATAAGCGGCTTTGTACCGAGTCGGCCATTAACCCACGATCTGTTACATTCAACCATTCAGTTTCTAGAAGCTAAGATCGAGAAGATAATTATCGATAAATTAGAAGAGAATACATTTCATGCGAAGATATTCTTAAAATCCTCATCAGGCCAGGAAAAAATCATTGATGCCCGCCCCTCGGATAGCGTAGCCCTTGCAGTCAGGGCTAAGGCGCCGATATTTGTTGAAGACGAAATTATTAAGCAATCAGCTATTTTCAATCAAGATAAATAAATCCGTTCATATTCTCTAAAAGAGATGATTAAATTCACGCTAGAAGATAAGGCTATGCTTAAAAAGATTAACGAATTCTCTAAATCCAGGCGCATAAAGCTGTATTTGGTAGGAGGGGCTCTGCGCGATTTGTATCTGGGGAGAACGAAAAAGAATCCTGATTTTGATTTTGCCATTAAGAGGCAAGCGATTAGCTTTGGCAGGACCTTGGCTAAGTATCTGCATGCGGGGTTTGTGGTTCTGGATAAAGAGCGCGGCGCATGCCGCGTAGTGAAGAAGGCAGAAGATAAAATCTATACTTTTGATTTATCGGATTTCCGCGGGAAAACCTTAGAGGATGATCTTAAGCATCGCGATTTTAGCATTAATTCCATGGCGTTGGAACTAGAAAAGGTCTTTAGTAGTAGAGATTTAGAAGCAAATCTGATCGATTTATACGGGGCAAGGAGAGATTTAGGTTTAAAGATAATAAGGGTAATAAATAATAAGTCATTCCGTGAAGATCCTTTGCGTATTTTACGCGCTTTTAGTTTTGCTTCTTTATTAGGTTTTGAGATTGAGAAGAATACTTTGAAATTGGCAAAATTAGAAAAGGCAAATTTAAGCAAAGTTTCTTTTGAGCGCATACGGGATGAATTATTTAAGATATTCGATAGTGATAGAACCTTTGCTTGTTTTGTGGCCTTGGATAAACTAAAGATTCTAGAGATAATTTTCCCGGAAATAAGGAGAATGCGTAGGATCGGGCAGGGGCCGTATCATCATTTGGATGTCTGGCAGCATACTTTAGAGACTATTCGCCAGCTTGATTTATTGCTCGCCTCTTTAAAAGACAAAGAGATAAAAAGTTATCTTGATATAGCAATTTCTTCGGATAGACAACGCAGAAGTTTATTGAAATTAGGCGTATTTCTGCATGACTTTGGTAAACCAAAGACCTTACGTCGCGAAAAGGGAAGGACAACTTTTCATGGCCATGAAAGAGCAGGGCTAATGTTCAGCGATGATATCGCGCGAAGGCTCAAGCTTTCTAACGACGAAAAGTATTCTTTGCATAAAATGGTTTTGTGGCATCTGCGACCGGGATATTTAGCTGATTCTATGCGTCCGACCCCGCGGGCAAAATTCCGTTATTTCCGCGATGCCGGATGCGAGGCCTTAAGCATACTTTTGTTATCATTGGCTGACCAGCGTGCGACCAAGGGCCCGTTAACTACCGCTAAGGCTCGCCTGCAGCATGAACGGGTAGTTAGCAGTTTAATAAAGGAATACCTTAAGAAGGATAAAGAGGTAAAACATGCGCGTCTTGTTAACGGAAACCAGATAATGCAGGAGTTTAAATTATCTCCCTCGCCGCTAATCGGAGAGATCCTTTCGGAGCTTGATGAATTGCAGGCCATCGGTAAGATTAAGACAAGTAAACAAGCTTTTCAAGCAGCGGTTAAATATATTAAGAAAGTTAAATGAAGAAGATAATCATTATAGTATTTATCTGTTTCGTAATTTTGATTACCGGCGGAGTTTTCTATTTAAACCAGGTTTACCTCCCCAAAACAATTAAGGCCCTGATCATTAAAGGGATTGAAGAGCAAACTAATACCAAAGTTAGCCTAGATTCTGTTAAGGTTAATTTATTAAAAGGTTTAGTTTTAAAGAATCTTGTCCTTTCCTATAATCAAACCTCAATTATTAATGTGAAAGAGGCATCCTGCATAATCTTGCCTTGGGCTATTTTACAGAAAAAGATTATTATCCCTAATATAAGCTTGAATTCAGCGCAGCTATATATTGAAAGGAAGGCAGACGGGGTCTTTAATCTCCAGGATCTATTTCATGCTAAAGAGTCTCCTGCGCAGGCCAAGGAGCCAATTATAGCTTCAACAGTTCCTTCTGGAGCGGGGGAATTAGCAGTAGCTCCTGCTGCAGTTGTTACTGCCACTCCGGGATTCAGTATATCTATTTACAGGATAAAATTAGCTAATTCCAGGATAATCTTTAAAGACAATACTTTTAAAGAACCTTTTATCAAGAATATCGATAATCTTAATCTGGTTATGTATCTGTCTTTACCGCAGCTGATTAAATTCAAGCTTTCCGCGCAAGTTGTGTCAAATCCTGTATCAAACTTGTCCGCATACGGTGAATTTAAAATACCTGCCCAGGAGTTGAATGCAAAAATATCCATTCAGAATATCCCTCCCAAAGACTACGCTGGTTATTACAAAGATTCAGGGTTGAATATCAGTGAAGGCTTACTCAGCGCATTAATTGATCTTAAGCTAAAAGACAATCTAATTACTTCTGAAAGTCAGGTGCAGGCTAAGGATTTTGCAATTGTAAAAGATACGATTACAATTAAGTCAAACTTAGATGCAAAAGTTACATTAGGCTATAATTTAGAAGATAAAGTACTAAGATATTCAGGAATCGCCAATCTCTCTAATGCCGAAGTCTTAGGAATAGATACAATTGATAAAATAAGCAATATAAGTTCTCAAGTTAATTTTGATAACTCCGGTTTAAGTACGGAAAAGTTAACTGCCAATGTTCTCGGGCTACCTCTTCAAGGTAAGTTGAAATTAAGTAACTTTAGCGATCCCGTATTTAGTCTTGGGGCTATAACTAGCTTGAGTCTTGTTTCTCTGCAGGGTATATTAAAAGATAAATTCAATGTAATTTTGCCTGGAAAACTCTCTGGAAACGCAAATCTATCTATTTCAGTTACAGGTAAGCTTGCCGAGACTGATAAGCTTAATATAATCGGTAATCTCGATTTTCTAAACGCCGGATTAAAATTAGACAAACTTGATTCTCCTGTTCAAGATATTAACGGCAGGATAGCTTTTACTATGGATCAGGCTCAGTGGCAGGATTTAAGTTTTAGATTTCAGGAGCTAGTCTACAAAACAACGGGAGGATTAAATAATTTTAAATCTCCGCTTTTAGATTTTAGCTTAGGCTCCAAGGAGCTTACCTTAAATACAAAATTTACTGTTAATGATAAGCTAATAAGCGTAACTAATTGTAGCGGTCGTTATCTTGCTTCCGATTTTGCAATTAAGGGCAGTATCGATACTACATCAACCCCTGAGTCCTTACTTGATTTAAGCGGGAGTTTGTTTATTGATTTAAGTGATTTGCGTAAGTTGTTAAGTAAATTTAAAGATCAATTGGATAAGATTAGCCCTCAGGGTAAAGTTCATGTGCAATTTAATTTATTAGGCAAGGCTAGCGATATACAGAATTGTGCTATTGAAGCCAAGATTTCTTCTGACGATATTTCGTTATATGGTTTTAAAGGTAAGGATATGTCCATTAGTTATGTACAAAAAGATAAGATTATCGATATTCCTTTTATCCGCCTTTCTTTATATGGCGGTGTACTCAATGCTGCTTTTAAATCAAATTTACAATCTAAGAACTGCCCATATTGGTTTAATATTGTTATACAGGGAGTTGATATTAATGAATTAAAGCTCGATACTCCGGCTAAAGATAAAGATGTTGCAGGGATTATCCATGGGGAATTCAAGGCTAGTGGTTTCTTGGGAGATATTTATAACTCAGAAGGCGCAGGTACAGCATCAATTACCAAGGGTAAGCTTTGGGAACTGGATTTATTTAAAGGGTTGGGCAAGCTTATGTTTACTCAAGATTTCACAAACATTGTATTCTATGAAGGTAGCTGCGCATTTATTATGCGAGACAAATATATCTCAACCGAAAACCTGGAGATGAAAAGTAATATGGTTAATCTTTCGGGGCCGGTGAAAATAGGCCTAGACGCTTCCATTAATGCTGTTCTTAATGTAGATATGGTCAATGAGCTTGCTCCTTTGACCGGCACCTTTAAAGATGTGACTAAATCAATATTGGGTCAAACGAATCAATTCGCGGTGATTAAGCTTAGTGGTACACTCAAAGACCCAAAATATAAATTCGAGGCACAAGTAGGTAATATTATAAAGGGACTGACTGATATTTTCTTCAAGAAAAAAAATAGTGACTGAAGTCTTAAAAACATTAAAATTAATTTGCGAACAAGTAAAAAACTACAAGACGCCTTCAGTTACAGTAGTTTCATATAATAAAGATCCCTATCAAGTTTTAGTCTCATGTATTTTAAGTCTACGCACTAAAGATAAAACTACCATTGAGGCCTCAAACAGATTATTTAAGATTGCAGATAACCCTAAGGGTATGCTAAAATTATCTAATAGTAGGATAGCTCAGATAATTTATCCGGTAGGTTTTTATCGCAACAAAGCAAAAGTAATTCTAAGCTTAAGCGATAGGATTATTAAAGAGTTTAAGGGAAAAGTCCCTAATAATATTGAAGAGCTATTGTCGTTCAAGGGAGTGGGGAGAAAGACAGCAAATTTAGTATTAGGACTAGGTTTCAATATTCCGGCAATCTGTGTGGATACGCATGTGCATAGGATTTCAAACCGCTTGGGTTGGGTTCAGACAAAAAACCCGCAAGAGACAGAAGTTGCATTAGAAAGAATTATACCCAAAAGGTTATGGATAGAATTAAATACTATATTGGTAGGTTTTGGCCAGAATTTATGTCTACCGGTTTCGCCATTTTGCAGCAGGTGTTTGGTATTTAAATTTTGTAAACGCAGAAGAGTTTTAAGCCGGCGTTAAGAATCATAATAGAGGAGCATAAAAAGAGTCTGAATATATGAAGATAATTCTTTGTTTATTATTTATTTTTTCTTTTACTCTTGCTTGCGCCGATACCTTGTATCTTAAAAATGGACGTAGTATCGAAGGAATTATTGTGCGCGAAGATGATGCAACTATTGAGTTAGAGGTAGGTTCAGGCTCGGTAAGATTCTTTAAGAAAGAGATTGAAAGGATCGCGAAAGATTCTACTCAAGACTCAAGCTCTATGCGTCGCAAGTGGGATGAACAAAAGAAAAAGATGCAGGACAGGATTGTTAAGCAGCAGCTTGAGGACGAGGCTAAGCCGCGCTCTATAGATTTCTCGCGTGATTCTCAGGGTATATTCTTAAAAGTTTTGCTAGATGGTAAAGTTGAAACGAGGATGCTTCTGGATACCGGGGCAACAACCATGCTTATTACCATGGATGTAGCGGATAAATTAAGGATCAGGCTGAATAATTTTCAACCGGATATGAAGGTGCAGGTAGCCGATGGCCGCGTGATTAATGCAAAGCGTTTAATAATTGACAGGGTAAAAGTTGAAGGGGTTGAGGCGAGGAATGTAGAGGCCGCGGTTTTGCTTGATAATACAGACGATCTTGGTTTTGGCGATGGACTGCTAGGAATGTCGTTCTTGAAGAATTATAATTTTAAGATTGACCAGAAAGAGAGAAAATTAATTTTGGAGAAATATCGATGAAATCATATCGCCAGCGCTTAGAGTTTAATACAAGGGATAGACAAGAGTTTATTAATATTACATCTCAGGTTGAAGAGGTTTTAGCAAAAAGCGGAATAAAAGAGGGTTTATGTTTAGTGAATGCTATGCATATTACTGCTAGTGTCTTCATAAATGACGATGAGGGTGGTTTGCATCGTGATTTTTCCGCTTGGCTTGAGAAGTTAGCACCTTATGGCAAAGAGAAGTATCAGCATAATTTAAGTGGTGAAGATAATGGGGATAGTCATTTAAAACGAACGATTATGGGGCGCGAAGTAGTAGTGGCTGTTACGAATGGTAAGCTTGATTTTGGCCCCTGGGAGCAGATCTTTTACGGTGAATTCGACGGAAAACGTAAAAAAAGTGTTTTAATGAAAATAATCGGTGATTAACGGGCAGACGTTAATCAAATTTTCTTAATGGAGATATTGTGAGAATCAAAGATACCGAGATTAAAGTTGTAATGGGAGATATCACTGAACTAAAGGCTGATGCGATTGTGAATGCAGCAAATAATAAGGGCCTTATGGGCGCAGGTGTTGCCGGCGCAATTAAGAAAAAGGCCGGTAAGATAGTAGAAGAAGAGGCGGTAAAGAAGTGTCCTATAAATATAGGGGAGGCAACTTTTACTACTGCTGGTGCGCTAAAGGCTAAATACGTGATCCATGCGGCTACCATGGATATGAGTTTTAAGACTGACGAGATAAAGATACGCAATTCGTGCCGAAATTCGTTAAGGGTTGCGGATAAGCTAGGTATAGAATCAATGGTTTTCCCTGCCCTGGGTTGTGGTACCGGCGGTTTTCCTCTATTGGCTTCGGCAAAGATTATGGCCCAGGAGGTTTTGAAGCATTTGCGTGAGGAGGATACATCACTGAAAGAGATCACCTTTTGTCTTTATGGCCAAGAGGCTTTTGTAGCTTTTAACAAAGGCGTATTAGGTTACCTGGAATACGTAACCACAAAATTGTCAGGCGGGCCATATGTTACGGTTGATGCGATTATTGAATTACCGGAAGGAATTGTTCTTATAGAAAGAAGCAACCCGCCTTTTGGCTGGGCATTACCGGGTGGTTTTGTGGATTACGGCGAAAGTTTAGAGGATGCCGTTATCAGGGAAGCAAAAGAAGAGACTGGATTAAATATAACCGACCTGCAACAATTTCATACTTATTCTAACCCCAAGCGCGATCCGCGTTTTCATACTATCGGGACTGTCTTTACTGCTAAATCTAAGGGGGAGCCTAAAGCAGGAGATGATGCGGTAGGGATAAAAGTGGTTAAATTAGAAGAAGTTACGAAATTAAGCCTTGTTTTTGACCACAAAGATATTCTACAGGATTATAAAAAAAGGGGTCAGAATTATTTTTCAGTCATATCTAATAAAGAAAAATAATTCTGACCCCTTTTTTAGCCTTCTCTGAGTTGTTTCTCCGCATCCACCACATCGCGGTTAATTACGCGGATAGTTTCTTTGATTTTGTCTTTTAACAGGTAGGAAGTTACTTTTGCCTCGGCAATCTCGCGCAGTATCTGCACGCTCATTCTGAAATAGCGCACTACTTCACCTTCATCCGTATCGCTAAATCTTAAGGTTTTATCAAAAGTTGTCCCGCGAAGCCAAGCCTCCATCGCTGTGCTCATATGAAAATAGGGGAGTTTGCTAAACGGGTAAATGCGGTACCTTTCTTCCTTATGTTTTATATCTTCGTATATCTCTTCGCAGGTCCTTTTTATTGAGCGGGTATTTTTTGAAAGGCTTGAAGGGAGGCGTTGGTTTTTGCGCGGTTCAAAGACCGCAGCAACCGCAACTACGCCTAGTCCGAATTCGTCCAGTTGCTCCATAATTTGCTGGTCATAAAGTTCGGATAAAATTAACTCATAACCATAGATGCTTTTGGCAAATATTCCTTTTTGGGTTAAAGAGTTGTTAGCGATATAACCGCACTCTTTAAGTAATTTTAATTTTGCATCAATTAGCCTGAGTGCTTCTTTCTGTTCATTTTTACGTGATTGGAAATAATGAAGAGAGAGAGGATATATTTTAAATAAATCGTCCTGGTATTTTTCATAAAGATTAAGAATCGTGGCGTATGAGGTATTCAGCTGGCTTTTTACCTCTTCGGGTTTCCCGTAGATTACCCTCCTAACTTCATCTAACGTAATTCTATTAAGATTAATCCGGCAGTAGACAAAACCTTCATCGTCAATGCCGCGCCTGCCTGCACGGCCGGCCATCTGATAAAAATCGCGCGTCTTAAGATTCCGAACGTAGCGGCCGTAGAATTTGCGCAGCTCGTCAAATATAACCGATCGGCTAGGCATATTAATACCTAAGGCAAATGTCTCAGTTGTAAAAATAACCTTTAAAAGGCGGCTGGTAAAAAGTCTCTCAATTACTTCTTTTAGAGTAGGAAGCATGCCAGCGTGGTGATAGGCAATCCCGTTTTGAATAAGCTGATAGAGGTTCTGTGCGGTGCGGTCAGATTTTAAATCAAAACGCTCGCAGAGTTCCTGGTACATGTTGGTAATCTCGGTTCTTTCCGGCCCGGTTAAAAAATTAAAGTTGGCCAGGTCTTCGGCTAGTTCTTCCGCGCGCCTGCGTCCAAAAACAAAATAAATACAAGGAAGGTCTTCTTTAGAGCGTAGATAATTAATTAGTCCGTATAATTTATTCGGTTTGGCGAATCTTAGCCTGCGGAAATGATCTATTTTATCCGCAACCTCATTTCCCGCCTGAAAAAAGAAGTGCAGGGGGACAGGGCGTTTTTCTTCAATCACAGTTTTTACAGGTTTATTATGTATGGATTCGATCCAGGAGGCGAATTCTTTAATGTTCGGGATAGTTGCAGAGAGCCCGAGCAGGTTCATGTGCTTAGGTAGGAATATCAAGGATTCTTCCCAGACAGTCCCGCGCTCAGGATTATCGATATAATGGATTTCGTCAAATATAATCCAGGAGTATTTTTTTAGGCTATCAGGCTCATCCAAGACCTTGTTGCGAAAGATCTCGGTAGTCATGATTAGCACCGGGGCAAAGGCATTTAGAGATACATCACCGGTGAGGATTCCAATCTTGTCTCCGTATTTTGCCTGGAAGTCGCGGAATTTCTGGTTTGAGAGTGCTTTGATGGGAGCGGTATAAATTACGCCGATATTCTTCTCAATAGAATCAGTGATGATGTGTTCGGCAATTGCAGTTTTGCCCGCGCCAGTAGGAGCGGAGACGATTACAGAATGTCCGTTATTGATATGGTCAATAGCTTCTTGTTGGAAACGGTCGTAAATCATTACTCTTATTATAAAAGAAAATCCCTTAACCGCAATATAATAATTTTGTTAATTCATGAATAGGAAGTAATTAGTTTGGGTTTTATAGCGGGTGACTGCCGAGACGGTGACCTTGCCCGCGCGCATCCGCCAAGATTTATGGCGGAGAGCACGGGCGAGGTGGATCGGCAGGCAGGACCCGCTTAAATAATTATATACTGATAAGTTTTACAATGTAAAATCATTGATTTATCTTATAAAAAT
Organism: Candidatus Omnitrophota bacterium; assembly: GCA_026387355.1. Classification (GTDB taxonomy): domain Bacteria; phylum Omnitrophota; class Gorgyraeia; order Gygaellales; family Profunditerraquicolaceae; genus JAPLLW01. The sequence continues at coordinate 53,147 of JAPLLW010000012.1, forward strand.
AGTAAAATGAATCAATGGGGTATGAGTTAGCCTTGAACAAGGCCTGGGATGATTTAGCTAAGTTGAATCCCGCTAACAAGTTATCAGTTAAGTTTTTGGCGGATGAATATAGCGTAGATTTACAGGAAAAAAGAGTTTCATCCTTATCCTGCAATGTTGCGGCAAAAGATTTTACAAGCATTATTATTCTGCATTATCTTGTGCAGAGATTAAAGGGCCTGCCTAAGCCTAGCGGCGAATGGCTTACCTTTAGGGAATTCTCAGGGGTAGAAGGTTATTATGAGACTTATCGTAAGCGCTCTATCGAACCAATCATTAGAAAATACGGTAAGAACCCTGAGGGGATTAAGGCGGCGCTAGAAAGATTACCTGCTAAAAAAGTTGCCACAGGGGATATCGGAATCATTGTTGAGGCTTTTGAGGGGGTCCCGGTTTTAGTTAAGCTTTGGAAAGCCGATGATGAGTTTGGCCCTGATGCAAATATGTATTTTGATTCGAGCATCACCAGTATATTTTGTACAGAAGATATTATTGTAATCGCCGGATTTGTAGGAACCAGTTTGTAACGGAGGCCCAAAATGAAATATTTGCGTAGTAGTATTCTTTTCTTTGCCGGATTAATTTTACTTTTAAACCTTAGCGGTTGCAACGAAGACGGAATCCCAGGCTTTGACTCTGATAAGGCTAAATTTGTTATACCTATAGGCAGAAGTTATAATTATTCAGATGCCTTAATAAGCCGCGTAGTTGACGGAGATACGCTTGTGCTTGAAAGCGGAGAGAGGGTGCGTTTAATAGGCATTGATACTCCTGAGCTGCATGAGTCTAATAAGCTCTATAAGGATGCCCAGCGTACCAAACAAGATGTCTCTACAATTCAGAAGATGGGTCTTAAGGCTTATGAATTTACCAAGAACCTCGCGGAAGGTAAACGCTGCAGCCTGGAATTTGACGTAGATAAATATGACAAGTACAAAAGGCTGTTGGCTTATGTTTATCTTAAAGACGGTACTTTTTTAAATGCGCAGATTGTCAAAGAGGGTTACGCTTCATTAATGACTTATCCGCCGAATGTAAAGTATGCTGATTTATTTTTAAAATTATATCAAGAGGCGCGCGAAAATAAAAGAGGTCTCTGGAAGTAAGTTTGTTTATCTTAAGGAGGTAATTATGTTGCGATCTTTAACTGCTGGTGAATCACATGGGAGAGCGATTATTTCTATACTAGAAGGCATGCCGGCAGGCCTTAAAATAGATATCACTAAGATTAATGCGGAACTAAAGCGCAGACAGCAGGGCTTTGGCCGCGGCAAGCGCATGCAGATTGAAAATGACCATGCTCAGGTTTTATCAGGAATAAAAAATAATACTACTTTAGGTAGTCCAGTCACCCTGCTTATACAGAATAAAGATTGCAGTATTGATAAGCTGCATAAGGTTAGTTGTCCGCGGCCAGGGCATGCTGATTTGGCGGGATTGCTTAAATATGGATTCAGCGATTGTCGCGCTGTGCTTGAGCGGGCTTCAGCCAGAAGCACGGCGGCAACTGTTGGATTGGGCGCTTTATGCAAGATTCTGCTTAGAGAATTTAAGATAAGTGTTAGTAGTAAAGTTTTGTCCGTGGGGGGAGAAAATAGCAGCCAGGGGATGAAGGATAAAATCTGCGAAGCGATTAAGAATAAGGATACGATTGGCGGAATATTTGAAGTTGTTGCCAAAGGCCTTCCAGTGGGATTAGGTAGCTATGTTCAGTCTGATAGGCGCCTTGACGCCAGGCTCGCCCAGGCGATAATCTCTATCCCCGGGGTTAAGGCTATCGAAATCGGATTAGGCCTAGGATACGCAGTCAGTTTCGGATCTGAGGTGCATGACGCAATCCACTTTTCAAAATCAAAGGGATATTTTCGTAACACAAATAACGCCGGAGGTATTGAAGGCGGGATCTCTAACGGCGAAGATATAATTTTACGCGCTTGCATGAAACCAATAGCTACTTTAATGAATCCTCTTGAGTCAGTAAATATCTCGACTAAGAAGATCTCTAAAGCAGCGGTTGAGCGATCGGATACCTGCGTTGTCAGCGCTGCCGGGGTAGTGGCTGAGTCTGCCTGCGCTTTTGTGCTGGCGGATTGTTTGCTTGAGAAATTCGGCCAGGATAATATCCAGGATATAAAGAATGCGTACAAAAATTATCTGGATAGAATAGCCTAACTCTAAAATATGGTTTTTTTAGATTATTTCAATATAACTTTTGAGCGGTCTAGGGAATCTAGGGATCTGGTTGTTAGGGGTGAAGTGAAAAACCACTCCGGGACAAGTTTTAGCGCTGTAGCTATACGTATAATCTTGTTTGTCAAGAATATAGCCATCGCAAATACTGTTTTGGTGGTAAACAACCTACCTGCCGGAGCAACCAAAGTTTTTGAGAAGCGCGTAGAAGAATTAGATTACGATCAGGTGTATAAAGATATAACCCGTTACGAAGTCTGTACCGAAAGCGTTTATTAAATTAAAGATTATTATGTTAGAAAAGTCACCCTCTAACGTCTATTAAAGGTAGAAGGGGGTGATGATAATGGCTGATAGCGTTATTCAGGTAAGCCGGATTTTCCGCGTTGACGGTAAATCAAAGCTTAAGGCGTTTGCGGATGTTTCCTTCGCCGGGATTATAGTTAAGGGTTTTAGTGTTGTTGACGGCAGCAAGGGTTTGTTTGTAAGTATGCCGCGGCACCAGGGTAAAGACGGTAAGTGGTATAACACGGTTTATCCGACTACCAAAGAACTAAAAGAGCAGCTTAGCGAGGCAGTTTTAGCTGTTTATCAGGAGTAAGAGGGATAGGTAAAGGTATAGGTAGAGGTATAAAAATTACCATCTCTACCTATACTTGTGCCTCTATCTAGTTCAATATGAATATTTATCTTGTAGGGTTCATGGGTACTGGTAAAACTTCTGTTGGCAAAGAATTAGCAAAGAAGAAGAAGTGGCATTTTATTGATTTAGATGAGCTTATTGAATTAAGGGAAGGTAGAACAATAGCGGATGTTTTTGCTAAAGAAGGAGAGCCGTATTTTAGGCGTCGCGAAAAACAGGCCTTAAAAGAGGTTGCCAAGGAGAAGAAATTTGTGGTTGCCTGCGGAGGTGGTATTGTTGTTAATCAGGATAATATCAAGATTATGAAGGAGACAGGGCAGATTATCTGCCTAGGCGCAAAGCCCGCTGTAATATTGAAGAGGACGATTACTTCTACGCATCGTCCGTTACTTAATGTAAAAAACCCCAAAGAAAAGATCGAGCTGCTTTTAAAATTACGTTCTCCTTATTATGCCCTTGCACATAAGACTATTGATACTTCAAAGCTTTCCGTAAAAGAGGTAGCAGCGAAGATTTTAAAGATCGCTACTATTAAGAAAAGAATGGCAAAAAGATGAGATTACTGAAAATAACTGTTTTGGCGATATTCTTTTCATCAATTTTTGTTTCTGCCTTTGCCGAAGAAGATATTTCTTGGCAACTAGAAGAGTATCTCGAGGGTTACTCAGAGGCTTATTTTAGTGCGCATTATCAAAAGGCGATAGACTTAGGCGAAGATGCTTTGTATGTTTTAGAAAATAAATTCGGAAAAGTTAATCCGAATGTTGCGGCAATGTGCTCTAATTTGGGGACACTCTATAAATTTCAAGGTAAATTATCTGAATCTGAGAATTATTACAAAAAGGCGCTGGAGATTTACGAAAAGACGCTGGGTTTAGATAATTCTTATTGTGCAAAACTTTGGAATGCTTTAGGAGAGAATTATCAGGCCAGGCGCAAATACAATGAAGCTGAAAAGAGTTATAAGAATGCGCAAAATGTTTGGGATAAGAATTTCGGTAAGGATAATTACAATACAGTTCTAGTATCTAGCCATATGGGTTCTTTATATAAAGACCAGCGTAAGTATAAAGAAGCGGAAACTATTTTAAAGAATTCTCTTCAAGTGATGGCTAAGGGCTATGGCCAATCTAACCCCATATTAATCCGTCCGCTAACTGATTTAGGTAAATTATATGAGGTGCAGGGTAAACTTATGGAAGCTGAGCAGTATTATAGGTATACCTGGGCTTTATTTAAAGGAAACTTTATGCTTGAAGACCCAAGTGTGCAAAAAGCTTATTACCGGATGAAGCAGGAGATGGAGAGGCAGTGGAATCAGCGCAGCGAACCCATATATAAAAGGCTAATGGATTTAAACGATCTTTATATCGGCCCCTGGCATCCGAATGCACCGGATATTCTTAATAATCTTCCCATGCTTTATTTAGAAGAGGAGAGATATGCTGAGGCAGAGAATATTTATGAAGATTCTCTTGAGATAATGTTGAGTAATCTTGGGCCAAACCACCTTAATGTGGTTAAAGTCTTAAAGAATATGGCAAAGTTTTATCGCAAGATGGGCAAGCTAGACAAGGCTAAAGAGCTAGATGCGAAGGCAGAGGCAATCCGCAAGGAAATTCGTTATTAAAGTAGGCGTGTAATCTAAATTTGATTTTTGTAAGAAAATTTAGCCCCTCCGTAAAAGATATGGAAAATAATATCCCCAGAAATAAATGACGAAAAAAGAAGCCTTAATCAGCCTGAATATGGTTCTGGATATCGGGAGCATCCGGCTTAAGAGTCTGCTCGATGAATTTATACAGCCCCAAGAGATTCTTAAGGCATCTGCGGATAAATTAATGCGGGTCTCTGGGATCGGAGAGAAGATTGCGCATAAAATTTCATCGCTAAAAGCACAGGATTTAGAGGATGAGCTTAAGCTTGCTAAAAGGCTTGAACTCAATATTTTAACTTACGAAGATATAGATTATCCTGAGAACCTGAAAAATATTTATGATCCGCCCATAGTCCTCTATGTAAAAGGTAGGTTAAGAAGCGAAGATGTAAATAGCTTTGCTATCGTGGGAAGCAGAAGAGCCTCAATTTACGGTTTATCAAGCGCAGAGAAATTCGCCTCTCAATTAGCTGAAAAAGGGCTAACTGTTGTTTCCGGGATGGCGCGCGGTATTGATACTTTTGCCCACCAGGGGGCAATAAGGGCAGGGGGGCGTACTATCGCGGTGATGGGGGCAGGTTTTAATCATATTTATCCTCCTGAAAATAAAAAGCTGTGCGCAGAGATCACAGAATCAGGAGCGGTTATTTCAGAATTGCCTATCAATACCCCGCCTCTTCCTCAGAATTTTCCCCGGCGTAACCGAGTAATTAGCGGCCTGGCTTTAGGTGTATTGGTGGTTGAGGCAGCAAGGAATAGCGGTGCGCTTATCACTGTTGATTTTGCCCTGCAGCAGGGACGCGAGGTCTTCGCTATCCCAGGTAAGATTGATTCAGATAGTTCTTCCGGGACCAATAAATTGATTCAGCAGGGCGCAAAGTTAGTGACAAGTGTTGAAGATGTCCTGGAAGAGTTTGTAGAAATGCCTTCTTTAGAAAAAAAAGAACCGACCTTGAAGAAATGCAATTTAGCCGATGAAAACGATGGTACTTTGTATGATTTAATAAAGAGTCAGGTTATCTCTTTGGATGAGTTGGTTGAGAAATCAAAGATGGATATATCCTGTGTTTCTGGTATACTTTTAAGATTACAGATAAAAAAGTTAATTAAACAACTTCCGGGTAAGTATTTTGTAAGGACTGGGGTATAGTAAGAAAGGAAGGGTTGGGTGAAGAAAAAGAGTTTAGTAATCGTAGAATCTCCCACTAAGGCTAAGACCATAGGTAAAATCCTGGGGGATAGCTTTAATGTTGTTTCTTGTATGGGGCATGTTATTGACCTGCCGCAGAAAAAGCTAGGCGTTGATGTAGAGAATGGGTTTACGCCTGAATATGTAACTTTAACCGGTAGACAGAAGGTTTTGACTGAGCTTAAAAAAGAAGCCAAAAATAAAGAAGCCGTATATGTAGCTACCGATCCTGACCGCGAAGGTGAGGCTATAGGTTGGCAGATTAAAGAGCGTATTTTAAAGAAGGCAAATGTCTTTCGGGTTGTTTTTCATGAAATTACTCCGGCTGCGGTGAGCGAGGCATTTAAACATCCGCGTGATTTTAATACAAATATGATTGAGGCGCAGGTTGGCCGCAGGGTGTTGGACAGAATTGTGGGATATTTTTTAAGTCCTTTACTTTGGAAAAAAATTGCCCGTGGGTTAAGTGCCGGGCGTGTGCAGTCGGTAGCTCTTAGATTAATTATCGAAAGAGAGCGGGAGATTCTAAAATTTATTCCGTTTGAATATTGGGAGGTAGAGGCCCAGCTTGCAAAAGATGATAATAAGTTCTTAGCGAAGTTAGATAAGGTGGAGGGTAAGAAAGCTGAGCTAAAAAATAAAACTGACTCGGAAAAGATATGTGATGAACTAAAGGGTGAGAAATTTATTGTTTCTGATGTTAAGAAGTCGGAAAAGAGACGTAATCCTGACCCGCCATTTATTACCAGCACCATGCAGCAGGAAGCGTTTAATAAGCTTAGGTTTAATGCCAATAAAACTATGTCTGTAGCCCAGCAATTATACGAGGGTATTGATATAGGGCAGGATAATCCAGTTGGCCTGATAACTTATATGCGTACGGATTCTCCGCGCGTAGCCCCTGAGGCGATTAAAGAGGTACGCGAATATATCGCTATGAGCTTTGGCAAGAACTATCTACCTGAGCAGCCCAACGTATATAAAGTTAAGAAACTTGCCCAAGAGGCGCATGAGGCAATCCGTCCTACATTTGTTATGCGTCATCCTGATGGCCTTAAGAATTTCCTTACTCCCGACCAGAATAAATTATACGAAATTATTTATAACCGTTTTGTCTCAAGCCAGATGAAACCGGCTGTCTATGCATTAACTAATGTAAGTATAGAAGCAGGGATTTGTCAATTCAGTGCCTCAGGCAGCACACTTGTTTTTGATGGTTTTACCGCAGCTTACAATAAAGAGAATGAAGATGATAATGGTGATGATTCTGCCGAGAAGCCTAAGAAAAATATTATTCCTGTTTTAACCAAGGCAGATATCTTAAAGTTATTAAATCTTACGCCCTCGCAACATTTCACTAAGCCGCCGGGAAGATTTTCGGATAGTTCTTTGATTAAGGCATTGGAAGAAGACGGGATTGGCCGGCCTTCAACTTATGCCCCGATAATTTATACTTTGATCTTGCGTGACTATGTGCGCCGGATTAAGGGGTATCTTAATCCCACAGAACTAGGTTTTAAAGTTTGCGATTTGCTGGTTGAATTCTTCCCTAAGATTATTGATGTGGGTTTTACCGCGCTAATGGAAGAAGAACTTGATGAAGTTGAGGAGGGGAGATTAAAGCGCAATAAAGTTTTAGAAGATTTCTATGCGCCCTTTAAAGTAAGCCTTGATTATGCGCAGGCAAATATCAAAAAAGAGGTTATCACTACTGATCAGATCTGCGATAAATGCGGTAAGCCTTTGATAGTTAAGTGGGGTCGCCGCGGGAAATTCTTAAGCTGTTCGGATTTTCCGACCTGCAAGAATTCAAAATCTATAACTTCGGGCGTTAAGTGTCCGCAAGAAGGTTGCGGTGGTGAGTTAATCGAGCGGCGTTCTACCCGTGGATTTTTTTACGGGTGTTCAAACTTCCCGAAATGTCATTTTACCTCGCGCACATTGCCGGATAAGGAGGAATAAAAATGCTTATTAAGCGTATTAAGTATTCTATAGTGTTTTTACAGGTCCTGTTGGTTTTAGCATTTGTTACTACTTGCGTCTATGCTGAAGATATTAAAGAAGTCGTAGGTAGAGGTTCTAATTATGTGAAGGAGAGAAAATATAGCGAGGCAATTGAGGAATTTACCAAAGCCCTCCAGTCAGAGCCCAACGATCCTTCTTTGTATTATTATCGAGGGTTTTGTTACGCCAGGAATAAGAACCCCGATATGGCGATTATTGATTTAACTAAATCCATAGAGATTAATCCTAATGTTCCTCTTGTTTATTATGACCGCGGATTTGAGTATTATAAGAAGGATAAGTTTGATGATGCCATTGCGGATTTTAATAAAGCATTGGAGCTTAAGCCTGATTTTGCCTCTGTTTATTATGACCGGGCGCTTACCTTTTGGGCCAAAGGAGACTTCGATCAATCTTTATCAGATTACAATAAGGCGCTAGAGCTTGACCCTAAGCTTACTGGGATCTATACGGAAAGAGCAAATATTTATTACAAGAAAAAGAATTACGATTTGGCCTGGGAAGATGTGCATAAGGCACAAGAGTTAGGTATAGTAGTGGATGTACCATTTCTTGAGGCGCTCAAAAAAGATTCTGGTAGAGATAAATAAAAATGGAGATTTTTTTATGAGAAAGCTTACCTTATTTGCTATCTTTTTTCTGTTGTCTCCTTTGCTAATATACGCTGCCGAGAAAGGTAAGCCTGTCTTCGATGGTCGTTCATGGAAATTGGGCTGGTCTTTAAGTGAAGAAGGATCAGTGAGTGAGGAATATTGTCTTAAAGGCGAATCTATCGAGAGCTGGTCAGAGTTAGTTACGCTTCAATTCTTTCCTGGGATACAAAAGAATACGAATCCTGAAGCTTTTGAAACAACAATGCATGCAAGTTTATTTTCAGTATGTCCTTCGTTAAAATGGGAATCTTTGTATCAGGCTGCAAATGACCGAATCTGGAAGTGGAGTATTAAAGGGTGTCCCGGGCAGCCAGATCAATCAGAGATAGCTAGGCTTAAGAGTACGGATGAGGGGTTTCATGTATGGCATTATGCAATTAAGAAGTCTTCGATACCTCAAGATAAAGAAGAGATGTGGCTAGAGAATTTAAAATCATTTACCGTGGTTAAAGGCGAATAGAAAAATGGTACTTTACGGGTCCTGCCACGGGGCGCTTCTCACGCATGACGCGCTTCGAAGCATCCCCGTTCCACTCATATAATTCTATGGGCAAGTCAGCAAAAGTGGGAGTTGAATAGATCAAGATGAAAATAGACAAGAAAATATTAATAATTGTTATTGCAGCTTTAATTATTAAACTTTCGCTTTTCTTTTTTGCTTCAATTCATGCCCCCCAGGGCAAACTGTTACCGGATTCTTACGGCTACTTAAGATTAGCAGATACGTTTGCAACAAAAGGGATTTTTGGGATTCAAAATGAAGATGGAACTATGAGTTATGAAAGGTTTAGGACTCCGGGTTATCCGTTGTTTCTTGGTATTTTTAAGGATATATTAAAGATTCCGCTAGACGGTATTATTTTTATACAAATAGTTATAACGTTATTGGTAGCGTATATTATATATAAAACAGCTTACAAAATAGCTCCTCAGATAGCTTTATTAAGCTCAGCGATAATTCTTTTTGATCCGCCAATTACAATTTCTTCTTTAGCAGTTATGGCGGAGTCGTTATTATTGTTGTTTATATCTCTGTTTATTTTTAGCTTTATTCTGTATCTTAATAGCAGGAAGGTAATCTTTCTTTTGCTGTCCGCTTTGTCACTTGTTTTAGCCACCTATGTTAAGCCCGTACCTTATTATTTGGGGTTTGTTTTATTCTTTTTTATACTGTATTCAAATTGGGGAAAAATCTTTTGGAAGTATTTTAAACACGCTTTAATCTTTCTGTTAATCGTATATTCTTTATTAGGTATTTGGCAGGTCAGGAATTATGCGCGGTTTCATAATGTTGCATTTAGTAGTGTAGAAAATGAGAATTACGGTAAAATGTTATTCAGAAGGTATGCCAGGAATAATGATCCCAATGCCAAAGGCATGAGCCCGGTTTCTTATTACATAAATGCATCCATTAGATGTGCGTTGTCTTTTATGACTAGGCCGGGCAGTTTAAAATATTTTAAGTCACACTTATTAACCGTTATCGGCAAAGTACTTGCATACCCGTGGATGGTATTTTGGCTGGTCGGTTTTATATGGGGTACTGTAAAATTTAGACGCGATCTTTATGTCCAACTTTTGCTTGTTATTATTGCATATTTTACATTAGCTTCAGTCGGAATGCTTGCGTGGGATGCCGCTGAAAGGTATCGAGTGCCTATGGTGCCATGCATAGCAATAATTTCAGCATACGGGTGGGCGAATCTTCTGTCCTATTGTCATAAGAGTAGGTTAGTATGGAAAAATATATAGAAAAATTTATTCGCTACATGGAGATTGAGAAGAATTATTCTGCTCATACGATATTAAATTATAAGCTTGATCTTGAGGATTTCAGGAAATTCTGCGGTGAGATTGATTTTGAGAAGATTGATTACCTGCTCTTAAGAAAATACCTGGCAGTATTAAAAGAAAAAAACCTAGGTAACCGCACAGTCGGCAGGCACTTATCGGCACTGCGCAGCTTTTTCAAATTTCTTAACCGGGATGGTTTAATTAAAGTTAATCCCATTCTTATGCTCTCTAGCCCTAAATTGGAAAAGCATCTTCCGTCGTATATGACGGAAGAAGAGGTGACTAAGCTAATTGAATCAGCTTTTTCTAAAGACAAGAAAGATATATCCGGGTTACGCGATAGAGCGATACTCGAGACATTTTACTCTAGCGGCTTGAGAATTTCGGAATTAGTGGCATTAAGCCTTGCAGATGTTGATTTTATCAGCGGTGTAGTAAAGGTATCCGGTAAAGGAAAAAAGGAGCGGGTTGTCCCGATCGGAGATGCAGCACTCTTAACAATCAGGAGTTATCTGGACAAAAGGCCAAAAGAGTCAAGCGCTGTTTTTTTAAACAAGAACGGAAAGCGTATCACTACTAGGGGTGTGCGTAATATAGTGGGTAAATATCTAAAAAGCGCGGGAATTAAGCATGGAGTTTCCCCTCATACATTACGGCATTCTTTTGCCACGCATTTATTGGACCGGGGGGCGGATCTGCGCACAGTGCAGGAGTTATTAGGGCATGCGGATTTATCTACCACGCAGATCTACACGCATCTAACGACAGAGAAGATCAAAAAGGTTTATGATAAGGCGCATCCTCACGCTTAAATTCAGTAGATAGGGAAAACAAAATGTTTATATTGTACGACCTTATATTTCTAATCTTAGTTATAATTACGTTACCGGTTTATATTTTAAAGGGTAAATTCCATACGGAGTTTTTTAAGCGCTTTGGTGTTCTGCCAAAAGGGCTTGAGTTAGACCGTCCGATATGGGTTCATGCGGTAAGCGTAGGAGAAGCTGTAGTTGTACGCGGTTTAGTTGATGAATTGCGCAAGGTTTACCCGGGTAAGAAGTTTGTAATTTCTACTGTTACGCCTACGGGCAATAAGATTGCTAAAGATTTGGTTAAGGACGCAGACCTGTTAACTTATTTACCGCTAGATTTTAGTTTTATTGTAAGAAGCGTAATGCAGCGAATTAATCCGCAACTCTTTATTATAGCCGAAACCGAGATCTGGCCAAACCTGATCAGCGTGCTTAATAAGAAAGGTATCCCGATTGTTACGGTTAACGGCAGGATATCTGATTCTTCTTTTAAGGGGTATCGGGTAATTAAATTCTTAATTAAAAATATTCTAGCCAAAGTGAATTTATTTTGCACTCAGACAGATTCTGACGCAAAGAGATTAATTGCGTTGGGGGTAGACCCTGATAAAATTAAAGTAACAGGAAATATGAAATTTGATCAGATAAATTTAGTAAGGACTAGTGATTATAGGAAGCGATTAGGTTTAAGTCCCGAAGAAAAACTTTTTGTTGCCGGTTCGACTCATTCCGGAGAAGAAGGGGTGGTGATCGGCGTTTATAAAAAAATACTTGATATTTTCCCCAATGTTAAACTTTTAATTGCCCCGCGCCATCCGCAAAGAGCTAAAGATATAGAGTTGTTAGCTAGAAGTTTTGGATTCTTTCCCGTTAAAACTTCAGAATTGTCAACTCAGTGTGTGTCATGTTTGCAAAAACCCGTCTTTATATTGGATACTGTAGGAGAGTTGGTTAATTTTTATAGCGCATCCGATATAGTTTTTGTGGGTGGAAGTTTGATTAAAAAAGGCGGGCATAATATTTTAGAGCCGGCTAGTCTTGGGAAGCCAGTAATTTTTGGGCCATATATGTTTAATTTTCGCGATATTGCGCAGATGTTTATAGATAATAATGCTGCAATACAAGTGCATAACCAGGAAGAGTTGTTTCTTGCCGTAGAAAATCTATTGAAAAATACTCAGAAGGTTCTAGAGTTAAACAGCCAGGCTAGAGAAGTAATCATTAGAAACCAAGGCGCAACCTTAAGGAGCGTGCAGGCGATTAAGGGTGTTCTTTGTTAAATAGTTTGCGTATATAAGTATTTGTGTTAGGATAATTTTAATAATCAGGAGATCTCGTGTACAAGATAGCGGTTAAGCATGTTAAGGATTACGCTTTTAAAGTAAAATCTTCTGGATATGAGTTTGCTATTGACGCTAAAGGTAAAGAAGGAATTACTCCTCCGGATACGCTTTTGGCCGGTTTAGCCAGTTGCATCGGCGTGTATGTAACCAAGTATTCTGAGGGCGCTAAGCTTGGTTTAGAAAACTTTGAGATTATAGCTGAGGGAGAATTCAGCACTGATGCGCCGGTTCGTTTTAAAGAGGTTAGTATCACTATTGATTTAAAAGGCGCAAAACTTGAGGAGCGCAGGGCGAATGCCTTAATGGAGTTTATTAAAAACTGTCCAGTGCATAATACCCTGGAAAACAAACCTGAGGTAAAGATTAGAATAAATGATGGAGATAAGGGCTAGGCAGAAGAATAATATTGTTATCCTGGATTTGGTCGGCCGCATTGATGTGGAATCGGCAAATCTGGTTGAGGCTATCGGCCAGTGCCTGCGCGATGGCTTTACCGATATTCTTTGTAATATGGAAGAGGTAGAGTTTATAGATTATATGGGGATATCGGTAATCGTTATCGTTTATAAAGAGATAACCAATAGCAAGGGGAGATTGAAATTTACCAATGTCCCAACCCACATTAGAAATATTCTTTGCATAGCAGGCCTTGATCGGGCTATTGAGATTCACGTAGATGAGGAATTGGCTCTCAAGAGTTTTGGCGAAGATAAGATAATTGAAGATATCCAGAAGATGCAGTTGCGCCGCCGTTTTAAGCGTCTACCAATAGATTTGAAGATAGAATTAAAATCTAAATTTGGCAGGAGTCCGGTTTGCCTTAAGCTTGATCTGCTTAATTTAAGCGCAGTAGGCGCTTTTATCTTTGGGTGTGATAAATTTAAACTCGGCGATGAAGTAGTCTTGAAGTTACAGCTGCCCCCTAAGAACGAAGAATTCGAATTAGAAGCAAAGGTGGTCTGGATCCCCGATAAACATGTTCAACCGCATGCCTATCCTGGGCTCGGGGTAGAGTTTATAAATATTTTGCCACAGAAGCAGCAGAAGCTTATTGATTTCATCGAAAGAAACCTCTCTTTTATGTCCACGGATTAGGTTATTTAAATGTTTAAGCTAAAGTTTAAACCCAAAGCAATAATATTTGATATGGACGGGGTAATTGTAGATTCCATGCCGTATCATTTCTTGGCTTGGTATGAAGCCTTGCGGCCATACGGGTTAAGGGTAAGTTGTTTTGATGTTTACTCCAAGGAGGGTGAGTGCTGGGAAAAGACGCTTAAGGATCTATTCAAACGCTCGGGCATAAGGCCGACTGCAAGTCTTTTAAACGAAATATTTATCAAGCGCCAAAAGATATTTAAGAAGTATTTCCGGCGTTTTATTTTTAAAGGGGCAGAGGATTACCTGCTTTGTTTAAAGAGCCAGGGCTATTCCTTGGGTTTAGTAACCGGAAGTCCTATCCAGGAAGTAAATAAAATTTTATCTAGGGATATTCTTGGTTTATTTAACGCTATTGTAGCCGGAAACCAGGTTAAGAAGGGTAAGCCGCATCCTGAACCATACCTGAAAGCTGCCAAGTTACTTGATTTAAAGCCTAAAGGATGCGTAGTGGTTGAGAATGCGCCTTTTGGGATTAAGTCTGCTAAAGGGGCAGGGATGTTTTGTATCGCCCTTACTACTAGCCTGCCTAAGGAATATCTCAAAGAGGCTGATATTGTAGTTGATAATTTAGCGGATATCTCCCGGATTATTTCTTAATAAAACTCCTATCTATTTGTCCGCTATAGGCTTTTCTCTCTGACAAAGATATTGCTTCTTGTTTCCCTCTATGCTAAAATAATAAGTTAATTTAGATAAGATTTATCTAATTTCTTGCCTATGAAAGACTTTCTTTATAAGTTGGCTACGGACAGGTACAGGGGGCCATTTTTTGCTATTTCAAAGCTCTTACTCTTACTGCTTTCTTTTGTTTATGGAGCCGTGATCAGGGGGTTAACCCTCCTTTTAACCTCTAGGGCGGTAAGCCCAAAATGCAGAGTTATTAGTATCGGCAATATTACTTTAGGGGGGACAGGTAAAACTTCTTTAGTAAAATTTGTTGCGCTTACCCTTCAGGCTAATAAACATAAGGTTGCGATAATTAGCAGGGGTTATAAAAGACTAGCCTTAGGATTGGGTGATGAGCCTTCTATGTTGCTTAATGGTTTAAAGGATATTCCGGTGATTGTGGACAGGGACAGATTGCGTGGCGCCCAGAGAGCAGCTGATGAATACGCAGCAGATACGGTAATTTTTGATGATGGGATGCAGCAGTGGAGGGTAAAAAAGGATTTAGAGATCGTAGTAGTGAACGCGGTTGAGGCCTTTGGCAATCGGCATATGATACCTCGTGGGGTATTGCGTGAACCTCTCTCTTCGCTTAAGCGGGCAGATGTCTTTGTTTTAGCTAAGACTAATCTCGTCCTGAGCACTGAAGATATCAAAAAGAACTTGAATAAGATTAAACCCGGTACGCTTATCGTAGAGACTATACATCATCCGGAGGATTTATATGAACTTAGAAATCCGCAAAAGCATTTAGCTACGGATTTCCTGAAAGATAAAAACGTGGCTTTATTCTCAGGGATAGGCGATCCGGATTCTTTTGTAAGTTTGGTCAGGAATCTAGGGGCAAAGCCTAAATTGGATTTGAGGTTTATAGACCACCATAATTATAGCGATGAGGATATATCCGGGATTATTAATAAATCTAAGCAGAAAGATCTAAAAATAATTGTTACAACAGAAAAAGATGCTTCTAGGCTCTCTGAAGAGAGGCTCAAGCCTTTTGATGATTTTAAACTCTTAGTTTTACCCATAAAATTAAAGATTGTTAAAAATGAAGGAGAATTTATTGCTAGATTACTTAGCTTGCGTTCTATTTAATGTCTTAGGCGCTATCTTTCGAATCTTACCTATCGGCGTATGTCTTTTTTTAGGCAGAAGACTTGGGGATTGTTTTTTTTATTTTGACCCCAGGCATAAGGCAAGAAGCTACGCCAATATTAAGACTGCCTTGGGGGATAAATTAGAACCCAAGCAGATCTTGCGCTTAACCAGAGAATTCTACCAATCATTTGGACAGAGTATAATCGAAATATTTCTTATTCCTATTATTGACCGTAAATATCTGGAAAAATATGTGCAGACTGAAGGCTCTGAGTATGTGTACAGTGCGTTAAAAAGAGGTAAGGGTGTAATTTTACTATCTGTTCACGCAGGAAGCTGGGAGCTCTCTAATCTTATCAGTGCTAATTTTGGATTTCCATTTGTTTTATTTGTTAAGGGGCAGCATTTCCCGCGTTTAAATAAATTACTAAATAGATATAGGCAAGCGAAGGGCTGCAAAATAATCACCAGAGAAGGCGGTCTTAAGCAGTTGATTGATAGTTTAAAAAGTAACTCTGCTGTTGGAATTACTTTGGATCAAGGCGGTAGGGCAGGTAGCTTAACAGATTTCTTTGGCCAAAATGCTTCCATGTCAACCGGTTGGATAAAGCTTGCGTTAAAATATGACTGTAGCGTTATCCCGGTATTCTTTACGCGAGTTTCAGGGCCAAAGATTAAGGTATTTGCCGCAAAACCGCTAGAATTGATCAGGAGTAATGATTTAGAAAAGGATATTCAGGATAATTTGAATCTGGCGACTAAAGTTTTTGAGGGATTTATCAGGAAATATCCAAAAGAATATCTTTGGACTTATAAGATTTGGAAATACTCAGACCAAAGGAATATTCTGATTTTAAGCGATGGTAAGTCCGGGCACCTGCGTCAATCAGAGGCGCTAGCTAAGATCGCTGGAAATTGTTTCAAGGATAAAGGGATAAAATCAAAAGTTAGTATTGTAGAGATAAAGTTTAAGGGTAGGTTCTCAAAGGTTGCATTATCCCTAAGTAGTTGCCTTATAGGTAAGTATTCTTGTCAGGGCTGCTTACGGTGTCTTAGAAAGTTCCTTGATGATAATACAAATAAAAGCTTAGCTGTAATTAAGCCGGATCTGGTTATCTCTTGCGGATCAAAACTTGCTTTGATTAATTATCTAATTTCGGCAGAAAATCAGAGTAAATCTGTTACATTAATGCGTCCGCCATTTTTTAGTGCAGCTAGATTTGATTTAGTAGTTATGCCACAACACGATCATACTTTCAGGCGTAAGAATATAGTCGTAACTACAGCCGCACTGAATCTTATTGATCGGGAATATCTGGATGAGCAATCGGCAAAGCTTATGCGTTCTTACAATCTAAACGCGCAAGCTATCTATCTAGGTATATTAATAGGAGGATCTAGTAAGAAATTTAGGCTGGATAAGGACTTAATGGTTAGGGTGGTACGGGAGATTAAAACAGTAGCAGAGATAATTAATGCGGATATTCTTTTAACTACTTCCCGCCGCACAGAGGGGGAACTCGAAGATTTAATAAAAAAAGAATTTAAGGATTATTCCCGGGCAAAGCTCGTAGTTATTGCTAATGAAAAAAATATTCCTGAAGCCGTTGGCGGGATATTAGGTTTAAGTAAGATAATCATAAGTTCTCCAGAAAGTATATCGATGATCTCTGAGGGTGTTAATAGCGCAAGACCGGTTGTAGTTTTTAATGCGCCGGGATTAAGTAGGAAGCATCAAGAGTTTTTGAGGAATTTAGCTAAAAAGAATTACATCTCCTTAGCGGAAAAAGACAGTCTGGTTAAAGTAGTTACAGATCTTTGGGTGGATAAGCCAGCTAGGCATGTTTTAGAGGATAATGCGTTAATCACAAAAGCCTTAGAGAGAATATTATGAGAGTGCTGCAAATATTACCGGAACTTAATGTCGGGGGTGTTGAAACCGGGACACTGGACCTGGCTAAATACTTAGTGCGTCAGGGCCATCATGCAGTAGTAGTTTCGGCAGGAGGTGTTTTGGTCAAAGATTTAGAGGCACTGGGAGCTGTGCATTATCAATTACCGGTGCATAAGAAATCGCTATTTACCATGTTTAAGGCTATAGCGCCACTTGCGGAGATTATAAAAAAAGAAAAGATTGATATTGTGCATGCTCGATCGCGAGTTCCTGCCTGGATAGCTTATTTTGCTGCTCGAAAATGCAAGGTTGTTTTTATAACTACCTGTCATGGTTATTATAAAATGCATCCTTTTAGCTATGTTATGGGCTGGGCAAAAAGAGTAATTGTTTTGAGTAATATAATTGCCCGACATATGATCGATGATTTTAGCGTGCCGCATGAACGTATAAAGTTAGTCCCGCGAAGTGTAGATCTGGAGAAGTTTAAATATTTGAGTCCGGATAAGAAGCGGGGTAAAGAATTTAATATCGGTCTTATCGGTAGGATTACTCCTTTAAAGGGCCATCTTTATTTTATCAAGGCTATGGCTAAGGTGGCTAGAGTCGTGCCTACATTAAAAATCTGGATAGTGGGAGATGCGCCTAGTTCGCGTCAGGCATATAAAGAACAGGTCCAGGTTTTAACCAGGAGATTGGGACTTGATCATTGCACGGAGTTTCTGGGGACACAAAGGAATATTCCTGAGATCCTTTCGCATCTGGACCTGGTAGTTTTAGCTACCACAACTCATGAAGCATTCGGCAGGGTGATTATTGAGGCCCAGGCAGCAGGCGTTCCTGTGGTAGCAACCGAAGTAGGTGGTGTTGTAGATATTATTGAGAATGGTCGCACAGGTTTACTTGTTCCTCCTGCGGATGCGCAAGGGATGGCGGATGCGGTTGTTAAGATATTCAAGGATCCGTCTCTTGCTCGCGATTTTGCTGAGGCAGCGTATAAAAAGGTTAAGGATAAATATAATATTGAATTGATGGTCAAGAATACGCTAGCTGTTTACGAAGAGGCCTTGAGTAACTTCAAGCTGCTCATTATAAAGCTCAGCTCTTTAGGAGATATTATTTTATCTACCGCAAGTTTAAGAGCGATAAGAGAAAGATTCCCGCATCATAAAGTGAGTCTTTTGGTAGGAGAGGAGTCCAAAGAAGTATTATTCAGATGCCCATATATAGATGAACTTTTAGTAGTTGATCTTAAAGATAAGGATAAGGGGCTAAAGGGTTTGCTAAGCATTGCCCGTATTTTAAGAAAAAAGAACTTTGATTTAGTTATTGATCTGCAGAATAACCGCGCAAGCCATATACTTTCCTTTCTTTCTTTATCCATCGATCGCTACGGCTATGATAATAAAAAACTAAGTTTCTTACTTAACCATCGGATTAAGGATATTCTGCCGTTAGTTGATCCGGTAGCGCATCAGTTTAGATTGCTTAAGATGTTGGGGATAGATCTGAAGGATAACCGTTTAGAGTTGTGGCCAGCTAAAGAAGATGAAGATTATGTGGAGAATTTATTAAATACGCAATGGTTAAGTATTGACCAGAAGATCATCGGCATAAATATAAGCGCAAGTAAGCGCTGGCTCACTAAGTATTGGGCCAAAGATAATATTGCGCGGTTGTGCGAGGAGCTGGGTTTACGAAATATGCGCGTAGTACTTACCGGAACAGCTAGAGATTCCGCGGACGCTAAAGAGATTATCTCTATGATTAAGAATACAAAAATCATAAATGCCTGCGCTAAAACCAATGTAAATCAGCTAGCTTGTTTAATTAAAAGATGCTCAGTATATATCTCCGCTGATTCTTCACCTTTACATATTGCTGTAGCAGTAAAGGTTCCTGTAATCGCATTTTTCGGGCCGACTGATCCTAATAGACATATGCCTCCGGCAAGAGAGGCAATAGTTATTAAAAGGGACCTACCGTGCAGCCCGTGTTATAAACCCAAATGCAAGGATAAGAAATGCATGAGTTTGATTACAGTTGAAGAAGTTTTAGGGGCGGTAGAAAAGCTATCAAAATGACCCCGTACCTACGTATAATTCAGTCATTAAAGGCAGGGGGTTCTAATAAGTTAATTAAAAAAGTAGGTGCGGGGTGAAAATTCTTTTTATAATTAATCATCTTAATGTCGGAGGGATTACCAGCTATTCTCTGACTTTGGCAAAGGGCCTAAAGGCAGCCGGGCATGGTGTATATTGCGCGACTTACGCAGGAGAACTATTACCTAAATTTAAGGAAGCAGGAGTAGTTTACATGCATATACCAATAAAGACAAAGAAAGAAATTAATCCTAAAATATTATATAGCGTTTTTAAATTATCTAAAATAATAAAAGCAGAGAAAATTGATATTGTGCATACACATAGCCGGACGACTCAGGTTTTAGGGAGTCTGTTGCAGTGGTTTACCGGAGTAAAGCATGTTTTTACTTGTCACGGTTTTTTTAAAAGCAGAATTTTACGTAGGCTATTCCCTTGTTGGGGGGATAAAATAATCGCTGTAAGTCAGCAAGTTAAAGATCACTTGGTTCAAGATTTCAAAGTAAGCGATAAAAAAATAGTTGTTATAAATAACGGAATAGATGCGGATAGGTTTATTGGAGAGCTAAGTAAGACCAAGGACGAGATAAGGCAAGAGCTAGGATTAAACCATGGTCCTTTAGTTGGAATTATTGCCAGGCTTTCGGATGTTAAGGGGCATAAGTATCTTATTGAAGCAATGAAAGTAGTCTTAGAAAAGGCTCCTTCTGCGCAATTAGTAATTATAGGCGAAGGCAAGATGCAGGAAGAATTAAAAAACCTGACTATGGGGATAGGAATCAGTAAAAGCGTAATCTTTATCCAGCAGACATCTAATATGCAAGAGGCTTTGTCTGTTATGGATGTATTCGTAATGCCTTCATTGCAGGAAGGTTTAGGCCTTGCGCTTATGGAGGCAATGGCTTCTGGACTAAGTGTTGTTGGTTCAAATGTGGGTGGGATCAAAACTTTGATTGAGCATGGGCGCAATGGTTTATTAGTTGAGCCTGCTGATTCACAGGGGCTAGCTTGCGCGATATCCAAGTTATTAGACGACGTATCCTTAAGGGAGAGATTAGGCATAGAGGCACGTAAGTTTATCCAGAATAATTTCTCTCAAAAGAAGATGGTTGATCAAACACTGGAGGTTTATGCGTCATGTTTAAGAGAATAAGATTAATAGTAAGTGCCTGTTTGATTATTGTGTTTGTAGTATCAATCGGGTATCTACGCAGCATACGCACAGTTACGGTTATTACATATCATTCAATCGCGGCGATTGCGGATGAGGATGACCGGTTAACAGTTTTACCTAAGTCATTTAACCGGCAAATGCAGTTTTTAAAAGATCATAAATACAATGTTATCTCTTTAGAGAGACTGGGGGAACTTATTAAGTCTAAAAAAGCCCCTGATAAAACTATTGCCATAACCTTTGATGACGGCTTTAAGGATAATTATCTTTATGCCTATCCTGTTTTAAAGAGGTTAAATTTTCCAGCGACCATATTTATTATTGTAGATAAGGTTGGTAGTTCAGGCAAGCGTTTGACTTGGGAGGAGATTAAGGAGATGCAGGGATCTGGTTTAATTACTTTTGGTAGCCATACCTTAAGTCATCCATATTTAACTGAAATTAATTCCGAGGCTGAGCTAAAAAGGCAAATCTTTGATTCTAAAAAGATTCTCGAGCAGAAATTAGGGGTTCCAGTAGATGTATTTTGTTATCCTTCCGGTAGATTTAATGCACATATTAAAGATTTGGTAGTCCAGGCAGGTTATAAGTTTGCCGTAGGGACAACTTTGGGGAAGAGGTTTTCTAATTTCGATCCATATTTAATTAAAAGAGTACGTATTTCTGCAAGTTCGGATAATCTAATTGATTTTTGGGCAAGGGTGAGCGGTTATTATAATTCATTTCGGAAGCACAGCCGTACAAATTAATGAGTAAAGAGCATTCTGCTAAACGCATCCTTATTTTTAATGTTAATTGGCTAGGAGATGTTTTATTCTCTACCGCTGTAATTAGAAATGTTCGACGTAATTTCCCGCATAGTTTTATTGCCTGCGTAATACCCAGCAGGTGCTATCCGGTGCTAAAAGGTAATCCGCATTTAGACGAAATAATTATCTTTGACGAAAAAGACCGGCATAGAAATGTCCTTCAGCGTTTAGATTTTATTCGCATACTTAAGGCTAAGAAATTTGATATTGCTTATTTATTGCACCGTTCTTTCAGCCGCGCCTTAATCTGCAGGCTTGCGGGTATCCCTGAAAGGATAGGGCACCATACAAAGAAGAGAGGCTTTCTACTTACAAAAAAAATCATACCTCCGCATAGAGATTCTTTGCATCGTATAGATTATTATTTGGATGTTATTGAAAAGGCGGGTTTAAAGATTGAAGACAGGTTTGCGGAATTCTTTTTTGGAAATGAGGACTTAGAATTCGTTGAAAAATTCTTAAGCAAGAATACGGTAGCAAAGGAAGATTTTGTAGTTGTGCTGAATCCTGGAGGAAACTGGTTGGCTAAGCGTTGGCCAAAAGATCATTGGGCGCGTCTTGCGGACAAATTAATACATGATTTCAAAGCCAAAGTGGTACTTACCGGTTCCCATAATGATATATCTTTGGCTAAACATATCCAGGATGAGATGGTAAATAAGCCGATAATTGCCTGTGGAGTATTTAATTTAAAACAGCTTGGGGCATTAGCTAAGAGAGCGGATATATTTATTACTGCTGATACAGGGCCTTTGCATATTGCCAATAGCGTAGGTGCAAAGAAGATTATTGCAATCTTCGGTCCGACCTCAACCTTGATTACCGGGCCTTATCCTGTGAAAAATGTAGTCATTCTGCAAAAAGACGTAGGCTGCGTTATCCCTTGTTATGAAGTTAACTGTAAAGATAGCCGTTGCATGAAGGCAGTTACAGTAGATGACGTAATAAATCAAGTAAAGTTACTAAGACTTACCAATGGTTAATAAAATCTTATTTATAACATTAAGTAATATCGGTGATGTAGTATTGACTTTGCCGGTCCTAGATTTCCTGCGTCAGAATTTTCCCAATGCTTCGATTAGCGTAATTTGCGGCGTTAGGCCAAAAGAGCTGTTTGTTAATAGCCCGTACATCAATAAGCTTATTGTCTACGATAAGTATGCTCACCTTGCGCAGAAGCTAGAATTATTTAATAATCTAAGAAGAGAAAATTTTGATTTGATAGTGGATTTACGTAACTCCTTTCTGGGAGCGATTTTGCCAACTAGGTTTAGGACTTCCCCATTCCTAATGATACCTAGGTATATACAACATATGAAAGATAGGCATCTTTATAGAGTCAAGAGTTTACGGTTAGGGAATGAATTAGCTAAGCCCGTGGATAAAACTTTTAATATCGCTCGTGCCGATGAGGAGTTTATTAAAAAGATATTGCAAGAAAATAATATACGTGAAGACGATAGATTGGTAGTAGTTTCTGCCGGAGCCAGGAGTGGTAGCAAGAAATGGCCCAGGGAAAGATTTGTGCAATTAATTTTTAAGTTAGTAAATGAATTATCTGTGAAAATAATTCTGGTGGGGGATAAAGGAGATGTTGCGTTAAGCCAGTCTATTGCTAAGGAGTTAAAAAGTCAAGTCCTGGACTTAAGCGGCAGAACAAACTTAGGTGCATTAGCTGCGCTTATAAAGAAATCTAACCTTTTAATATGTAATGATAGTGCAGTAATGCATATTGCTAGCTATTTTGATATTCCGGTTGTAGCTATATTTGGAATTACCGATGATGAAAAATACGCCCCATGGTCACAAGATTCTTCTGTGGTAAAGAAAGAGATCTTCTGCAGACCGTGCGAAAAGGCTGTATGCAGATTTGGGACTTTAGAATGTCTATCCCGGGTGCAGGTTGACGATGTCTTTAGAGAGGTAAAAGACAGATTAGAGAAAAAAGTTATAAGTAAAATCCCGCAAGATCTTAAGCGTATATTAATTGTACGTACTGATAGAATCGGAGATGTGCTTTTATCTACTCCTGTAATTAAGGCGATTAGAGAGAGATATCCAAATGCTTTTCTTGCGATGATGGTTTCTGCGTATGCCAGGGAGATTATCGAAGGCAATCCTTATTTAGACCAGGTGATTATTTATGATAAAGACACAAAGCATAAGACTTGGATAAGTTCAATTAAGTTTGCCAAAGATCTTAATAAAAAGAAGTTTGATCTAGCGCTAGTCTTACATCCGACTAACCGCGTGCATTTAATTACTTTCCTCGCTGGGGTTCCCAGGAGGATAGGGTTAAACCGGAAGTTAGGGTTTTTGCTTACTAGTAAGTCAACGCATACCAAACAATTCGGGGAAAAGCATGAGTTAGAATATAACCTTGGTTTATTAAATTTTCTAGGGATTAAAGCAGAAGATAAAAGATTGTATATGCCGATTAAAGAAGAATCTGAAAAGAAGATCGAAGAGATGTTTCAGTTTCAATGTTTATGGTCGAAAGATAAATTATTAGCAATTCATCCGGCTGCCAGCTGTCCTTCTAAGATTTGGCCGGTAGAACGTTTTGCTGAATTAGCCGAAAAATTAGCGCAAAAATACGGGTTTAAAGTTTTAATTGTCGGCGCCCCAAATGAAATGGGGCTTGCCGAAGATTTAATTAAGCGCATACATATACCGGTGATTAATTTCGTAGGTAAGACATCGATTAGTCAATTAGCCAGTTTATTAAAAAGATGTACACTTTTTATTTCAAATGATTCAGGCCCGGTGCATATTGCATCAGCCGTAGGTACGCCGGTAATCTCAATTTTCGGAAGGAATCAGGCAGGCTTGAGTCCTAAGCGTTGGGGGCCAGTGGGCCCTAAAGATAAATTCTTGCATAAAGAGGTTGGGTGCATTAAGTGTTTGGCTCATAATTGCAAGAAGGAATTCGCCTGTCTTAAGGCGATAAGCGTTGAGGATGTGGTTGAAGCGGCTAGTGTAATTATTAATCAACATTAGCGTCTCACCTTGTCTTGTTTCTCGCAGGGACGCTTGTTTTGCCCTAGCGTGGCAAAACTAAGCTCGGGTCGGCTGCGTCGCTCTCTGACACTAAGGTGACGGAACCATGCCCGCTCCTTGCCGACACGCCCTGCTCGAAATCAAGTCAAGTTGAGGCGCATGAAATATCTAGTTGATTTAACAGTAAATTATGTTAAAATTATAGCTTCGCCATGATTAACTTAAACAAAGTAAAGACATATTCAATTAAGACCCGTTTTAGCAAGGTAAAATCGACAGATTTTGCCAAGATACCGGCTAAGGGGAGGAGTTTCTCTAGCTTTATGGATTCCCTTCCTAATATCTTAAAGGCTAAGGAGATACACTCTATTGTTGAAAGCATAGTTAAGGCTCGAAAGCAGAAGAAAGCCGTGATCTTAATGGCTGGCGCGCATGTGATAAAATGCGGGCTGAATCCGGTGATAATTGAGCTGATTAAAAAGAAGGTTATTACTTGCGTATGCCTTAACGGAGCCGGTATAATCCATGATTTTGAACTAACCCTTCAGGGGAAGACTTCTGAAGATGTTGCGGAGAATTTAAAAACCGGTAAATTCGGGATGGGCCGGGAGACCGCCGATTTCTTAAATAACGCTGTTGTCGACGGAGTAGCTGATGGCTTAGGCTTAGGTTATGCAGTAGCCAAGAAGATAGATGAAACAAAATTGCCGCATAAAAACCTAAGTTTATTGCTAGCAGCTTATAAGCAGAAGATCCCGCTTTGCGTATTTGTGGCTATCGGAACAGACATTATCCACCAGCATCCTTCTTTTGATGCCGGGCTTACTGCCGAAGGTTCCCAGCGCGATTTTTATACTTTAGTAGAGCATATAAGTTCACTTAATAATGGCGGAGTGGTTTTAAATTTTGGTTCAACGGTAATTATGCCGGAGGTATTCCTTAAGGCGCTTAATCTTGCGCGCAATCTTGGTGGAAAAGTGAAAGATTTTACTACTGCAAATTTTGATATGATTCACCACTACCGGCCGCAGCAGAATGTAGTGACGCGACCGGTTCTATCCGGCGGTAAAGGTTATTATATTATCGGTCACCACGAAATAATGCTCCCGCTTTTAGCGCAGGCAGTAACGGAGAGGTTATGAAGAATCTTAAAGAAATAATCAAGAAACTCAATAGATCTAAAGTTCTTGTCATCGGGGATTTGATTCTTGATGAATACATCTGGGGAAAGGTAGAGAGGATTTCTCCCGAGGCCCCTGTTCCAGTAGTCTGGGCAAATAAAAAAACACATGTTCCGGGAGGGGCTGCGAACGTAGCGAATAATATCCGTTCATACGGAGCAGATGTGTATTTAGCGGGAGTACTCGGCAGCGATAAGAACGCCCAGGTGCTTTTAACAGAGCTAGAAAATAATAAGATAAATACTAAGGGGATATTTGAGGAATCTACTCGATATACGACTGTAAAAAGCCGGATTATTGCAGGGCATCAACAGATAGTCAGAGTTGATTGGGAGCATACCGCGCCTTTAGCAAAAGAGACAACGCATAAGATTTTTAATTTTATTAAAATGAATATCAAAAATTTTGATGCGGTGATTATCGAAGATTATGGTAAGGGGGTAATTAACGCCCAGTTGCTTGGGAGCGTTATCTCTCTTGCTCGCTCGCATAATAAGATTATAATGGTTGATCCGAAAGAAGACCATTTTCAATATTACGTAGGGGTAAATTCAATTACGCCTAACCGTAAGGAGCTTGAGAATGCGGTAAGGAATTTAAAGATTAAGGATAATAAAAATAAGTTGAAACTTGATAGCGATAAACTCTTCACCGATAAAGATATAAATCTTGCCGGTCAGCAAATCTTAGAATATTTAAACCTTGAGTCTTTATTGGTGACTTTGGGTGAGCAGGGAATGAAGTTATTTGAGAAGGGCGGCCGCATGACCCATATTCCGACCGTAGCTCAGGAGGTATTTGATGTCTCTGGAGCAGGGGATACGGTAATTTCCACTTTTACACTTGGTTTGTGCGCCGGTGCAAGTAAATTAGAGGCAGCGCATATTGCTAATTATGCAGCAGGTATCGTAGTCGGAAAAGTTGGCACGGCTACAACTACCCGTGATGAACTATTAGAGAGGTTGGGTTAGCTATGGATGTGATCGGAGTAATTCCTGCTAGGTATTCTTCCACAAGATTCGAAGGTAAGGTCTTGGCTAAAATACTCGGTAAACCCATGATCCAGCATGTCTGGGAGAGGGCAAAGCAGGCAAAGTGTTTAGACGATATAATTATCGCTTGCGATAACGAATCAGTGGCCAGAGTTGCTCAGGAATTTGGGGCAAAAGTTGTGATTACTTCTAAGGATCATACCTGCGGGACAGATAGGATAAGCGAAGTGATAAATCCTCTGGATGTAAAGATAGTGGTGAATATCCAAGGGGATGAGCCCTTGATTCATCCTACGATGATAGATAGCGTAGCGCGTGCGCTTTTAGAAGATAAAAGTTTAAATATGGCTACGCTTATGAAAAGGATAGATGATGCACAGTCTGTTAGCGATCCGAATGTAGTTAAGGTGGTAGTGGATAGAAATAATTTTGCCTTGTATTTCTCACGCTCAGCCATTCCTTATTTTGCGAATAATTCCGAAATTAAAGATCCGGTTTATTTTAAGCATATCGGGCTATATGCCTATACCAAAGATTTTATCTTTACCTATAGAAATCTACCCGTTTCTATTTTAGAACAGATTGAAAAAC
Source organism: Candidatus Omnitrophota bacterium (assembly GCA_026387355.1). Lineage (GTDB taxonomy): Bacteria > Omnitrophota > Gorgyraeia > Gygaellales > Profunditerraquicolaceae > JAPLLW01. The sequence goes on from JAPLLW010000012.1 coordinate 80,163, forward strand.
TTGAACAGTTAAGGGTTCTGGATGGTGGTTTTAGGATTAAGGTTATTGAAACAAAGTATGATACCGTAGGCGTAGATACTCAAAGCGACCTAGAGAAGGTTGAGGCTTATTTAAGAGAAGAGAAGATATAATGCATGAGGTAATGGTAAAAAATATTCCGCTCGGTAATTCCAGGCCTTTGGTGCTTATTGCCGGACCCTGCGTAATCGAATCCCAAACGTTATGTCTTGATACCGCCAAAAGAATTAAGGATATTACTGTTAAGTTAGGTATTCCTTATATATTTAAATCCAGCTTTGATAAGGCTAACCGTACCTCCGTAGATTCTTATCGCGGGCCGGGGATAAAAAAAGGCCTTGAGGTTTTAAATAAGGTTAAGCAGCAGATCAAGGTTCCGGTATTAAGCGATGTGCATTGCGCTAAGGATATGCAAGAGGCTGCGAAAGTCTTGGATATTATCCAGATTCCGGCTTTTTTATCACGCCAGACGGATATTATAGTAAGCGCAGCTAAAACCGGCAAGGTTGTGAATATAAAAAAAGGGCAATTCTTGGCTCCTTGGGATATCTTGCCGATTATCAAGAAAATTGAATCCGTAGGCAATAAGAAGATTATCATTACTGAGCGGGGGGTAAGTTTTGGTTACAATAATTTAGTTACGGATTTTAGGGCGCTACAGATAATGCGCGATTTTGGTTATCCGGTTATCTATGATGCAACCCATAGTATTCAGATTCCCGGTGGGAAGGGAACTTGTTCCGGAGGAGAAAGAAAGTTCGTGGATGGATTATCGCGCTCAGCCGTAGCTTTTGGTTGCGATGGCCTGTTTCTGGAAGTGCATCCTGATCCGGATAAAGCGCCTTGCGACGGAGCCAATATGATTAATCTAAAAGATTTGGAAAGGCTACTTAAACAAATTAAAAAGATAGAGGCAGCATTATGAAGATAGATGTGATTAAAAGGGCAAGAGAGGTTTTTGATATCGAGGCAGGCGCAATTAAAGATTTAAAAAAGCGCCTGGGTAAGAATTTTAAAGATTCAGTAAGTTTAATCCTGAAGACAAAAGGTCGGGTAATCGTAAGCGGGATGGGTAAGACCGGGATTATCGCTCAGAAATTTTCTGCTACTCTTGCATCAACCGGTACACCTAGTCTATTTTTGCATACTGCTGAAGCAATTCACGGCGATCTAGGTAAGGTTACAAACGACGATGTAGTTATTATACTTTCTAATAGCGGTTCGACCGAAGAGATGAAGCAATTTCTCCCGCTATTAAAGAAGATAGGTGCTAAAGTGATTGCGCTTACCGGTAACACAAAGTCTATTTTAGCAAAATATAGCGATTTAGTCTTAGATGTATCCGTAAAGAAAGAAGCATGTCCTTTAGGTCTTGCGCCTACGGCGTCTACTACCGCAACTCTAGCTATGGCTGATGCCCTAGCGGTCTGCTTATTGGAATTAAAAGGTTTTAAAGAAAAAGATTTTGCATTCTTTCATCCCGGTGGTGCTTTAGGCAAGCGCCTGCTTTTGAAGGTTGAAGATATTATGCGCTCAGGCAAAGCTAACCCGATAGTTAAAGAGAATGAATTGGTCTCAAGGGTGCTTTTAAAGATTACTCAGGCCCGCGCAGGTTCGGCTACAGTAATAGATAGAGCCGGGAAGTTAATAGGTATATTTACTGACGGAGATCTGCGCCGCCATGTGGAGATTGATCGTAATCTTTCTGTACGCAAGATTAAAGAGGTAATGACCAAGAATCCTACTGTAGTTTATAAGGATATGCTGGCAGCCGAGGCTATGCGCATCTTGCAGGAGAAAAGAATTGATGAATTACCGGTAGTAAATATTAAAAGAGAGCCGGTTGGACTTTTAGATGTGCAGGATCTTTTAAAAGCAGGATTAGCTTAAGGCATGTTCAATAATCCCATTACTGAAGATTTAAAAGAGCACGCAAAAAAGATAAAGATTCTATTATTGGATGTGGATGGAGTGCTTACTGACGGCCGCATTGTTTATGATTCTAAGGCCCGGGATTCAAAGTTCTTTGACGTGCATGATGGGTTAGGCGTTTATCTTTTAAGCAAAGTAGGTATAAAGACCATAATTGTGACTGCTAAGAGCTCGCGGGCGATTAAGCCAAGGGCCAAAGACATGCGGGTAGCTGAAGTATTCGGTGATGTCTCACCCAAAAGCGCTATCCTTGATAAAATTATAAAGAAATATAATGTTTCTAAAGATGAAGTTTGTTTTGTCGCCGATGATCTTGTGGATCTAGGCTTAATGAAACTTGTTGGTTTTCCGGTTGCAGTCTTTAATGCCTGTCCTGAAATTAAACAGGTAGCCTCTTATATTACTATAAAGCATGGAGGTAGAGGCGCTGTGCGCGAAGTTGCCGAATTGATTCTTAAGGCGCAGGGCAAATGGAATGATATTGTAAAATTTTATGAAGCTTAAACAGCTCTTTTTTATCTTAGTTATCTTCTTTTTATCAGTAACTAACTGTTTAGCGGTGAAAAGTACCCCAAGCGTAGAATCTGACCAGCAGATCAGCGGTTTTTCTTTAGCAGGATACGCTGATAAGGGTAAGAAGAGTTGGGATATTGCCGGTAAAGAAGCTGAGATTTTTGCGGATACGGTAAAATTAAAAGACGTTGAAGGAAATCTTTACGGTAAAGATGAGGATGTTAACCTTACTTCTAAGACAGGAGATTTTAATAAGGCAGACGGCAAAGTGCACTTAGAAAAGGATGTGGTAATTACTACTTCAAAAGGGACTAAGCTTACCACTAATTCTATGGATTGGGATAGGAAGAATGAGATAGTTACTACGCTGGATAGGGTTAATATAGAAAAAGATAATATGAATCTTACGGGGATTGGGGCTCATGGAGAGCAGCGCTTAAAAAAAGTTGCGCTTAATAAAGACGTAAGGTTGGATATTAATCCCACTCCTCCTTCGCTTAAGGCAGGAGAGATGAGCGTGAGCGATAAGGTTGTGGTTACTTGCGACGGTCCTCTGACCATAGATTACGATAAGAATGTTGCTACCTTTAATGATAATGTCAGGGTAGAGAGGATTGATTCTGTAATTTATAGCGATGCAATGGATTTATATTTTAGCTCAGGGAAATCCAAAGACGTAGTATCAAATAAGGCCCCAAGCCTTATGGGAAACAATAAGATTGACAGGATCGTGGCTCGAGGCAATGTTAGGATTGTACGCGGTGAGAATACCTCTTATAGCGACGAAGCAGTTTATACAGCTATTGATAAAAAGATAATACTAAGCGGTAGACCGAAGCTAGTTTTTTATACCACAGAGGATTTTAAAAATGCATCTTTTGGAAATTAAAGGGCTAAGTAAATCTTACGGCGGCAGAGAAGTAGTTAAGGGCGTAGACATCCTGGTTAAGCGCGGAGAGATCGTCGGACTCCTGGGCCCTAATGGCGCCGGTAAAACAACTACTTTTTATATGGTAGTCGGAATCATTCCTCCTAACCGCGGAAAGATAGTCTTTGACAATTACGATATAACTAATTTACCTATTCATGAACGCGCTCATTTTGGCATTGGTTATCTTTCGCAAGAAGCATCCATATTCCGTAAGCTCACAGTCGAAGAGAATATCATGGCAATCTTAGAGACACTCCCTATTAGCAGGCCAGAAAGAAAGCATCGTTTGGAGAGTTTGCTTAATGAACTAAATATAGCGCATCTTGCAAAGAGCAAAGCTTATACTTTATCTGGAGGCGAAAGACGCAGGCTCGAAATTACCCGCGCGCTAGTAACGAATCCATCCTTCATACTTTTAGATGAACCGTTCTCCGGCATTGATCCTATCGTAGTTAATGAGGCGCAGGAGATTATTAAGGAATTAAGGGATAAAGGTTTAGGAATTTTACTTACGGATCATAATGTGAGAGAGACACTCTCTATCACTGATAGGGCGTATTTGATCGCCGAAGGTAAGATTCTTATTTCAGGTACAGCCGATGAACTTATTAATAACGCACAAGCCCGTTCGATTTATTTGGGTGAGAAATTCAGGATGTAAGAAAGGATAAAATGAAGACCGAGGTAAAGAAGATTGATAGTAACGTAAGAGAGCTTAATGTAGAGATAAGTGGAGATGTAGTAAAAAATAAATTTGAAGATGTCTTTAAGCGCATAGGCTCGGAGGCAAAGGTTCCGGGATTTAGACCGGGGAATGCCCCGCGTGATATTTTAGAAAAGAATTATGCCGCACTTGCGCATGAGCAGGTATTAAAGGAGCTGGTTCCGGATATCTATAATGAGGCGATTAATAAAGAAGGGCTTGATGTTATTGAGATGCCCGAGATAACTGATGTGAAGCTTGAGAGGGAGCTACTCTCTTTTAAGGCAAAGGTTGAAGTAAGTCCTGAAATCAGCGTTAAAGACTATAAGGGTATTAAAATAAATTATAAGAGTGAAAATGTTTCTGCTGACGAAATTAAGCGCGCCGTTGATTCAATAAAAGAGTCGCGCAAGTTTGAGAAAATAGATGATAACCTGGCCAAGTCTTTAGGCTATCCGAATATGGCACAGCTAGAGAAGGTGCTAGAGAAGCAGATCTTTGTGCAGAAAGAAAATTCAGAGCGTCAAAAATCAGAGAGTAATATTATTGAAAGCCTGGTTAAGGGGCTGGATTTCAAGCTTCCGCAGTCTCTGGTTAAGCGCCAGCTTGAGGATATGGTCAGGCAGGCTAAAGTGGATTTAGCTTTAAAAGGAATGAGCCGCGAAAAAATAGATGAACAGGAGAAAAAGATTCGCGAGGAATTAATCCCTGAATCAGAGAAACAGGTTAAAGTTTATTTGGTGCTTGCGGCAATAGCTAAGAAGGAGAATGTCGCCCAGGATGAACATATGCCGCGAAAAGTTATGGAGTTTATCATGAGGGAGGCAGATTGGAATATAAGTTAAATAAAAAACATAACAGGGAGGTTGGAATGGAGATTAAAAATCAGACTTTAGTCCCTATGGTTATTGAGCAGACCTCAAGAGGCTATGAGCGCGCCTATGATATCTATTCAAGGCTTTTAAAAGATCGCATACTTTTTATAGGTACTCCCATAGATGACTATGTCGCCAATTTAATTATTGCTCAGATTTTATTTTTGCAGATGGAAGATGTAGGTAAAGATATAAATGTATATATTAATTCTCCGGGAGGCTCAGTTACCGCCGGTCTTGCTATATACGATACTATGCAGTTTGTGAAATGCGATATCGCTACTTATTGCGTAGGGCAGGCCTCAAGCATGGGGGCACTTTTATTGTGCGCAGGGACTAAGGGAAAACGCCAGTCTCTTCCTAACTCAAGGGTGATGATCCATCAACCCTGGGGTGGCGTGCAGGGACAGGCTGAAGATATCTCCCGTCATGCCCAGGAGATCTTAAAGATGCGCGATAGGATAAATGAAATACTTGCTCAGCACACAGGGCAATCATTGGAAAAGGTGCAAAAGGATACTGATAGGGATTATTTTATGTCTGCTGCTGAAGCTAAGGCCTATGGGCTCGTTGACGAAGTAATTATCCCGAATAAAAAGAAATAAGAATTTTATTTTCTAAATATAATATACCTTAAAAGATAGGAGGATTTCTTTGTCATGAGGAAAAATTATCTACTTACCCCAGGACCTACACCTCTACCACCGCAAGTAATGGAGGCGATGGCTAGGCCGATTATTCATCATCGCACCCCGCAATTTCAGGAGATTTTAATTGAGGCAACCGAAGGGATTAAATATGTCTTTCAGACTTCCGGTGATGTATTTATTCTAGCCTCTTCTGGTACCGGCGCGATGGAGGCCGCAGTAATTAATCTTCTTTCGCCCGGTGATACCGCACTTTTGATACAGGGAGGAAAATTCGGGGAGAGATGGACTGAGATCTGCAAGGCTTACGGGATTAATGCCGAAGTCCTGGATGTGGAATGGGGCAAGGCAGTAGATTTTAAAGATATAGAGAAAAGATTAAAAGCTAACCCTAATATTAAGGTTGTATTCACTACGCATTGTGAGACTTCAACAGGTGTGGTTAATGATATCGAGGCAATTGGTAATGTTGTTAAGAATACGCATGCAGTTTTAGTGGTTGATGCCATAAGCGGACTAGGAGCTATTGATTTAAAGACCGATGCCTGGGGTTGTGATCTAGTAGTTTCCGGTTCACAGAAAGGTTTAATGCTTCCGCCTGGTTTAGGTTTTATCTCGGTAAGCGCTAAAGCCTGGAAGATGATCGAAGCTTCAAAGTCAGTGCGTTATTACTTTGATTTAAGGAAGTCAAAGAAGGCTATTGATAAGAATGACACTCCTTTTACTCCGGCAATCACTCTGATCATTGCCCTTGTTGAGGCACTTAGGATTATAAAGCAAGATGGTTTAGAGAATATTTTTAGACGTCATAGAAAAATGGCTGACGCAACGCGCGCAGCAATGAAGGCATTAGGGCTTGAATTATTTGCACCCACCGCTGCTTCGGATGTTGTAACATCAGTTAAAGCGCCTGTTGGAATCGATGGAGAAAAACTGGTTAAAACTATGCGCGATACCTACGGAGTAACCATTGCCGGAGGGCAAGATGAGTTAAAAGGTAAAGTCTTTAGAATTGCACATATGGGTTTTATCGAAGAGTTCGACATTATCGCCGGTATTTCATGTCTTGAGAAGGTGCTGACACAAATGGGTTATAAATTTCAAATGGGTTCGGGGGTTAAAGCAGCAGAAGAAATATTTCTGAAATAAATAAGGAGTAACCGATGATTAAAATCTTAGTGAGTGATCCACTCTCAGACGAAGGATTAAAAATTCTTAAAGATATTAAAGAATTCCAAGTGGACATTAAGACTGATTTAAAGCCGGAAGAACTAAAGTCAGTTATTAAGGATTATGATGCTCTTTTAGTAAGAAGTGCTACTAAGGTCAATAAAGACCTGCTCGATGCGGCGGTAAAGCTTAAGGTAGTAGGCCGGGCAGGTGTTGGGCTGGATAATGTTGATCTCGGTGCTGCAACTCAAAAAGGCGTTATTGTTATGAATACGCCCGGAGGAAACACTGTTTCTACGGCAGAACACGCGCTAAGTCTGATACTTTCGCTTTCGCGCAATATACCTCAGGCAAACGCTTCGATGAAGAAGGCTGAATGGAAACGTTCAAAGTTTATGGGGGTTGAGCTTTACGCGAAAACTCTTGGGATTATAGGTTTTGGCAGGATCGGGAGAGAAGTGGCAAAAAGGGCTTTATCTTTTGGGATGATTGTAGAGGCATATGACCCTTTCTTATCGCGCGAAGTTGCGGAATCGCTGGGTATTAAAATTGTCGAGCTAAAAGAATTATTTCAAGCCGCAGATTATATTACTATGCATACCCCGATGACCGAAGAAACAAAACATATGATATCTGCCGAGCAGTTTAAGATTATGAAGAAAGGCGTGCGTATTATTAATTGCGCAAGAGGAGGGATTATTGATGAGCAGGCTTTGATAGCTGCAGTTAAAGAAGGAAAGGTCGCGGGGGCTGCGTTGGATGTCTTTGAGAAAGAGCCGTTAACTGCTGACAGTGAACTTTTGAAACTCGATAATATAATTCTTACTCCGCATTTAGGCGCATCTACCGAAGAGGCCCAGGTTAATGTGGCTATTGAAGTAGCTGAGATTGTGCGCGATGCGCTTTTAGGTAGAGGGATCCGTAACGCTGCTAATTATCCGTGCTTAGAGGCCGAAGTTAGTAAGATGCTTGATCCTTACATGGCACTAGCCGAGAAATTAGGCGCTTTTTGTTCTCAACTTGTCGAAGGCAGATTTCAAGAATTAGATATAAGTTATAGCGGAGAGATTGCCGCTTATGATTTAAGTCCTCTGACTATGGCGATCTCTAAGGGGCTACTTTCTCCAATACTAAAAGAAACGGTAAATTTTATAAATGCCGTTTCTTTGGCCAAAGAACGGGGAATTAAAATTAAAGAAGCAAAATCTTCTAAGGAGAATGAATTCGTTAATCTTATCCAGCTACAGATAAAGACTGATAAAGAGACAAGAATGGTATCTGGTACTCTCTCGAGTAATAAGAAAACAAGGATTGTAAAGATTGACGAATACTATGTAGATCTTGCGCCTACCGACGAGATGATTTATATTGAAAATTGGGATAGGCCTGGTCTTATCGGAAGTTTAGGGACGTTTTTAGGCAAGCACAATATAAATATTGCGGCTATGACTTTTGGTCGGGACAATCCGGGTGGAAAGGCAATTAGCGTTTTGACCGTAGATAGCCCTGTTTCTGCAGAGACTATTGAGCAGATTAAGAAATTAGAGAATATTCTCACTGTTAAAGGCATAAGGTTATGAAGAAAAGTATTACATTGATCCTATTGATTACTGTTTTAGCGCTTTTCCTTGCGATTACAAAAAAGGCTAATGCTAAGAATGGCGAACTTACCATTATTTATACCGGCGAGACACATGCTATGCTTTATCCTTGCAATTGCCCTATTGAGCCGGATGGTGGAGTCGCAAGGAGGGCAACCTTAATTAAACGATTAAAGCTTGAGTCTCCCGATGTCCTAATTCTAGATTCGGGTAATTTTTCTGCCGGCGGCCCACTTGATCAGCAAACCCTGAATGCACAGATTGATAAACAACGTACGAGCGTTTATCTTAACGCTATGGAGCTAATGAAATATGATGCTGTAGCGCTTAGCGATGATGAATTTAATTTCGGTAAGGATTACCTTGAAGCAAGTATAGGCAAGGTAAAATTGAATTTCCTTAGCGCTAATTTAAGGGCTAAAGGAAGCCTACCCTATATAATTAAAGGAGCCGCGGGGTTTAAGATTGGGATTATCGGTTTGACTAATGCTGCGGCAAAAAATAAAGCAGGCGATTTAAAGTTTGTTGAGCCAAAGAGTGCCCTGGCAGAGACTGTTACTTCGCTTAAGAAAAAAGGCGTACAGTTAATAATCCTATTAAGTAATCTTGGAGAGCCTGAAGATTTAATTCTTTTAGAAAAGGTTCCCGATATTGATGTTATTATTGATGGACATTCTCATGAAAAGGACGCCGTCCCATACGTTAAGGTCGGTAAAACATTTATTTTAAGGCCATCCTGGCAGGGTCGTCGGCTCTGTAAAGCTAGTTTTACAATTAAGAATAATAAGTTGGAAAGTCTGGGAGTTGATGAGATAAGGGTATCGGACAAGACTACCGATGATGCTGCAATACAGACTATATTGCCGCGCTGTTTTTCCGATGAAAATTGTAAAAAGACCGGATTTATTGGCTCATGTGAAAACGCCGCAAGCATTAATTCCTCCTGTTCATTTAAGGAGGCTAAAAAGATCCTCTTGACGGTAATTACATCCAAGGAGTGCTTAACCTGTAATACCGAACCGGTAGTCAGCTATTTTAAGAAGCAGTTCGCCGGGCTCGTTGTTTCATATATATATTACCCGGATAAAAATGCAGTTAAGCTTATTAAAGATCTCAAATTAATCGGTTTACCTGTCTACTTAGTAAGCAAAGAAGCAGAGGGAGAAAGTAATTTTGACAGTTTAAAGGTAAATTTGGAAGATAAAGGGTCAGCCTATTTATTAAAACCCGAGGTGGGGGGGTTAACTTATTTTATTGGTCGTGAAAAGATTGAAGGAAAATTGGATTTATTTCTTAGTCTCTATGATAAAAATACGGTTGCTTTATTGGATATGATAAGGGAATTTAACCCGGTATTACATTTTCTTGTTTTTGCAGATCAAGGTTCGATAAGTTCGCCAGGTGGCCTGGCTGAGACGGAAGAAGATGAACGTGCAGTCTGCATTCAGAAATATTATCCTAAATATTTCTGGCCGTATCTAACTTGTCGAGCAAACAATATCAATAGTTCTTGGTGGGAGGATTGTCTTTCTGGTGCCGATAATGAAAAGATCAAATCTTGCGCCAGGGGAGCTGAAGGCAGGGCATTGTTAAAAGAAAATTGTGGCTTAAATAAAGAACTTAGAATAATGTATGGCCCAACTTATCTATTGAATAATCAGGAAATCTTTACTTCTAATGGTGTCCTCTCTAGAGATGAGTTTAAGAGAATAATCAGGAGGTGATCTAAGTTGAGCGAGAAAAATAAGATTTATATTATCGATGTTACTGACCGAGATGGCGTGCAGACATCGCGCATATGTCTGTCTAAACTGCAAAAGACTATGCTTAATATTTACCTGAATGAGATGGGTATTTTTCAGTCGGAGTTTGGATTCCCGCTTACTCGCCACGAGACGAATTATTTAAATGCTAATTTGGAGTTGGCAAAAAAAGGCATTCTTTCTCCGATTAGGCTAGAAGGTTGGCTTCGGGCAACTCGGGATGATGTGAAGAATTCTCTCAAGTTAGTCCCGCAACTTAAGCATATGAATCTCTCTATTTCAACATCGGATCAGATGATTTTGCATAAGTTTAAAGGGAAGCTTGATCATCAGTCGGTAATAAAAGAGATGGCTGAGGCAGTTAAAGAAGCTACTGAGCGTGGCGCTGAATCAATAGGTGTTAATGCTGAAGATGCCTCGCGTACCAGAATAGAATATTTAATTGAATTTGCCCAAGCAGCAAAAAAGGCAGGCGCAGATAGAATTCGCTATTGCGATACTTTAGGCTGCGATACTCCTTTTACTATTTATGAGAGAATAAAACTATTGGCAGAAGCCGTAGGTATTCCTATAGAGGTGCATTGCCATAATGACTTAGGGCTCGTAGTAGCTAATTCGATTGCAGGCGCTAAGGCAGCTAATGATGCGGGGTGCGACGCTTATATAAACACTTGTGTTAATGGAATGGGAGAACGCGCCGGAAATGCAGATTTAGTCTCTGTGATTCTGGCGTTAAAATACGGAAGTGGTATGCAGGATTATATACTTGATGAAAGGGTTAATCTAAAGAATGCCTGGAAGATATGCAAGTATGCCTCTTATGCCTTCGGTGTGCCGATTCCTATAAATCAACCCGGCGTAGGAGCCAATGCCTTTGCCCATGAATCCGGCATACACGCGGATGGCGCGTTAAAGGATAGGCGTAATTATGAACTTTACGATTATGAGGAATTAGGCAGGGGAGAGCCTGAGATTATTGAGACGGGTAGAAAGATAACCGCCGGCGAATATTCCGGGATAAAAGGTTTTAGAAACGTTTATGAAAAGTTAGAGGTTGTTTTTAAGGATGACGCTGAGGCGACCGAAGTATTGGAATTAGTTAGATACGCCAATGTGCATAACCAGGAACCGCTGATTGACGAGGAGCTGAAGTTTATCGCTAAAAATCCAGATATCGCACGTAAAATTTTTACTATGGTGCCATAAAATGAATATAGTGCTTGTAGGTACACAATGGGGAGACGAAGGTAAGGGCAAGATTATCGACATCTTATCTGCAAAGGTAGATTATATCGTTCGCTACCAGGGTGGTAATAACGCAGGGCATACCGTGGTTGTAGACGAGAAGACTTATATTTTTCATCTTATGCCTTCGGGTATTCTGCATAAAAATAAGATCTGCTGTATTGGTAATGGCGTAGTGGTTGACCCGGCGGTTTTACTCAAAGAGATATCTGGCGTAAAACAGGCGAATATCGATATTAAGGGACGTCTAAAGATTTCTTCACTTGCGCATGTAATTTTACCATATCATAGAATACTTGATCAATTACGCGAGACCAAAAGAGCAAATAAGATTGGCACCACTGGACGGGGTATTGGCCCGTGCTATGCTGATAAAATTATCCGTTGTGGTATCAGGATGATCGACCTGCTTAATCCTAAGGTCTTAAAGGATAAGCTAGAGGATAACCTGAAAGAAAAAAACGAAATCTTCAAAAAAGTTTACAATCATCCGGGTTTTGATTTTAAAGCCATCTATAAAGAATATTTGAAATACGGAAAGCTGTTTGCGCCTTATATAACTAATACTGCTCTTTTGTTGAATCAAGCAATTGATAAGAAAAAAGATATCCTTTTTGAAGGCGCGCAGGGAACATTTCTGGATATCGATTTTGGAACCTATCCTTTTGTTACGTCTTCTTCGGCGACCAGCGGAGGCGCCTGTATTGGTACGGGGGTTTCTCCGGTTAAGATCGATAAAGTTATCGGAGTAGCCAAGGCTTACACTACAAGGGTAGGAGAAGGTCCATTCCCGACTGAGTTTGACGCTGACTTTGGTAGATTTATGCGCGAAAAAGGAAATGAGTTTGGCTCGACTACCGGCCGGCCCAGAAGATGCGGTTGGTTTGATGGCGTTACAGTTAAGCAGTCAATTATGTTAAATGGCGTAACAGAACTAGCCATAATGAAGCTAGATATTCTAGATGGTTTAAAAGAGATAAAGGTATGCACAGCCTATAAATACAAAGGTAAGCTGTTTCATGAGTTTCCCGATGATTTCGAGGTACTTAGTAAGGCAGTTCCGGTTTATAAGAATTTACCTGGTTGGGAGAAGAGTTTTGATAAGCCAAAGAGTTTGCGTGACTTACATCCCAACGCAAGGGCCTATCTTGCGCGGCTAGTTGATATGTTAAAGGTTAAAATTGTTATGGTTTCTTTTGGGTCAGCCAGAGAGGATACTATTTCTCTTGACTAGCTTTTGTCCCTTTGTTATAATTAAGTTTCAAAAAAGGAGAGGTGATTTATGAAAAGATTATTTCAGGCGGTATTTTTAATTTCTGCTTGCGTTTCTTTAGTGGGTTGCACTTTTGTTTTTCAGAGCGGCAGGCGTTCAGATAAAGAGACGATCCAGAATCTCTCTAATCAACTAGATGAATTAAGCCAGGCCAAAAAACTCCTTGAGGAAAGATTAGGCCAAGAGATTTCCGATAAACAGGTTAAGTTGCAGATGATGGAAAAGGGGTTGGTTATTACAGTTGTCGGAGACCTACTTTTTGATTCAGGTAAAGCTAAAATTAGAAGCGAGGCCTATCCTCTCTTGGATAAAGTTTCCGTGGTATTAAAAGATAATATGGCTGGATTTAATGTCGGTATAGAAGGTTACACAGATGATGTCCCGATTAAACATTCAAGCTGGAAGTCGAATTGGGAGTTATCTTCAGCGCGCGCTTTAAGCGTACTGCATTACTTGGTAAAAGATGAGGGTGTCGCTCCACAGAGGCTTTCTGCAATTGGTTTTGGTGAATACCGTTCAGTCGCTTCAAATGATACCAGGGAAGGACGTAAATTAAACCGCAGGGTTGAGATTGTTATTCAGCCAAAGGTCGCTAAGGTAAGTCAGGGTAGGGGGGTTGCTAGCGAAGAGAGAGCCTTGATTGAGCCAAAAGAAAACCTTAAGTAATACTAAAAGGTAAAAATAAATATGGAAGAGAATATTAAGGGTAGGGCTATTATTATATTAGCAATATTGACTTTATTGCTTTTTATTCTCAATATAGGTTCGTGCGCTAGTTCTTTTAGCCAGGGTTCTGCTCGTAGAAAAGAGATGGCTCAACGTATGGACCTGGAAGAAAAGTTTGGTAAGCTTAATCAGGAGAAGGCAGCGGTCATTGATAAATTAAAGGTAAAAGATAAAGAGCTGGACGATGAAAAAACAGCGCATATGGTTTCGAAAAAAGCGCTGCTTCAGGAACAGATGATTAGTCAGAGCCTGAAAGATGATTTACAAAAACTTACTAAGGTTAAGGAATCATTGGAAGCGCAGCTTAATCAAGTATTGTCTGGTAAGAAGGCCAAGAAATGATTTAGGCTTTATTAAAAGAACAGCCTAAAGTTCTTTAAAAGGGATCACATCCCTTTTTTTATTAATGAGGACATAATTTTCGCAGCAACAGAGAAGTAGGTTATCTGTACGAATTAATGGCTTGTTTAATTAATTACGCAAACCATTGTAAATCGCAAAATTTATTACAGGAGGTGCTCTATGGCAGCATTAGCGCGAGCAAAAGCAAAAAAGAAAGTCCTGAAGAAAGCAATTTTATCCAGCAAAAAGTTAAAAATAGTTAAATCTAAGGAGCGTTTACAGAAAGTTCTTAAAAAAGAGATTCCTGGAGCTCAGGAGGTTACTGTGGGTACGGCTAAATTTTCTCATCCTGAAACAAGCCGGATGCATAGAGGGCTTCCGCAAGAGCTCCCCTTTACCTATGGTCAAGACAGGATGGTTCTTTTAGTGCGCGATCCCTGGTGGCTATTTACTTTCTGGGAAGTGAGACATGAGACCGTAGAGAAATTAAAGAATGAACTTAAGGATGATTTTTATAAGGCCAGGCGCTTGCTTAGGGTATATGATGTAACTAATATTATTTTTAACGGAAACAATGCTAATAGATTCTTTGATATAGAGATAAATGAATTTGCCAGCAGCTGGTATATTGATACATCAGGCCCGGGAAGATCTTGGTGCGTGGATCTAGGATTAAGATTACCCAATGGTAAATTTATAACAATTTTACGTTCTAACGTAGTGCATACTCCGCTCGACGGTCCATCGTCTATTACTGATGAGGAGTGGATGATTCCGGATGATCTCTTCGCAAGGCTTTATGGTATGGGTTTTGGTTTAGGAAGAAGTTCTCCCGTAGGTAAAAGTTGGATCGAGAGAGCGATTAGCTCTCCGGGTATAGCTTCGATGGCAAGCCCCGTAAGGAAACCTAAGCAACGCGGTTTTTGGCTAAAGGTTGACTGCGAATTAATTGTCTATGGCGCAACTGAACCGGATGCAAAAGTTACGGTTCAGGCTAAACCCATAAGCTTAAGGCCGGACGGTACATTTACTTTACGTTTTGCATTACCTGATGGCAAACAGGTTATTCCGGTTAAGTCGGTATCCGCTGATTGCGTTGAAGAGCGTGTAATTACGCCAATTGTAGAGAGGGAAACCAAGTAATGCATAAAGGTTATCTTTGTTTAGTCCTGCATGGCCATCTGCCCTACGTGCGTCATCCAGAGCATGAAGACTTCTTGGAGGAGGATTGGCTTTATGAAGCGATTACTGAGACTTATGTCCCGTTAATTTTGGCATTCGAGAGACTGGTTAATGACAAGGTAAAATTCCGCATTACCATGACTTTGAGCCCCACCTTAATCTCGATGTTAAGTGATTCCCTGCTTCAGGATCGTTATCTAAAACATATTAATAGGTTAATAGAGCTGGCCCACAAAGAGATAGAACGCACCCGCTGGCAACCGGAGTTTCATGAACTTGCTAAGATGTACCTTTCTGAGTTTTCTAAAGCCAGAGATACATTTTTAAGATATAACCGTAATTTAATTAATGCTTTTAAGTATTTTCAGGATATAGGGAGATTAGAAGTAATTACCTGCGGCGCAACTCATGGATATTTTCCATTGATGAATGCCTGCAAGGAATCAGTTAAGGCCCAAGTTAGAGTTGCGGTAAGCCATTACGAAAGCGTTTTTGGTAGAAAGCCCAAAGGCATATGGCTTCCTGAGTGTGGTTATCATCCGGGACACGATGAGATATTAAAAGAGTCAGGCATTAGTTATTTCTTCACTGATTCTCACGGCATATTGCACGCAACCCCGCGTCCTAAATACGGGGTCTTTGCTCCGGTTTATTGTAAGGGAACGGGGGTAGCTTGTTTTGCAAGAGACCTCGAATCTTCAAAGCAGGTCTGGTCTTCGATAGAGGGTTACCCAGGAGATTATAATTACCGTGAGTTTTATCGCGACATTGGTTTTGATCTTGAGTATGATTATATAAAGCCGTATATACATCCGGACGGAGTTAGAATTAATACCGGGATAAAATATTATCGTATTACCGGTACAGGGAATAATAAAGAGGCGTATGTTTCGCGTTGGGCTCAGGATAGGGCTGCAGAGCATGCGGGGAACTTTATGTTTAACCGCCAGAAACAGATAGATTATCTTTATGGCCTTATGCAAAAAAAGCCGATAATCGTTTCTCCTTATGATGCCGAATTATTCGGCCACTGGTGGTACGAAGGCCCTATGTGGATTGAATATTTAATCAGAAAGATAGCTTTTGATCAGGACGAGATAAGCCTTGCTACGGCTAGTGATTATTTAGAGGAGAACCCGCGGAATCAGGTGGTTACTCCGTCGTATTCCAGCTGGGGTTGGAAGGGTTACAGCGAGATGTGGTTGCAAGGCCAGAATGACTGGATTTATCGGCACCTATATGCTGCATCAGGCAGAATGACTGAGCTAGCTAAAAGCTATCCTAACGAAAATGGTTTAGTAAATAGGGCGCTGAATCAGGCCTTGCGCGAGCTATTATTAGCCCAGAGTTCTGATTGGGCTTTTATATTAGGAACCGGAACACATACTGAATATGCGCTACGTAGGACCAAGGATCATCTTTTGAAGTTTAACCGCCTTTATGAAGATATAAAGTCAAACTCAATCGACCAGGAGTGGCTTGCGGATATTGAGTATAAAGACAATATTTTCCCCGGGATAGATTATAAAACACACCAGTGATAGATAAATTTAAGATCCCTAAACACATCGCCATCATTATGGATGGCAATGGCCGCTGGGCTAAAGAGCGCGGTCTCTCGCGTACTTTCGGCCACCGAGAAGGCGTAAAAAGAGTCAAGGAGATTGTTAGGGCTTCGGTTGAATTAGGGATTAAGGTAATAACTTTCTTTGCCTTTTCAACAGAAAATTGGTCAAGGCCTAAGAGCGAGATTAATGTTTTAATGCGCTACCTGAATGATTTCCTGGTGCGGGAAATAAAAGAGATGGATAAGAAGAATATCCGTTTTCTTGCCATCGGTAGACAAGCACCTTTACCTACTCAGATTTACAAAAAGATTAAAGAGGCAGAGTCTCTTACCAAAGATAATACGGGGCTTACGGTTGTACTAGCTTTAAATTATGGCTCAAGGCAGGAGATTATTGATGCTGCCAAGGGAATTGCACGTTCAGTTGTTTCAGGTAAGTTAGATATAGATGATTTAAATGAGGATGTCTTTGAGGGTTATCTTTATACTGCGGGCCTGCCTCATCCTGATCTTTTGATACGCACAAGCGCGGAGTTACGCATAAGTAATTTCCTGCTTTGGCAGCTTTCCTATGCAGAGTTTTATTTTCCGGATAAGTTCTGGCCGGATTTCAAAAAAGAAGATTTGATTGATGCGATAAAAGTATATCAGTCAAGAGAGAGAAGATTCGGGGGTATATAAAATGTTAGTAAAAAGAATATCTACTGCACTTATGTTAATCGGCATGATTACCGGAGTAATATTTTCTGATTGGTTGTGCGGTGTAGTAGTTACTATCTTTACTATCGGAGCTCTATATGAATTCTTTAATATGCTTGAGAAGAAAGGGATAAGCACATATAAATACGTTGGTATAGGTCTAGGTACGATTATCCCGCTTTCAATTATGTTCCGTTTTGAGTTAACCAAGGGTTGGGAGTTACTCTTTATGGCCGTGTCTTTATTATTTCTAATTCTTATGCAGTTTAAGCGTCGGAATAACGCAGGGGCAATAATTGATATTTCTACCACGTTATTCGGAGTAATCTATGTTTCTTGGTTTTTTAGTTTCTTAATTAAGATTAGATATCTTGATAACGGTTTAGGACTTTTAGCGGCAGTATTGCTGATTACAAAATCAGGAGACATAGGGGCATATTTAATCGGAAGCCGTTTTGGCAAGATTCCGTTTATGCAGCGCATCAGTCCGAAAAAGACACTTGAAGGAGCAATAGGTGGATTAGTTTTTAATATCTTGGCCGGAATTGCTAGTAAACCGCTACTTGGGTTTGGCTATGTGCATTTAATAGCGATGAGTATTTGTATCGGGATATTGGGGCAACTGGGGGACCTTTCCGAATCGCTTATCAAGCGCGATTGTCAGGTGAAAGACTCAGGAAGTATATTTCCCGGTATGGGTGGAGTCCTTGATGAAATAGATAGCTTACTCTTTGTTGTCCCGGTGTATTATTTCTACTTTAGCGTGATTATTAAATGAAAAATATTGCTGTTCTTGGTTCAACCGGCTCAATCGGTAAGAGCACCTTAAGTGTTGTCAGAAATTTCCCCGGCAGGTTTAAGGTTATAGCATTAAGTGCTAATTCAGATGTTCATTCTTTGTGTAGGCAGATAGAAGAATTTCAGCCCTCATTTGTCTGTATAAGGGATAAATCTGCAGCCGCACGGGCTTCTAAGATAATTAAGCGTACTACAAAGATTTTTGTAGGTGATGATGGGCTTGATCAGCTAGTAAGAGAAAGAAGCATAGAGCAGGTAATGTTTGCGATTAGCGGCTCAGGAGCGCTTAGTTCTTTAGTTGAGGCAATTAAGGGCGGTAAAAGTATAGCTTTAGCTAATAAAGAAACGCTGGTTATGGCTGGTCCCTTGATTATGGGATTAGCAAAGAAGAAGAAAGTAAGTATACTCCCGGTAGATAGCGAGCAATCAGCTATCTGGCAGTGTCTTGAAGGCGAGAATAGGAATAATTTAAGAAATATTTATCTTACTGCTTCCGGAGGTCCTTTACTTAAGAAGAGCAGGGCGGCTTTAGAAAGCATTCGGGTTAAGCAAGTACTCAGGCATCCTAGATGGAAGATGGGGAAAAAGATTACGGTAGACTCAGCGACTCTTATGAATAAGGGGCTGGAATTACTAGAGGCGATGTTTTTATTCGACGTAGATTTTTTAAGGATTAAGGTTTTAGTCCATCCTGAGGCCTTGATTCATTCTATGGTTGAGTTTATTGACGGGGTAATTATTGCGCAGCTATCTGTTACTGATATGCGCATTCCAATTCAGTATGCTTTATCGTATCCAGAGAGGTTACCTAGCAGGCTTAAGGGATTAGATTTTTATAAATTGGGCGTGTTAAATTTTGAGAAACCCGATTTGCTAAAATTTCCGTGTTTGGGCTTGGCATACGAAGCGGCTAAAGGCCTGGGTACGCTTCCTTGTGTTTTAAATGCCGCAAATGAAGTTGCCGTAGGAGAGTTTTTAAGGGAGAGGTTAAGATTCACCCAAATATCTAAGGTTGTGGAAAAAGTAATGCGAAATCATTCTAATAAACAAAATCCGGGGTTAAGGGATATCCAAGAGGCGGATAATTGGGCAAGGATTAGTGCTCAAAGTGTGATTGCGAGGCTAAGCTAAAGAGATGATTACTTTAATTGTTTTTCTATTAATTCTGAGTATCCTTATTATTATCCATGAATTTGGCCATTTTATCGTAGCAAAGAAGATAGGGGTGCGCGTTGAGCAGTTTTCCCTAGGATTCGGCCGGATATTATTTAAAAAGAAAAAAGGCGATACAGAATATAGTATAGCTTTATTTCCTTTGGGCGGGTTTGTGAAGTTGGCAGGAGATAACCTTGAAGAGTATACGGGAAAGAGCGATGAATATTTCTCGCAAGCGCCAGGAAAGCGTTTTTGGGTAATATTCTTTGGTCCGCTGCTTAATTATGTTTTAGCGATCCTGCTTTTTTGGATGATATTTTTTATAGGTTATCCTTCGCTTACTACTAAGGTCGGAGGTTTTGTAGATGGCTTCGGCGCCCAGGAGGCAGGGCTAAAAATCGGGGATAAGATTATTGCCGTTGATTCGGAAAAAGTCGAGTATTGGGAGGATCTGCAGAAGGCAATATATTCTAAAAGGAGCGCTGATTTAGTAAAGATATCTGCAATCAGAGATGGAAAAGAATTTCAGGTTAATGTAAGGCTAAAAGTTAAGGTGCTTGAGGATGTAATAGGAGAGAAGAAGAAATTCGGGCTTTTAGGTATAACTCCTTTTGACGAAGTGGTTAAGGTGAGGCATGGGTTTATAGAGTCATTTGGCTTAGGGTTAGGTAAGACCGTAGATATTACTATTTTGACTTATAAGGCCCTTGGTCGGGTAATTACCGGTAAACTATCTATGCGCGAATCCATGACCGGGCCACTCGGAATATTCTTTATTACTTCTAAAGCCGCAAGCCTTGGTGTAATTGCAGTCTTACATTTAATGGCGGTATTAAGTTTAAGCCTTGCAATCTTTAATCTTCTACCTTTGCCAATACTTGATGGTGGGCATATATTTCTTTTGGCGCTAGAGAAGATACGCAAAAAGACCTTAAGTATAAAGTCTGAACAGGTTATTAATAAAGTAGGGCTTACCTTTATAATAGCCCTGGCTGTTTTGGTAACCTATAACGATATAGCAAGGAACTTCGGAGAGCATATCTCAAAGTTTTTCATAAAATAAAATGGTTATTAAACGAAAGAAATCAAAGATTGTGAAAATCGGCAAAGTCTTTATTGGAGGGAATTATCCGATTGCCATACAATCGATGGTAAAGGTGAAGACCTCTGATATTGATAAGGCTGTAAAAGAAATCCGCATTCTGCAAACAGCCGGTTGCGAGATTATACGCTTAGCGGTAAAAGATAAGTTAGATGCTTTCGCCATAAAAGATATTAAGCGTAAGGTTAAGATTCCTTTAGTTGCAGATATTCATTTTGATTACAAGTTAGCTTTAATGGCCATAGATAGCGGTGTAGATAAAATCCGGCTTAACCCCGGGAATATCTACAAAAAAGAAGAGATTAAAGAGGTAGTTACAGCGTTAAAACTCGCTAAATTACCTTTACGTATCGGGTTAAATTCAGGTTCGGTTAGAGATAATCATTCTAAGGGTATGTCAGACAGACTGGTAGCTAGCGCACTTGACTATATAAGGATAATCGAAGGATTTAAATTTCACAATATTGTTGTTTCTTTAAAAGCCTCTAATATTTTAGATACTGTAGGGGCATATCGAAAGTTAGCTTCGCTTTGCGAATATCCGCTGCATTTGGGGCTTACCGCTACCGGTTCTCCATTTGCCGGAGCCGTAAAATCAGGGGTTGCTTTAGGTTCTTTACTTTTAGATGGTATTGGTGATACAATAAGGATATCATTGACGGATAAGTCAGCGGAAGAGGTCTATTCAGCTAAGATTATTTTAGAATCGTTAGGGCTGCGTAGTTTCGGTCATACACTGATTAGCTGCCCTACTTGCGGCCGCTGTGAGGTAGATTTAGTAAAGATAGTAAGGGAGCTGGAAGAAAAACTGCAATTAGAAGGCAAGCGTATTGCTGCTGATAAATTTAAGTCTATAGCATTAATGGGATGTATAGTTAATGGACCGGGAGAGGCAAAAGAGGCTGATATAGGTGTTGCTTTCGGTAAGAACCAAGGTTTATTATTTAAAAAGGGTAAGCCGGTAAGAAAGATACCCGTTAGAAATTGCATAGAGCTACTATTGAAGGAGATAAAATAATATGGCACAGTCTTTAAAGGATAAAATAAGGGAAGATCTGGTTTCTCAGCATTATGATTTATTGTCAAAGCTACAGCTTAATCCACAAGAGCTCAAAGATACTATCAATAAGATGATGGATGCAATTTTCAGTAATCCGAAGAATACCTTTGCCGATGTTGACAGGGCGAAGCTTATTAAAGAGCTGGTTGATGAGTTTGTAGGCTTAGGGCCCATAGATGTTTTAATGAAGGATTCTGGCGTAACTGAAGTAATGATTAACGGGCCGAAAAGGGTTTATGTCGAGAGAAGAGGGAATAAGGAGCTATCGGATATTACTTTTGAGAGCGAGAATCAGCTTATGTCTTTAGTGCAAAAGATGCTTATGCCCACGCGCCGCAGAGTTGATGAATCAAGCCCTTATACGGATTTTTGTCTTAAAGATGGTTCTCGTGTAAATGTGATTATATATCCGGTTGTCATGGATGGCCCGGTGGTTACCATAAGAAAATTCCTAAAAGAGATAAAGACAGTGGAAGACCTATTGAGCTTAGAGACTTTAGATAAAAGGATGGCGGATTTCCTGGTGGCAGCAATAAAGGCAAAGTTAAATATTATCATGTCCGGTTCAACCGGTTCAGGTAAGACCACTACCTTAAATGTGCTTGCTTCATATATTTCCAGTGATGAGCGTATTGTTACTATAGAGGATACAACAGAATTAAACCTACCCCAGGATCACGTAATCAGGTTGCAGGCAAAGCAGGCTAATATTGACGGTAAGGGAGAGATAACCATAAGAAATCTTTTTAGGAATGCCTTGCGTATGCGGCCTAAGCGCATAATCATCGGTGAAATAAGAGGGGCTGAGGCATTCGATATGTTGCAGGCAATATGCTCAGGGCACGGTGGGTCGCTTGCGGTTATACATGCGGAAAATCCGCAGGATGTTATATACCGCATTGAAACAATGATTATCACCTCAGGCCTCCCGATTACCTTAGATGTAATCAGTCGTCATGTCGCTGCATCAGTTAATATTATTTTGCATCAGGAACAATTATTAGATGGCTCGCGAAAGATTACGCATATTACGGCGGTAAACGGGCTGAAAAATGGTCAGGTTGTCTTAGAAGATTTGTTTACCTATGATATCGAAAGCTCGGTTCCCGGCCAAAAAGTTATGGGTCGTTGGAAGGCAACCGGTGTTATGCCGGTATTTTACCCTGTATTCGCAAGGACAGGGGTAGAATTATCCAAGGAAATATTTAATAAGGATTAAGTATGTTTTGGTCAAAAACTTTTATTCCAACTTTAAAAGAGACTCCGCAAGAAGCAGAGTCAATCAGCCATCAACTCTTGCTGCGTGCAGGGCTTGTGCGTATGCTTATGGCCGGCGCTTATTCGTATCTACCTTTAGGGTTGAAAGTCCTGGAGAATATCCAAAATATTATCCGCCAGGAGATGAATTCTTGCGATGCCTCTGAGTTATTGTTACCGGCGCTACAGCCGCTAGATTTATGGCAGCGCACCGGGCGCGATAAGGATATAGGCGAGGTAATGATAAAGTTTACTGATCGACGGGGTAGAAAGCTCTGTTTAGGGCCTACGCACGAAGAAGTGATTACTGATTTAGTTAAAAGCCAGGTGTCTAGTTATAAGCAGCTACCCGTAATTTTATATCAAATACAGACTAAATTTCGCGATGAGATTAGGCCGCGCTTTGGGCTGGTCAGGGCTTGCGAGTTCATTATGAAAGACGCCTATAGCTTTGATAAAGATGAAGCAGGGCTTGATAAAAATTACCAGGCGATGTATGAAGCTTACATTAGGATATTTAAGAGGTGCGGTTTAAAGGTGCTCACCCCTGAGGCAGACTCAGGAGTGATGGGCGGTAAGGTTTCCCACGAATTTATGGTCCCGGCTAATGACGGAGAGGATGTAGTTTTAGTCTGTTCAAAGTGTAATAAAGCTAAGGCATTTAAGGAGGGCGTTCAAGATAAATGTCCTGATTGTAATATTGATTTGGAAAGGGTAAATGCTATTGAAGTTGGGCACATATTTAAGTTGGGGACTAAATATAGCGTTTCGCTGGGCGCTAATTTCGTGGATGCATTTGGCAAGTTGAATCCGATTATTATGGGTTGCTATGGAATAGGAGTTTCTAGATTAATCTCAGCGGCAATTGAGCAGAATTATGATGCAAATGGGATTATCTGGCCGCAAGAATTAGCGCCTTATAAAGTTATAATATTGGTTTTGGATGTAACGGATGAAGCGATCATGAGATTAGCTTTGAGTGTTTATAAAGATTTAGAGGATAGCGGTATTGAGGTTTTGTTTGATGATCGTGATGAGCGGGCAGGAGTAAAATTTAAGGATGCTGATCTTTTGGGCATACCTTTGCAGATTATAATCGGTAAAGGCGCTTTAAAGGACGGGCAGATTGAATTAAAGAATCGCCGTACGCAGGCTAAAGTTATTAAGCCAAAAGAAGAGATCTTAAAAGAGATAAAGAATTTGTGATATGGATAAAGATATCCTGATTAAAGAGCTGCAAAGTCTACTTTCGGATTTTCTTAAAGACCAGAATATGGATTTAGTTGATATTATCTATAGATACGAAGGCAGGGATTTATTCTTGAGAGTTTTGGCTGACAAGACGCAGGGTGGTATTAATCTTGATGAATGCGCTCAACTAAACCGGGCGATTAGCGTCATTCTTGATGAGCGGAATATTTTGCAGGAGAGGTATGTTCTGGAGGTTTCTTCTCCGGGACTTGACCGGGTACTTAAAACTGAAAAAGATTTTATGCGCACTTTGAATAAGGATGTAAAAGTATTCTTAAGCGAGCAGACCTCTGGTAAGCTCGAATGGGATGGGGTTGTCAAGAATGTGGATAGCAATTTTGTTCATCTTGATATAGGCCAAAAGGTGTTAGAAATACCTTTGAATAAAATTAATAAAGCAAAAAGAATAATTTAGGATCGGAGAGTGCGATATGAGTCAGGAACTATTAGCTATAATTGAGCAAATCGAAAGAGAAAAAGGGATTAAAAAAGAGGTATTAATTCAGGCAGTCGAGAGCGCTATGTTAAGCGCTGCTAAGCGCGTGATTGATCTTAAGCCGGATGAGGAGTTTAAGGTTGAGATTGATCGTAGCAACGGAAAAATTCGCGCCTGGAGGAATCAGGAAGAGATTACTTCTATTGACTTTGGTCGTATTGCGGCTTCTACTGCGCGTCAGGTGATTATTCAGAAGATGCGCGAAGCAGAGAAGGATGTTGTTTTCGGCGAATTTCAAGGCAGAGTTGGCGAGATTGTTAGCGGTACTATTTATCGCTTTGAAAGAGGCAATATAATTGTAGATCTTTTAGGTAAAGCCGAAGGGGTATTGATCAAGCGCGAACAGTCGCCTAAAGAAGAATTTAAACAGGGTCAGAGAATACGCGCTTTTGTTTTAGAGGTAAAAAAAGAGCCTAAAGGAGCCCAAATTATCCTTTCGCGTACGCACTCGAATTTGGTTAAGAAATTATTTGAATTGGAAGTCCCTGAGATTTACGAGGGGATTGTGGAGATAAAAGCAATATCGCGTCAAGCAGGAGAGCGTACTAAGATCGCGGTATACTCTAAGAATGATAAAGTTGATCCGGTGGGTGCCTGCGTTGGTATGCGTGGTAACCGGGTAAGAAATATTGTAAATGAGCTTTACGGAGAAAAGATTGATATTGTGCGCTTTAATGATGATATCCGCGAATATATTAAAAATGCGCTTTCCCCGGCCAAGGTAGCTGAAATAAAATTAGATAAAGAGCACATGAAAGCTGAAGTTGTTGTTGATGATGATCAGCTATCTTTAGCTATAGGAAAGCATGGGCAGAATGTGCGCTTAGCTTCTAAGCTCATCGGTTGGGATCTAGATATTCGTACCAAGGCTAATACACAAGAAGCATTAGCGAAGAAAGAGAAGTCTCAAGAAGAGGCGGTTGTCGCTACGGATGAACCGGTGCTTGAGAAAAAGGCCAAGAAAGAGAAGAAGGCAAAGAAGGCCGATATCTCGCTTGAGGAGTTATCTGGCATAGGCGAGAAGACGCTTGTGAATTTAAAAGAGGCAGGTATAAACACTGTGGCAGATCTGCTTAAGGCAAAATTAGAGGATTTGACTCAAGTTAAAGGTATCGGCGAAAAGAAAGCTGAGAAATTAATTGCTCAGGTCAAGAAAATAAAATAGTTCTTAACTAGGAAGAGGGTGTGAGGGTATGGTTATTAAACCAAAGAAAGAAAAGAAAGCGATTAAGAAAGAAGTCACTACTAAGAATAAGCAGGTCGTAAAAAAGCCAGCTAAGACTGTTGTTGTTAAGCAGGTTAAAAAGACTCTTTCCGTAATTAA
Source organism: Candidatus Omnitrophota bacterium (assembly GCA_026387355.1). Classification (GTDB taxonomy): domain Bacteria; phylum Omnitrophota; class Gorgyraeia; order Gygaellales; family Profunditerraquicolaceae; genus JAPLLW01. The sequence goes on from JAPLLW010000012.1 coordinate 105,793, forward strand.
GCATAAGACAGTAGAAACCGCTAAAGTTAAGAAGCTGGTAGTGCATAAGAAACCAGCTGTAAAAAAAGAAGAAGTTAGCGTTAGCCGTCCTATAGTCGCCGAAGTAAAGCCTATTGTACATCCAGCGGTACCTATTCATGTTAAAGTTCAGTCGCAGATTCATGCTAAGCCGCAGCAGCCAGCAGCTGCTAAGCCAATTTTATCTCCTAAGCCAGCTCAACCTGTTAAGCCAGAGACAAAGGTTGAAGTGAAGTCCGAAGTTAAGGCTCCACCCGTACCGGCTGTTCATTTAAAAGATTTAGAATTAGAGCTTCCTATTACCGTGAAGGATCTGGCGATAAAATTGCAAGAGAAGCCTTCTGTTATTATTAAGAGCCTTATGGATTTAAAGATCATGGTTGGGATAAATCAGAATCTTGATGAAGCAGTGGCAAGTAAAATCTGCGAGAAATATCATTTCAAGATTAAGAAGGCCCTAGATGAAGAAGAGACGGCTTTGAGTATGCATAATATTATTGATGAAGCAAAGGATCTAAAGCACCGGTCACCGGTGATTACATTTATGGGGCATGTTGACCATGGCAAGACTTCATTATTAGACGCAATCCGCAAGACTAAAGTTGCTGAAGGCGAACATGGAGGAATCACTCAGCATATCGGCGCATACAGGGTAGAACTGCCGCACGGCGAGATTACTTTTCTGGATACCCCGGGCCATGAGGCCTTTACCGCAATGCGTTCCCGCGGGGCAAGTATCACAGATATTGTTGTTCTGGTTGTTGCTGCTGATGACGGTATAATGCCTCAAACGCAGGAAGCTATAGACCATGCCCGGGCAGCCGGAGTCTCGCTTATTGTAGCAATAAACAAAATTGATATGCCGGGAGCGGATGTCGATAAGGTTAAAAAACAATTGGCTAAACTTGACCTGAATCCTGAGGATTGGGGAGGTAAGACTATTACTGTCCCTGTATCCGCTAAGACCGGCCAGGGGATCGATGATTTACTGGAGATGATCATTCTTGAGGCTCAAATGTTAGAGCTTAAGGCTAACCCTAACCGTTTGGCTAAAGGTGTTGTAATAGAGGCGCAGATGTCCAAAGGGAGGGGGCCGGTAGTAACCTTACTTGTTCAAAACGGTACCTTGCATTTAAATGAAAATATTATTGTCGGCAATTATTACGGTAAGATACGCGCAATGTTTAATGATCGTGGACATTCAGTAACTTTTGCAACACCTTCTGTGCCGGTTGAGGTTTTGGGCATAACAGATATCCCTGCAGCCGGAGAGCAATTTTTTGCCTTTGCAGGAGAAAGGCAGGCTAAGGATTTAGCACAGATGCGCCTGCAGAGAGAAAAACAGCAGCAGATAAAGGTAGTCAAACGTATAAATTTAGAAGACTTGCATGCCCAGATTCAGGAGGGCAAGATTAAGGAATTAAAGCTGGTGATCAAGGCAGATGTTCAGGGTTCAATTGAGGCAATCAAAGATACCTTAAACAAATTAAACGTATCGGAGATAAAACTCGATTTTATACATGCAGGCGTTGGCGATATCAATAGCTCCGATGTAATTCTAGCGATTGCTTCTAACGCGCTTATTTTGGGATTTAATGTTAGGATTGATGATTTAGCTAAAGAATTAATGGACAAGGAAGGCGTGGATGTTAAAGTTTATAATATTATTTACGAATTGGCCAATGATATCAAAGCGGCTATTGAAGGGATGCTTGAGCCGAAATTGAAGAAGATCTTCTTAGGCAGGGCCGAAGTCCGCAAAGTCTTGAGATTATCAAAGGCAGGGACTATTGCCGGATGTTTTGTGAATAAGGGTAAATTTAATCGAAACTGCACGGTCAATTTAATTAGGAATGGCGAGCTTGTTTTTGAAGGCAAGCTTTCATCGCTTAAGCGTTTTAAAGATGACGTGCGCGAGGTAGCCGAAGGGTTTGAGTGCGGAATGAGTTTTTCCGGATTCGATCAATATATGGAAGGCGATATTATTGAGGCTTACGATATTGAAAAGATTGCAAGGAGACTATGAAAGGTAGAATATTAAGCGGAATGCGGCCGACCGGTAAATTGCACCTCGGTCATTTAGTTGGGGCATTGGATAACTGGATAAAGCTGCAGGATGAGTATGACTGCTTATTTATGGTAGCGGATTGGCATGCGTTTATGAGTGAATATGAGAATACTTCTGAGCTTGCCGAGAATATCATTGATAATGTCGCTGATTGGTTAAGCGTAGGTATCGATCCTAAGAGATCAACTATATTTGTGCAATCGCATGTTGCAGAGCACACCCAGCTACATATGATATTTTCTTGTATTACTCCTTTGGGTATTTTAGAGCGTTGCCCGACTTACAAAGAGCAGATGCGCGAAATAAATACGAGAAATCTAAATACCTATGGATTTCTAGGTTATCCGGTTCTTCAGGCCTCCGATATACTTCTTTATAAGGCGAATAAGGTTCCCGTAGGTCAGGATCAGCTTCCACATTTAGAGCTTACCCGAGAGATTTCAAGGCTCTTTAATAATTTGGCCAAGCGCGAAGTTTTCCCCTCACCAGATGCAATATTAACTCAAAGCCCAAAGCTCCTTGGTCTAGACGGACGTAAAATGAGTAAGAGTTATTTGAATACGATTAATCTCTCTGATGCTCCGGATGAGATAGTGCGCAAGATTTCCACGATGTTTACCGACCCTCAAAGAATTAAATTAAGCGATAATGGGCATCCTGATATATGTAACGTTTTTTCTTACTATACTACTTTTGCCCCGGAGCTTAAGAATGAAATTTTTGATGGGTGCTCTAATGCAAGATTTGGTTGTACTGAATGCAAGAAAAGACTAGCTCAAAGGATTATAGAAAAGATTTCTCCTTTTCAGAAGAAAAGAACAGAACTGCTTAAAGATAAAACAGTAATAAGTAAAATCCTCGAAGAAGGCAGAGAGAAGGCTTCTTTTTTAGCAATAGAGACAATGCGGCAAGTGCGTAAGGCAGTTAATCTATGAATTATAAGATAAAATTAGAGGTTTTTGAGGGTCCGCTGGATCTCCTTCTTTATCTAGTTAAAAAGGATCATTTAAATATCTACGATATTCCAATAGCTAAAGTAACCGATCAGTATCTTCAGTATTTAAATTTAATGCAGTTGTTGGATCTGAATGTCGCGGGAGAATTCCTGGTTATGGCAGCTACGCTTATGCAGATTAAATCTAAAATGCTTTTACCGGTTGAAGAGGGCGAAGGTGTTACCGAAGAACAGATAGACCCGCGCGAGGAATTAGTAAAGCGGCTGCTTGAGTACGAGAAGTTTAAAGAGATAGCCGGTTCCCTTCGTCAAAAAGAGGTTGAACAGCAGGAGGTTTTTAAGCGGCCAAAGATGGAAGAGGCAAAAGAGATAGGCGAAGATAAAGATACCTATTTTGAAGCGAGCATATTTGATTTGATCAATGCTTTTTCAAAGGCCCTCAAGGATATCCCCAAAGAAGTTTTCTACGAAGTAATCAAGGATAAATTTACGGTAGAAGAAGCGGTGCATAAGATACTTCACCTTTTACTGGTTAAGCCTGAACTTAGGCTCTCCGAATTATTCAAGCAGGCAAAGAATAAGATGGAGATTGTAGTTACGTTCCTCGGGGTTTTAGAATTAATCCGTATGAAAGAGATTGTTGCCAGACAAAGCGAGCTTTTCCAAGAGATAGATATCGTAAGAAACAAGGAGAATATTATTCCTTATGACGGAAGAGATCAGGCAGAGCATACTTAAAGGGTCAGTAGAGATAGTTAATAACAGAGAGTCCGAAGAAGATGTTGTTTTAAATATCTCTCTGCGGCCTAAGAAATTCGCTGAATTCCTCGGACATAAAGAGATTGTCGATAACTTAAAGATCTCTATTCAGGCAGCTAAGCAAAGAAACGAGCCGCTTGAGCATGTTTTGTTGAGTGGTCCTCCCGGCTTAGGGAAAACATCTTTGTCGCATATCATTGCTCATGAAATGAGTGCTAAGATTACCGCTACAAGTGGACCGGCAATTGAGCGTGCAGGCGACCTGATCGGAATATTAACTAATTTAGAGCAGGGTGATATTTTATTTATTGATGAGATCCACCGCCTATCTAAAGTAGTCGAAGAATTTTTATACCCGGCGATGGAGAGTTTTCAGATTGATTTTGTTATTGATAAGGGTCCGTATGCTAAGACGATTAAATTTAATCTTAAGCCTTTTACTCTGATAGGCGCGACTACGCGCAGCGGCCTGCTTGCCGCTCCCTTACGCGGAAGATTTGGGATATTTTATTCCTTAGATTTTTATAAAATTGAAGATTTGGCAAAAATTGTCATGCATTCAGCTGATATATTAGGGGTTAATATGGAGAATTCTGCAGCCGAGGAAGTGGCGCGCAGGGCCCGCGGGACTCCGCGCATAGCCAATAGGTTATTGCGCCGCATAAGAGATTATGCGCAGGTTTCAGGAGTCAAAATTGTTACCTTTGAGATGGCTTCTAAGTCATTGGATGATTTAAGAATTGATAAAGCCGGTTTTGATGACTTGGATCGCAAGGTATTAAGGCTGGTCTTGGAGTCTTATAACGGAGGCCCGGTGGGGGTTGAGTCATTGGCTGCGAGCTTAAATGAGGAAGTGGATACTATTGTGGATACAGTAGAGCCGTATCTATTAAAGGCAGGTTATTTGAAACGCACCTCGCGCGGCCGTACCGCTACCAAGCTGGCATTCGATCACTTCGGTTTAAAATATACCAAAGAACAGCAGGATCTTTTTTAATGAATCTGCCGTGTTTCTCGCTTAGCGGGTGGCGCCGTGACAGGACCCGCCAGAGTAATTAATTTATGAAAGTATTAGTTCATACTTGTTGCGCACCTTGTCTAATTTATCCTTTAGAGTTTCTTAGGGAGAAGGATATTGATGTAACCGGGTTTTTTTATAATCCAAATATCCACCCGCTTGAGGAATACAACAGGCGCAAAGAAGCCGTAGAAATTATCTCTCAAGATAAGGATGTTAAGGTTATTTATCCGGAGTATAAACCGGAGGAATATTTTAAGCTTATAAGTAATGCTGAGAATGATTCAGGTAGGTGTGCGATTTGTTGGGAAATGCGCTTATTGAAAACAGCGCTCGCTGCTAAAGAGATGGAATTCGATGCAATTACCACCACACTTTTAGTTAGTCCCTACCAAGATCAGCAATTATTACAGGGCATAGGCGAGCATATCTCCGAAAAGGAGAATATAGATTTTTATTTTAAAGATTTTCGATCAGGTTTTAGAAAAGCCCATGATGAAGCTAAGAAGCTCGGGATATATTGTCAGAGGTATTGCGGTTGCACCTATTCAGAGTTGGAAAGGCAAAAGAAAAGGGTTAAGTAGATGAAAAGGGGGTTTATTTTATTTCTAATCGTTTTAATTCTCCCGTTTAGCGCTTTTGCTCAAGGAGCTAACGGCGTTTTAAATAAGGGTCTGTGGGTTAGCGTATTTTCTAAGGGCAAAGTATTATATTCCAAGGAAGCCGTAATTAAACTTATTGATACTTGCAAGAGATCAGGTATTAACCAGATATATTTACAGGTTTATCAATCCGGCAATGCTTACTATAATACTAAAATCGCTGATCGCACAAAATACGAAGATCTGGTAAAAGCAGCAGGAGTTGATACTATAGATTTTCTACTGCAGGAAGCCGCTAAGAACAATATCAAGGTATTTGCCTGGGTTAATCTATTGAGCCTTGGGCAGAATGAAAACGCTTATATACTTAAGAAATTTGGCAGCGATATTTTAACCCGGGATCAGTATGGAAGGCCTTCTGGCCGAAAAGATGCGAATGATTCAGATAAATATTTCTTGCGAGAAGAACAGATCTTTCTTGAGCCGGGTGATGAACGCGTAGCTAAGCAGCTAATCACAATCACAGAAGAGATAATTTACAGGTATCCTGCATTTAGCGGAGTGCATCTTGATTATGCGCGATATCCTATGACCGTTCCTTTTATCCCGGGCTCAAGATTTACTAAGCAGGGATTAACTTATGGATACGGGAAGAAGAATGTTGAGCATTTTAAGTGGATAGAAGGTCAAGATCCATTAAGCGGGCTAGAAACCGATGTTGATTATTTTAAGTGGGACCAGTGGAGGAGGAATCAGATTACAAGTTTGATTAAAAGAATATCTACTCATGTAAAGAAGCGTTCTCCCGGGATACTGGTCTCATGTGCCGTAATACCTGCAAGTGAACGTGCTTATGCCAGTATGTTTCAGGATTGGCCATATTGGCTTGAGGAAGGCCTCCTTGATTACGTAGTTTTAATGAATTATTCGCAGGACAATCAATTATCGAAAGAGATTGTTAAATCAGCTTTAGGCCTAAGGGATAAGGGAAAGGTATTTATAGGGATCGGAGCTTTCCTGATCAAAGATAACCAGCGAATCCTTGAGCAGTATAAGATTGTCAAGAAATTAAACCCGGACGGTATAGTTCTCTTTTCCTACGATGACATTACTGATGAGTTAGCCGACTCTATCGGTCAAATCAAATGATCCCTCTTTGAAATAATGAAACTATCTAGCTTCGATTATAGCCTCCCCAAAGAATTAATTGCCCAGTATCCACTAGAAAAGCGCGAATCTGCAAAGCTTATGGTAGTTAAGCGCTCAACGCTAACTATAGAGCATTGCGTATTTAAAGACCTGGGTAATTTTCTAAAAAAAGACGATCTTTTAGTTTTAAATGATACAAAGGTGCTAACCTGTCGACTCATCGGGCATAAGGCGACCGGAGGCAAGGTTGAAGTTTTGTTAACTAAGCGTAAATCCGGATCCATTTTTGAAGCAATGATTCAGCCCAGTCGGACAAAAGTCGGAGAGAAGATAATTTTTGGCCAGGGTAAAATAACCGGAATAGTCTCAAACCGTAGGGAGATATCTTTTAAGGTTAGCGATGCCAATGATATTTATAAGCTGGGTCAGGTGCCGCTGCCTCCTTATATCAGGAGAGAACCTGAAGAATTGGACAAAGAATATTATCAGACAGTTTATGCTGATAAAGAAGGAGCTATTGCATCACCTACAGCAGGATTACATTTTACCGATGGATTACTTAAAGATTTAAGCGCAAGCGGAATCAATATTGCATATTTAACTTTGCATGTCGGCGTAGGCACATTTAAGCCGGTAGTTACTGATGATATAACTGAGCATAGAATGGAACCGGAGTATTTTCAGGTTCCTGAGAATACGAAGCAAAAAGTAGAAGAGGCGCGTAAGGTTAAGGCGCGTATTATTGCCGTAGGCACAACTTCTCTGCGCGCGCTTGAAACATATGCTAATGGAGTTAAAGAAGGGCAAACGGATCTATTTATTTATCCCGGGTATAAATTTAAATTGGTAGACAGCCTTTTAACTAATTTTCATCTGCCCAAGACTACGCTTTTTATGCTTGTTTGTGCTTTTGTCGGAGAGAAGCTGATGAAAGAGGCGTATCAAGAGGCAGTAGATAAGAAATACAGGTTTTACAGTTACGGCGATACGATGTTGATTATTTGAAATATATTTAGCGTCTGTCTTGTCTTGTTTCTCGCAGGGACGCTTGTTTTGCCCCAGCGTGGCAAAACTGCGCTCGGGTCGGCTGCGTCGCTCGTCCGCGTTTCACTCGGACACCGTGCCCGCTCCTTGCCGACACGCCCTGCTCGAAATCAAGCCAAGCCATTCGCTAAGCTTAGGCCATATATAAATAATTAAGGTTTAAGCGGGTGACGCGGCGACAGGTCCCCTACTTTTCGAGGCGAATAGCCGAGAACAAGTAGGGTGGCGACGCGGCAGGACCCGCTTGAAATTAAGAATAAATATGTTTACTTTAATTCAACAAGACAAAAATAGTAAAGCACGTCTGGGCAAGCTAGCCACAGAGCATGGCGAAATTGAGACGCCGGTTTTTATGCCTGTTGGTACGCACGCTACTGTTAAAGGACTTTATCCCAAGGATATCTTAGAGTCTGGCGCGCAGATTATGCTTTCCAACACCTATCATTTATTTCTCCGGCCGGGTATGGATGTTATACGTAAGGCTGGGGGATTGCATAAATTTATCTCTTGGGAGAAGCCAATACTTACGGATAGCGGGGGATACCAGGTTTTTAGTCTTGCGCTTTTAAGGAAATTAAGCGACAAGGGAGTTGAGTTTCAATCGCACATTGACGGATTCAAACATTTTCTCACCCCTGAAGATGTTGTTGATATACAGATTGATTTAGGTTCTGATATTATGATGCCTTTGGATGAGTGCGTGCATTATCCCTGCACTAAGGATCATGCTGAGGTAGCCATGAAACGCACGCTTGGCTGGGCAAATCGTTCACGTAAGCATCTGCTTGAGCATAAAAAACATGGTCCGACAAAGAAACAATTGCTTTTTGGTATTGTGCAGGGAGCAACTTACGATGACCTGCGTAAAATTTGTGCCAAGGAGATTGTGGATATTGATTTTGACGGTTATGCTATAGGAGGAGTTTCTGTTGGAGAACCCAGCGAGTTAATATATAATATACTTGATTATTCCGCATCGTTACTACCTTCAGAAAAACCACGATATGCTATGGGCATAGGCTATCCTCCTGATATTGTTGAGGCGGTGGATAGAGGTATAGATATGTTTGATTGCGTGGTGCCTACGCGTTACGGAAGAAACGGCACGGCTTTTACCAGCAGGGGAAAAGTCCCCATTAAGAATGCCGCATACACCGAAGACCTTAGGGCTCTTGATGAGGAGTGCTTGTGTTATGTCTGCAAGAATTTCAGCCGTTCATACCTGCGGCATCTATTTAATGCGCAGGAGATGTTAGGGCTTACGCTACTTTCATTGCATAATGTTTATTATTTCTTGGATTTGGCACGAAAGATCCGCGAAGCGATTAAGAAAAATCAGTTTAGCGAATTTAAAAAAGAATTTTTATCAAAATATAATAATTCCGCATGCGCATAGAGATAATCACCATATTCCCTAAAATGTTTGAGCCGGTGCTTAATGAATCAATTATTAAAAGAGCGCAAGCTAAGGGTAAGGTTAGATTCTGCATTCATGATTTAAGGGATTATACTGACGATAAACACCGTAAAGTCGACGACCGTCCTTTTGGTGGCGGCTCGGGGATGTTGCTTTGCGCTCAACCTATCTTTAAGGCAGTAGAAAAGATAAAATCAAAAAATAAGAGAAATAAGTATAGCGTTATCTTATTGTGTCCTCAAGGAAAGAAATTAACCCAGAAGATCTCGACGGATATATCCAAAAGAAAGAATATTATTTTAATCTGCGGGCATTATGAAGGCGTAGATGAGCGTGTGCGACAGTCGTTAGCGGATGAGGAGATCTCAATAGGCGATTATGTTTTGACCGGAGGAGAGCTTCCTGCAATGGTTTTGATTGACAGTGTTGTGCGTCTGATTCCGGGTGTACTCGGTGACAAAAATTCCTTGAATTTTGAGTCATTTGAAGGTAATCTATTAGAACATCCGCATTACACGCGGCCGGCAAACTTTCGAGATATAAGCGTTCCGGAAGTACTTCTTTCAGGAGATCATAAAATGATTGAAGCCTGGAGGAAGAGGGAGTCATTAAAAAGGACGCAAGAAAGACGGCCTGATCTTTTAAAAAAATCAAGAGAGGAGAAGTAAGTAAATGGATAAGATGAAACTTATTGAGAGTCAGTTTGTTAAAAAAGATCTTCCTGAATTTGTGGTCGGGGATACGGTAAAAGTTTTAACCAGAATACCCGAAGGTCCGGATAAGGTCCGCCTGCATCCTTTTGAGGGTGTAGTGATCTCTAAAGAAGGTTCCGGGGCGAAGGAGCACTTTACGGTAAGAAAAGTTTCTTACGGCGAAGGGATTGAGCGCGTATTTCCTTTATATTCACCTAGCATAGAGCGTATTGAGGTTATACACTCCGGTCAGGTTAGAAGGGCAAAGCTCTATTATTTAAGAGGCAAGGTTGGCAAGCGCGCTACGAAAATCGAAGACAAGCAAGAGAAAAAAGCCTGATCTGCTTTTCTTTGAGCGCAAGCTTAAGAAAAAAGGCTTTGATTTAATTATCGGTGTGGATGAGGCAGGGCGTGGTCCGTTGGCAGGTCCGGTGGTGGCAGCAGCAGTAGCGTTAAAAAGTTCGAATTTTGTAAACCGCATAGATGATTCAAAGAAGCTGACTCCTAAGCTGCGTGAGAAGGCACTACTTGAGATTAACGCAAAATCAATATCCGGTATAAGTATTGTTAGCCATAAGGTGATCGACCGTATAAATATTCTAGAAGCAACTAAGCTTGCAATGCGAAGCGCTGTTCTTTCTTTGATAAAAAAAATTAAGGATTTAGAGTCCTTGCGCATACATGTTATTGTTGACGGTAATTTTATTCCTGATTTAGGTCTACCCTGCACAGCTATTATTAAAGGCGATGCTAAATCAATGAGTATTGCTTGTGCATCAATCCTAGCTAAGGTTACCCGAGACCGCATTATGGAAGATTTCGATTCGATTTATCCGCAGTACGGTTTTGCTAAACATAAGGGTTACCCCACAAAAGCGCACAGGGAAGTCTTAAGAAGAATAGGGCCGTCCGTAATACATAGAAAGAGTTTTCACTATGTCTAGTGACAATCTGGATCTAGGTAGGCAGGCGGAAGAGAGCGCTACGCGTTTTCTTAAAAGCCATGGGTATAAAATAGTCTGCCGTAATTATAAGATTAAGTTAGGCGAGATCGATATTATCGCAAAAGATAAAGATACGTTTTGTTTTGTGGAGGTTAAATCTCGTAGAAGTGATAAGTTTGGTTTGCCTGCAGAGGCAGTATCCAGGCTAAAGCAGCTTCAGATTTCCAGGGTTGCTTTAAGTTTTCTGAAAACAAAAGGAATGTTAGATAGCAAGGCCAGATTTGATGTTGTTGCAATAGATTATTCTAATCCTACGGAAAAGATAGATCTGATTAAAGATGCATTTGAGTTAAGGGGAGGCTATGCCTACTAAAATGTATAAGCAGGGACCAATCGATAAATATATAGACGATCTGGCTGCTAAATTACCGGCTCCGGGTGGCGGATCAGCTGCTGCTCTTAATGCCTCAATGGGGGCTGCCCTAATCAGTATGGTGGTTAATTTTACTCTCGGTAAACCCAAATACGCAGAATACGAAAAAGAACTCAAAGGTATTTTGGGTAAATCCGAGAATCTCAAGGGAGAATTTTTAAGGCTCATGGATCTTGATGTAATTGCCTATCAGAGTAAGAATATGCGGGATGCATTAAATGTCCCTTTTATGCTAACCAGGCTTTGTTGCGAAGGGCTAAAGCTCTGTCCGCCGCTTTTAAAAATGGGAAATAAAAATCTCATAAGTGATGTGGCAGTAGCGGCGATAATGCTTGAGTCTGCTTATGCATGCGCCTATTTTAACGTTATTATAAATCTAAATACAATTGCTGATACGAAACTGACTCAGGTAGTAGAAAAAGAGTTAAAACAAAAAGACAAGATAGTGAAAAAGATAAGAAAAGACGTGGAGGATAAAGTTGGCAAAATTATTAGAGGGTAAACCCTTAGCTGAAGCGATTAAGGAAAAGATCAGGCTTGATGTAGCGGGGATGAGTAAAAAGCCAGTTTTAGCTAGCGTTATTGTAGGAGATAATGCCGGAGCTGCTTCTTATGCGAAATCCCAAGCGAAGGTCGCTGAGTCTTTGGGTATCGTTTACCAATTGCATGCTTTGGGTAATGATACTACAGAAGTAACACTAGTTGATTTTATCAAGAAGCTCAACAACGATAAGGATGTAAACGGGATAATTGTGCAAATGCCCCTTCCTGCGCAGATAGACGCAAAAAAGATTAGCCAGCTGATTGCTCCGGAAAAAGATGTTGAAGGAATGCATCCTGCAAATATGGGTAAGATTGTTTTTGAGAAAAGCAAAGTACTTCCTTGCACGCCTGCGGCAGTTGTTGAGTTATTGAATAGTACCGGAGTTGACCTTTATGGCAAGGAAGTGGTAGTTGTCGGCCATAGCGAGATCGTGGGTAAGCCGGTCGCGTTATTACTTCTAGATAAATTTGCTACGGTTACAGTATGCCATATCGGAACTTCTAAGGCAGGAAAACTAGAGGAGCATGTTAAAAAGGCGGAAGTTTTGATTGTAGCTGTTGGCCGCGCCGGATTGATCAAGGGTGATTGGGTTAAAGATGGCGCAATTGTAATAGATGTTGGAATTAACAGAGTGGCGGATAAAATTGTGGGGGATGTAGAGTTTGAGGTAGCTGAGAAAAAGGCTTCCTATATTACACCTGTTCCAGGTGGCGTTGGCCCGCTTACTGTCACTATGCTCATGCGCAACCTCGTTGAGCTAGCTAAGTAATATTTAATCCGTTCTTTTCTCGTTTAATTATTTTACGGGTCCTGTCACGGGGCGCTTCTTGCGCTAAGATGCGCTTCGAAGCATCCCCGTGCCACCCGTAAAAAGTATAATGTGTACCTGCGAGAAACAAGACAAGGCAGACGATAAATTTATTGGTTGAAAAGAATGACCTTCAAAGAGAAAATCCAGGCAAATAAGTTTTTAGTTACTTCTGAAATCGGCCCGCCAAAAGGAATTGAATTCAGCCATCTTTTAGAGGATGCAGAATTAATCCGTACCCGCGTAGATGCGATTAATGTTACTGACCTGCAGAGCTCAGTGATGCGGCTGGGGTCTTTAGCTGTCTGCAGTATTTTAAAACAGAACGGCTTTGAGCCGATATTTCAGATGACCTGCCGCGATAGGAACCGCCTGGCCTTACAGTCGGATCTGCTATCAGCAGCTGCTTTTGGAATTGAAAATGTTTTAATGCTTACCGGTGACCATACTACCTTAGGCGACCATCCTGACGCAAAACCAGTTTTTGATTTAGATTCAGTGCAATTGCTGCAGGTAGCTAAAAAACTCCAGGAAGGCGCTGATATGAAAGGCAATAAGTTAACCGGGGCTAGCCCTAAGTTTTGCTTGGGCGCGGTTGTTAATCCCGGAGCTGATCCAATTGAGCCGCAGATCATAAAGATGGAGAAAAAGATTGCTGCGGGCGCAGAGTTCTTTCAGACCCAGGCAGTATATGATCTAAAAATCTTCGAGAATTTCTTGAGTAAGACCAGGCATCTTAAAACTAAGATCATGGCCGGGATTGTTTTACTTAAATCCGCAGGAATGGCTAAATATATGAATAAGAATGTTGCGGGGGTATTTGTTCCGGATAATCTGATTAAAGAGATGGAAGAGACAAAAGATAAGACAGCGCAGTCAATTGAGATTGCCTCGCGCCTGATCAACGAATTAAAGCCTATGTGTGACGGAATACATATTATGCCTATTGGCTGGGATAAGTTAGTCCCGCGTGTTTTAGACGCTTCAAGTTTATGATAATCAAAAGGAGACTTTTATGTCAAGTGTCGAAAAGAAATCTATAGATTTAGCTTCGCAGGAGATGTTGCAAAAGGCCCAGGAAGAAAATATTAAAACTGCCTGGGATAGATTGGAATCGCAAGAGCCGCAATGCGGTTTTGGTAAATTAGGTGTATGTTGTACGGTCTGCGATATGGGCCCCTGTAGGGTGGATCCTTTTGGAGAAGGGGCTCAAACCGGGGTATGTGGTGCCGGAGCTGATACTATCGCAGCCAGAAATTTAGCGCGCAAGGTTGCGGTAGGCGGTTCAGCGCATTCCGATCATGGAAGGGATGTAGCGCATACGCTTTCTTTAGCTAGCCAGGTACATACACATGGCAAGTCTAAAACTCATACACATGATTATGAAATATTAGATTTAGAAAAACTTAAAAGTTTAGCTCTGGAGTTTGGTGTAAACATTGATCAGTCAAAAGAGCAGATTGCCAAGGAGCTATCTAAAAAGCTACTCGAAGAATTCGGTAAACAAGAGGGGGAGCTTACTTTTTGCAAGCGCGCCCCAAAAAAACGCCAGGAGATCTGGAAGAAGTTAGGTATTACTCCGCGCGGTATAGATAGGGAAGTAGTTGAGCTTTTGCATACCACTACCATGGGTATGGATAATGATTATAAGAATCTTGTCACAAGCAGTATGCGCGGCGCTCTCTCTGACGGCTGGGGCGGCTCGATGATTGCAACTGAAGTGCAGGATATTATGTTGGGTAGCCCTGTGCCGATAAGGGGCAAGGTTAATCTTGGCGTATTAAAAGAGAATTATGTTAATATCCTCGTGCACGGACATGAACCGGTTTTATCTGAGATGGCGGTAAAGGCTGTGCAGGATCCGGAGTTAATAGCACTAGCTAAAAAGTTAGGCGCTGAAGGGATCAATTTAGCCGGGATCTGTTGTACTGCTAATGAAATCTTGATGCGTAACGGCATCCCTGTAGCCGGTAATTTTCTACAACAGGAATTAGCTATTATTACAGGTGCTGTTGAGTTAATGATGGTCGATGTGCAGTGTATCATGCCGGCTTTGCATGAGGTTACCAGTTGTTTTCATACTAAGCTTGTTACTACCAGTCCCAAGGCGCGTTTTCCCGGAGTTCAGCACATCGAGTTCGAAACTAAAAACGCTTATGAAATTGCCAAGCAGATTATAAAAATCGGAGTTGAGAATTTTGCCAATAGAAACAAATCAAGGGTAAATATTCCCAAGCACGAGGTTGATCTTGTCGCTGGTTTTACTAAAGAAGGCGTGTCTAAGATGTTGGGTGGTGTTTATCGTCCATCATATAGGCCTTTGAATGAGGCAATTATTGCTGGAAAGATCCGCGGCCTGGCCGGGGTAGTCGGTTGTAATAACCCCAAACAGACGCATGATCATTTTCATACAACTTTAGTTAAAGAACTGATTAAGAATGATGTCTTGGTTCTACAGACCGGCTGTTCTGCTATTGCTTGCGCTAAGCAAGGATTACTCGTTCCCGAAGCAGCTAAGCTTTATGCGGGGAAAGGTTTACTTGAGATTTGCGAGGCAGTGGGAATTCCCCCGGTTCTGCATTTAGGTTCTTGCGTAGATAACTCCCGTATTTTAGTGGCAGCCTCTCAGGTTATTGCAGAAGGTGGCTTAGGAGAAGATTTATCGGATATTCCCGCGGCAGGTTGTGCACCTGAGTGGATGTCGGAGAAGGCAATTACTATCGGATTCTATTTTGTAGCTTCCGGAGTCTATACTATTTTCGGCTCAAGCCCGTTTGCAACACTGGGTAGCCCCAACCTTACAAATTATCTAACTAAGGAATTAGAGCAGGTTGTCGGAGGCAGATTTGAATTTTGCGATGATCCCTTAGAGATGGCGCAGTTGATGATCGCGCATATTGATAAAAAACGCGCAGCATTAAAATTAAAGGCCTGGGGATAATTTTTATGAAGAAGTTATTCTATGAAGTTAAAAAATGCCTGGGTTGTAAATCTTGTGAAGTTGCCTGCGCAGTTGCGCATTCGGCTAGTGGAGATTTATTCAAGGTTTTTCATGAAGAAAAGCTATCTCTACCTAGAAAGAAGGTTCTTTCATCCAAAGGAAATAATTATCCGGTATCCTGTCGTCATTGTAAAGACCCTAAGTGTGTGGATGCCTGTATGGCTGCGGCATTAGTTTATGATACTAAAAGCGGTATTGTCGAACACATAGAAGAGCGTTGCGTGGGTTGCTGGATGTGTGTGATGGTCTGTCCGTATGGAGCGATTCGTCCTAATATTAAATCAAAGTTGCCTTTACGTTGCGATAAATGCAAGGATAAGCTTGAGCCTGCCTGTGTTAAGGCTTGTCCAACGCAAGCAGTGATCTGGCAGGAAGAGGAAGTGGCCCGATGAAAAATTATCTTATAATCGGAAATTCAGCAGCAGGGATTTCTGCCGTAGAAGCGATAAGAAGTAAGGATAAGGAATCCAAGATCACGCTTTTATCAAGCGAAGATTACCCCGGGTATTGCCGTTGCTTAATCTCGTATTTTCTGGCTGGGCAGATAAAAGAGGATAAACTTTTATACCGGCCAGAGAGTTTTTATAAAGATAATAATGTTGAATTGTTCTTAAATAAAAAAGTAAGCCGGGTTGACCCTAAAAAGAATAAAGTTGTCTGTGAAGACAGGACTCAAATAAGTTATGATCAGTTGTTAATTGCTACGGGTTCTTCACCAAAGTTTCCCGAGATACAGGGTATTAAGAAAAAAGGGGTTTTTGGTTTACGTACGGTTAAAGATACTAAAGAGATTGATGGATTGCTTCCTATAACCAGAGCAGCAGCCGTATTAGGGGGCGGGTTAGTCGGCCTTAAAGCAGCTTATGCCCTTAAGAAAAGAGGGGTAGATGTAAAGGTTGTGATTAAATCAGACCAGGTTTTATCGCAGATGCTCGATTTTGAGGCAGCTTTATTTGTGCAGAAGAGATTAGAGGAGAATGGTATTGATGTAGTCTTGGGTCAGGACGTAAAAGAGATTATCGGCGAAGGGGATATCCGGGCGGTAAAATTAAGCTCCGGCAAGACTTTTGAGGCCTCTTTAATTGTTGTAGGTAAAGGTGTTTCGCCGAACATTGATTTAGTTAAGGATGCCGAGATAAAAACCGGCGAAGGTATAGTTACGGATAAACTATTGCAGACAAATGTTCCGAATATTTATGCCTCAGGTGATGTAGCTGAGACTTTTGATATAACTATCGGAAAGTATGCGGTTAATGCGCTTTGGCCGGTTGCGATTGAACAGGGCAGGATCGCAGGTGCGAATATGACAGGAGATGCTATTAACTACGACGGTTCTTTAGGTATAAATTCCATCGAATTTTTTGGCCTTCCTACCGTATCTTTAGGGATTTATAAAAAAGATAAAGCAGATACTTCCCTTGAGGAGTTAAAATTAAGCGATGCCAAATCAGGCAAATACAAAAAACTGACATTGAGAGGTAATTTACTGATAGGTGCGATTTTAGTAGGAGATATAAAATCAAGCGGTCTATTTTTGAGATTAATAAGAGAGAAGATAGATATCTCACCTATAAAAGATAAGCTACTTGAAGAAAACTTTGGATTTCCTGATTTATTAGAACTCATAAAAGATAAGGAGAAGATTTATGTCTAAGATTGTGGCAACTTTAGCGATTCAAGGAGCAGCCAAGCTTTATGCTCAGGCCTTTGATTCTTTAAATAAAGCAATTAAAGAAAAAGGTGAGAACCAAAAGATAGGTTTTCCTGAGACGGCATTTTATCTGCCTATGGCAAATGCACTTTTGGGTGCTAAGGTTGAGACCTTAAAAGATGCGCTGCCTATTTTGGAGCACGCTAAAAGTTTAATTAAAGAAGTTCCTTCCGAAAAAGTATGGCTTCCTTATTTAGGTGATGCATTGGATGCCGGTATGGCGGCTTTATTCTGCGAAGAGATAATTGTTGCTTTGCGTTATTTATATGGCATAGATCCGGAGAAGGATTGCGTGGGGTTTTGCACGGATTCTATTTTGCGCCAGCTAGGAATTCAGCTTGTTGATGGCCGTATGCCCGGAGTTGCGCTTATATTAGGAGCTGCTCCTGATAACAAAAAGGCTGTTGAGATAGTCAGGCAATTGCAGGAGAAGAATATTCTTACTTTTGTTGGATCATCAACTAACGGCCGTTCGATTATCGACCAGCTTCTGGAAGAGAATGTAGAGATGGGCTGGGAGAATTATATTGTTCCTTACGGTCGCGATACCATCTCTTCTATATATGTATTAAATTTTGCTATACGGTCTACTTTGACATTCGGTGGGATTAAAGCAGGCCAGGCGCAGAAATGCCTTGCCTATACCCGAGATCGCGTTCTTGCTTTTGGTCTGGCTTTAGGAGCAGTTGATGAATACAAGGTTGCAACCGGCGCCGGAGCTATAGCTATGGGTTTTCCGGTTATCGCTGATACAGATATCCCAGAGATAAAGGCATCTGGCGTGACTACCTATGAAGCGTTGGTAAAAGAGCTTGATTACAAAAAAATTGTCTGGCGCGCTCTTGAAGTAAGAGGAATCAAGGTGAAGGTAAGCAATATTCCTGTGCCGGTTGCTTATGCAGCGGCATTTGAGGGAGAGAGGGTGCGTAAAGAACAGTTGCATGTTGAGTTTGGCGGTAAGGCAAGCACTGCTTTTGAGTTTCTTTCTACCGGTAAAGCAGATGAACTAGAGGATGGCAAAATAGAATTAATCGGTTCGGATATTGATCAGTTGCCTAAAGGGAGCAAGTCTTTACCTTTAGCTATAATTGTTGAGGTTTCCGGCAGAAAGATGCAAAAAGATTTTGAGCCGATCTTAGAACGTCAGATCCACCGTTTTACAAATTACGCCATGGGTTTAATGCATGTAGGCCAGCGCGATATGAGCTGGGTCAGGATTAGTAATGATGCTTTTGCTAAGGGTTTTCGTCTAAAGCACCTGGGTGTAATTATCCATGCTATGTTGCACCAGGAGTACAGTGCTATCGTAGATAAAGTGCAAGTGAAGTTATATACTACCCAATCTGATGTTGATAAATTGCTCGTGCATGCAAAAAAGGTTTATGAGGAGCGCGATGAGCGTATCGGTGAAATGACTGATGAAAGCGTAGATACTTATTATTCATGTTTATTGTGTCAGTCATTTGCGCCTAATCATGTTTGCGTTGTTACTCCAGAGAGGCTTGGTCTTTGCGGAGCGTATTCTTGGCTGGATGCCAAGGCTTCTTTTGAGATTACTCCTACCGGGCCAAACCAGCCGATTTTAAAAGGCAGTACGCTTGATAAAAGATTAGGCCAGTGGGAGAATGTGAATGAATTTGTAAAACAAAAGTCAAATAAGAGCGTAGAAACTGTGAGTATGTATTCGCTTATGGATTCTCCTCAGACATCCTGCGGTTGCTTTGAATGTATACTTGCAATAATCCCCGAGGCTAACGGGGTAATGATTGTGAACCGCGATTATTCAGGCTTGACTCCTTCGGGGATGAGTTTTACTACTTTAGCCGGTTCGGTTGGAGGAGGGGTACAGACTCCGGGATTCTTGGGTGTAGGTAAATTATATATTTTAAGTAAGAAATTTATTTATGCCGAAGGCGGGCTTAAGCGCCTGGTCTGGATGCCCAAAGAATTAAAAGAATTGCTAGGAGATAAATTAAAGAAACGTTGTCAGGAGATTGGTGAGCCAGACCTATTGGATAAGATCGCGGATGAGACGAATGCTACAACCTCTGATGAGCTATTGAGTTATCTAGCTAAGGTGGGTCATCCGGCACTTGCTATGGATGCATTAATGTAATATTTTCTCTTGACGCAATAGATTTAAGGTATATAATTATTAATAATGAAGGCCAAGCAAACCCACGGAGAAAACTTGAAAAAAACAATCCTGATTTTAAGCTGTTTTTTATTTCTACTTGCTACTTATATCTTTGCAGCAGATGATCTTGGGGATAAAAGAAATAAAGCGCTTACTGATCTACAGCTTCAAGCCAGGGATTATCGCGAGCAAGGTTTAAAGATGCAGGAAGTAGGGGATTTGGATGCTGCCACGAAGCTATATCAGAAATCAGAACAGCTTGATCCATCCTATGCGGTTGTCTGTAATGATCTGGGCATTATTTATGAAGCTAAAGGCGAGATAGATAGGGCAGAAGAAAGTTATCTTAAGTCTATAAATATCGACCCGCATTATTTGAGCGCTTATAGCAACTTGGCTATTCTTTATGAAGGGGAGCGTAAATTAGGTAAGGCTGCTTTTTGTTGGAAGAGAAGGGTTGATTTAGGGGATCCCAAAGACCCCTGGACTTTAAAAGCTAGGCAGCGTTTAGAGGATATCCGTCTTGCTTTATCTCCTAGGCCTTCCTCAGAGACTCAGGAAAGAGAAGTTGTCGGTCTTATGAAAGATGTTACAAACGAGAAATACGTTGTAAGGCATGATGATAAGGCATTCGCCAGGAAGAAATTCCAGGAGGCAAAATTTAGCTATGGTAAAGAAGATTACGCTACGGCCTTACAAGATGCATCAGATGCTCAGTTTCTGGACCCGGATAATAAAGAAATAGATGCTTTTATTGTGAAAACCCAGAATAGGGCGTTAACACAATAAAAAACCACAGATAATTCTCCTCCCAAAAATTGAATTCCAATTGTTGTATTAATGAATAAAAAACGATTATATTTACTTGATGCAACCGCTTTTTGTTATCGTGCATTCTACGCAATAAGGGGATTGTCTACTTCTTTTGGCCAGCCTACAGGCGCAATTTACGGTTTTCTAAATATACTAAATAAGATTATAAAGGATAAGAAGCCCGATTATTTAGCAGCTTGCTTTGATGTCTCTCGCGATACATTTAGGTCAAGGAAATTCGCAGAATATAAGATTCAAAGGCCGAGTATGCCGGATGACTTGGTCTCGCAGATTCCGATTATTAAAGAGATAATTGCCTATTACGGGATTACCATATTTGAGAAACCTGGTTACGAAGCAGATGATTTAATCGCAACCCTTGCCTGTTTGGCTAAGGTAAAAGGAATAAACACGACAATTGTTAGTTCCGATAAAGATATATTGCAGCTGGTAGATAAAGATATTGAAGTTTTTAATCCCTATAAAGAAGAGGGGATAATTTATGATGAAGATGAAGTACTTAAGCGTTTTGGAGTTAAGCCGGACCAGATTGTTGACTTGATCAGTCTTATGGGTGATGCAGCAGATAATATTGCGAGTGTCCCGGGTATCGGAGAAAAAACCGCGGTTGAGTTGATTAAAGAGTTTGGTTCGGTAGATAAGCTATTAAAAGAACTCGATAAAATTAAGAAACCTAAAGTCAGGGAAACGGTATCCGAGAATATTGATAAAATTAAATTTAATAGGGAGCTTGCGGTTTTGGTAGATGATCTTGATATTGATCTTGATTTATGCGTACTTGAGACTAAAGAGGCCAATATCGGCGAGTTGACTAGAATATTCAAGCGTTTAGAGTTTAAGAAACTTATCAAGGATTTACATCCTGCGCCTGAAAGCGTTGAATCAAATATCGAAGTGGAGGTTTGGGATAAGGTAGAGTTGAAGAAATTTATTGATAAGGGTGGCCAGTTAGGCCTTTGCGGAGACAATTTAGATAATTTAGTTTTTTATAGCGCCTCAAGATTCCTGCGTTTAGATAAGTCTAGGCCTGAATTAAAAGAAATTCTTGCTGACCCTAAGATCAAGAAGATCGGTTATGATTTAAAAAAACTAAAGGTTTCTCTGGCCAAGGAAGATATGTATATCAACGGACTTTATTTCGATACCATGATCGCTGCTTATTTAAACAATCCCTCTAAAGGCAATTATAGCTTGGAGGCGCTAGCCTTAGATCACTTGGATAAGGTAATTAGCGGTGATTCGTTTTCAGTCGAAGAATCATTAAGCCTGATAAACGAATTAATGCCAAAATTAGAAGACGAACTTAAAAGCAAGTTAATGGAGGAGCTTTTTTATAAAACTGAGATGCCGCTTTTAGGTGTGCTGGCAGAAATGGAGATTTTGGGGATAAAGCTAGATCTAAAATTATTGAAATCTCTCTCGCTGGATTTGGAGCATAGGCTGATTAAGCTGGTTAAGGATATTTATAAAATAAGCGGCGAGGAATTTAACATTAATTCACCAAAGCAACTGGGGGTAATTTTATTCGAAAAGTTGAAACTTCCGGTAGTAAAGAAGACTAAGACTGGGCCATCTACTGATGAAGAGGTATTAAGAAAGTTAGCGGATAAGCATAAGTTGCCAGCGCACTTACTTGAATATCGACAGCTTACGAAATTAAAGACTACTTATATTGATGCCCTACCGCAGTTGGCTAGTCCAAAGACTTGCAGAATTCATACTTCATTTAATCAGGCAGCTACGGAAACAGGGCGCTTAAGTTCCAGTAACCCGAATTTGCAAAATATTCCGATTAAAACCGATATAGGCCGAGAGATACGCAAGGCATTTATTGCAAGCTCAAAAGACAATTGCCTTATTGCATGCGATTACTCTCAAATCGAGTTGAGAATCCTTGCCCACCTGAGCAAGGACGAAAGATTAGTTACTGCTTTTAAAAACGGCGAGGATATACATAAGGCAACCGCTAGTTTAATATACGGATTGGAAGAAGATAAGGTTAGTGATGAGATGCGCGATAGCGCCAAGAGGATAAATTTTGGGATTGTCTATGGGCTTACCTTTTACGGATTAAGCCGGGATTTAAATATCGCACCTGATCAGGCGCAGCATTTTATTGATGCATACTTCTCCCGCTATCCCGGCGTAAAGGCCTATATTGATGTTCAGATTGAAAAAGCAAAAGTAGAAGGATTTGTTACAACAATACTAGGCAGGAGAAGGTATATACCTGAAATTACTAGCAAGAATCAGGGGATTAGGCAGTTTGCAGAGCGCCAGGCAGTAAATACCCCTATTCAGGGCTCAGCCTCGGATTTAATTAAACTTGCGATGATCAGTATAGATGAAGAGATTAAGAAAAATAATTTAAAATCGCGCATGGTTTTACAGATTCATGACGAATTGGTTTTTGATCTGCCTAAAGTTGAATCGGAAAAGCTAGTGGCTCTTGTGCGTCATCGGATGGAGAATGTGCTTAAACTTGATGTGCCGGTTAAGGTGGATATTAAGATGGGCCAAAACTGGTTAGAGATGGAGAAGATTAAATGAAGATAGCAATCTGCGCATCAGAGGTAGTCCCCTTTGCGAAAACCGGCGGCCTGGCTGATGTTGCTGGCGCGCTCCCTTTAGCGCTAGAGAGAGAAAAGCAGGATGTAATTATTATTATGCCGCGCTATAAAGCGGTAGATAGTAGTAAATTTAAACTTAAAGAGTTAAATGATGGAACATCCTGGACTACGCTTGGGGACAATATTAAGGTTTATTTTATAGAAAATGATAAATATTTTAATCGCGAAGGTTTATACCAGGACAAAAACGCAGACCATAAAGACAATCTGGAGAGATTTGCCTATTATTCAAGAGCGGCCCTGCAGTTATTAAAGCAGATAAACTTTAAGGCAGATATTATTCATTGTCACGACTGGCAGGCAGCATTAATCCCAGTGTATTTAAAGAATATTTATTTTGATGACCCATTCTTTGAGTCTGTCCGCACAGTCTTGACTATACACAATATTGGCTATCAGGGTGTTTTCCCTAAGGATGATTTTCCAAAGCTTGGTTTAGATTGGAGTTTATTTAATATTGAGGGTCTTGAGTTTTACGGCCAGGTGAATATCCTAAAAGGAGGTATTGAGTTTTCGGATTTAATTAATACTGTTAGCCCCACTTACGCAAAAGAAATTCAGGATAAAGAATTTGCTTTTGGCTTAGAAGGATTATTAAATAAGCGTCGCGATTCCATATTCGGGATTTTAAACGGTCTGGATTATGATATTTGGGATCCTGGCAAAGATAAGTTTATCGCTCATAAATATTCAATTGATACATTAGACCAGAAAGTTAAAGATAAAGCAGATCTGCAGTCTATCTGCAGATTACCGGTAAATAAGGCGCTGCCTTTGTTCGGTATTGTTTCAAGGCTGGCCGGGCAAAAAGGTTTTGATATACTTGCTGAGGGTATTGATGAGATATGCAAGATGAAGATACAAATGGTTGTTCTTGGCACAGGAGAACTTGTTTATCATGATATTTTTAAGGAGATGGCTGCCAAGTATCCAAATGTTATATCTTTGAATTTAAAATTTGATGATTCTCTGGCGCATAAGATTTATGCGGGAAGCGATCTATTTCTTATGCCATCTAGATATGAACCCTGCGGATTAGGCCAGCTAATCAGTTTAAGATACGGGAGTATCCCGCTTGTTTTTAAGACAGGCGGCCTGGCAGATACAGTTAATTCCGCTAATGGTTTTGTTTTTGATAACTACAATGAGCTTGATTTGGTAAAAACAGTTAAAAAAGCGGTGGCTGCTTTTAAGAATAAAGCATCATGGCTTGCGCAAGTTGCGCGGGCGATGAAGTGCGATTTTTCCTGGAAGGCCTCTGCACAGAAATATCTGGATCTCTATGCGAAAGCTAAAAAAAGATAGGTTTGTAATTGGGCTCACCGGTTCCTTTGGCAGCGGCAAAAGCAGAGTAGCCGGAATTTTCAGATCTTTGGGCGCAAGGATTTTAGATGCTGATAAAATAGCGCACAGTTGTATTAATAGAGGGAAGCCCGCTTATAATAAAATAATTTCAATATTTGGCGAGAGCTTACTCAATAAAAGAAAAGAAATCGATCGCTTAAAGCTCGGAAAGATTGTTTTTAAGGATAAATTAAAACTTAAGAAACTAAATAGTATTATTCATCCCGAAGTAATCCGTATTATTAAGGAAAGGGTAAAAGTAATAAAGAAAGGAGTAATTATTTTGGATGCGCCTCTTTTAATTGAGGCAGGGCTACAAAGTTATGTGGATAAGTTAGTGGTTGTAAAAGTTGATAGAGATACACAGATCAAGAGGCTTCTTAAAAAGAAGAAATATACAGAGAAAGAAATATTAAGAATAATAAAATCTCAGATTCCCTTACGCCTAAAGATGCGTTTAGCGGATTTTATCATAGATAATAACGGTACTTTATTTGAGACAAAAAAACAGGTAGCACAATTAAGGAGGCAGTTGTGGAAAAGTTAGAAATAAAGAATTTGAAAGATATGAAGATTACCGAGTTGAATAAACTTGCTAAGGAGCTTAATGCAAACGGGACAAGTGGTCTTAAAAAGCAGGATTTAATATTTAAGATCTTGCAGGCGCAGGCTGAAAAAGAAGGCTTAATGTTTGGCGAGGGAGTATTAGAAATACTCCCCGAAGGGTTTGGTTTCTTGAGAAGCCCTAATTACAATTATCTCCCCTGTCCGGATGA
Source organism: Candidatus Omnitrophota bacterium (assembly GCA_026387355.1). GTDB lineage: Bacteria > Omnitrophota > Gorgyraeia > Gygaellales > Profunditerraquicolaceae > JAPLLW01. The sequence continues at coordinate 130,677 of JAPLLW010000012.1, forward strand.
TATTTATATTTCGCCTTCGCAGATAAGAAAATTTGATTTAAGGACAGGAGATACTGTTTCAGGCCAGATTCGTCCTCCTAAAGAAGGCGAGAAATATTTTGCCTTGCTTAAGGTAGAAGCGGTTAACTTTGAGAATCCCGAAGAGGTTAAGGAAAAGGTACTTTTTGATAATCTCACCCCCGTATACCCGCATGTTTCTTTCGGCTTAGAGACAAAGCCAGAAGAGGTATCAATGCGTATCATGAATTTACTTGCGCCTATCGGTAAGGGTCAGCGTGGTTTAATTGTTGCGCAACCCTATAGCGGAAAGACAGTTTTACTGCAGAAAATCGCTAATGCTATTACTACCAATAATCCGGATGTTATCCTGATTGTTCTTTTAATTGATGAACGTCCCGAAGAAGTAACTGATATGCAGAGGCACGTGAAGGGGGAAGTTATCTCTTCAACCTTTGATGAGCCGCCGGAAAGACATGTGCAGGTAGCAGAAATTGTTTTGGAGAAAGCTAAGAGATTAGTTGAGCATAAGCGCGATGTGGTTGTGCTCTTGGATAGTATTACGCGTCTTGCCCGCGCCTACAACTCGGTAGTTCCACATAGTGGTAAGGTTTTATCGGGCGGAGTTGATTCAAATGCTTTACAAAAGCCAAAAAGATTTTTTGGAGCAGCGCGCGCAGTTGAAGAAGGCGGGAGCTTAACTATTATTGCTACCGCTCTAGTTGATACCGGTAGCCGTATGGATGAAGTTATTTTTGAAGAATTCAAAGGCACGGGTAATATGGAGACGCAGCTTGATAGGAATTTATTCCAGCGCAGGATCTATCCCGCTATTGATATTAAGCGTTCCAACACCCGTCACGAAGAACTCCTGGTTAAGCCGGACGTATTGCAGAAGACATGGATTTTAAGGAAAGTGCTTAATGAGTTAAATAATGTAGAGGCGATGGAGCTTCTCATCGGTAAACTTAGCAAAACTAAGAATAACGAGGAATTCTTAGCGAGTATGAATCAATAGCAAACTAAGCAAAGGAGAATAATCATGAAAGACAAGATTCATCCCAACTACAAAGAGGGGACAATTGTTTGCGCTTGCGGCGAGACAATTCACACCCGCTCAACTAAGCCCAGTATCAGGGTTGAGATTTGCTCAAAGTGCCACCCGTTTTTTACCGGAAAGCAGAAATTCGTTGATTCTGCCGGTAGGGTTGATAAGTTTATGAAGAAATACGGAAAAAAGTAAGCCAAGGTTTTACTTTATTCTGTTGTACCTTAAGATGAATTCAGAATAGGATTTATTGCCATGTACGAACACTTGCAAAAGCTAGAAACCCGTTATGAGGAGCTCGAGGAGCTTTTAAGTTCTGCTGAGGTTCTCTCTGACCGGGAAAAGTCCAATAAGTTTGCCAAAGAGCTTTCTGATATTAAAGAAGCTGTCTCAATTTTTCGTGAGCGTAAAAGAATTATAAATGAAATCCATGGACTAGAGGCAGTACTAAAAGAAAAGCATGACTCGGATTTTATTCAGCTGGTTAAGAAAGAGTTGGAAGAGCTTAAGGCTAAACAGCTTGAGGTAGAAGATAAGCTAAGGTTAGAGCTTACTGAAGAGGATAAGGATGCAGGGCGCGATATCATCGTTGAGGTCAGGCAGGGAACAGGCGGTGATGAAGCAGGATTATTTGCTGTGGCACTCTATCGCATGTATACAAAATACGCGGAAAATAAGGGCTGGCGAGTTGAGCTTATGTCTGCTGCGACTAACGAATCAGGGGGCTATAAAGAGGTTGCTTTTAGTGTAAAAGGCAAGGATGCTTACAAAAGATTAAAGTTTGAGAGTGGAGTACACCGCGTGCAGAGGGTTCCTACAACTGAGGCGCAAGGTAGAATCCATACCTCAACTGCGACAGTGGCAATTTTAGTTGAGCCGCAAGAGGTGGATTTGGTGCTTGAGCCGGGTGACTTAAGGATTGATACCTTTCGTTCAAGCGGTCCCGGGGGTCAACATATGCAAAAGACCGACTCCGCGGTGAGAATTACGCATATTCCTACAGGATTTGTGGTCGCCTGTCAAGATGAGCGTTCGCAGCTTAAAAATAAAACTAAGGCGATGAGAATCCTGCGCGCTAAAATCCTGGATGCAAAAAAAGAAGCTGACGTAAAGAAACTTTCTCAGGAGAGAAAGCTGCAGATTGGCTCAGGCGATCGTAGCGAGAAGATACGCACTTATAACTTTCCCGACCGCAGGATTACAGATCATCGTATAAATTTCACTACGCATCAATTAGAGAGTGTATTTGAGGGAGAGTTTGATGAGATCTCCGATGCTTTAATTAAAGCCTCTGTAGAGAAAGAGCGTAATAAATAATGAATGAAACGGAATTATTATTCACTCACATTTTGAATTGCGACCGGGCATCCTTGTATTTAAACCAGGATATGGTTTTAGATAAACATAAGCTTGAATTTGTTTCTTCTAGCTTAAAGAGAAGGTTAAAGGGCGAGCCGATACAGTATATTTTAGGAAAGACAGAATTTATGGGGTTAGATTTTAAGGTCAATAATCATGTGCTTATCCCGCGACCGGAAACAGAGATACTTGTAGAGACCTGTCTCTCCTTGGTGAAAAAGGGGTCAGAATTATTTTCTCTACATACTGAAGAAAAGGAGAAAAT
>JAPLLW010000010.1 GCA_026387355.1 Candidatus Omnitrophota bacterium
AAGATACAGGGTTACTTTAAGAATGAACGCAGCCTTAACCTTTGGATATTTGGGCTTATAAAACACATAAATTTAAACCCAATTCAACAACCTAAAGGATATGCTTTAGAACAAAAGCGCGAAACAATCCTTGCTTAACTTTAAAAATAAACTATTTGACAAACTACAAGATTAGTTATATTATACATAAACATTTTTGCTTAAGGAGTTTTAGAGTTAAATGAAGGAAATTCGCATACATGCCCGCGCAGGTCAGGGCGCAATCACTACTGCATCATTATTAGGTTACGCATACTTCCTAAAAGGTATGTACCCTTTTGCCTTCCCGAGCTTCGGGGCTGCTAGAATGGGTGCTCCTATGAATGCCTTTGTGCGCGTAGATTCTAAGCCGGTGCGCCTACGCAGCCAGATATACGAACCTGATTATCTTTTGATCGTTGATCATACTCTCATGCGTGGTTTCAATTGCCTCTCCGGTCTAAAAGATAGTGGGATCGTGCTTATCAATGGCAAAGAATGTTCGGTGCAACGTCCTAAGTGCAGCGCTAAGCAGAAGATTTTAGTGGTTCCGGCAAATGATATTGCTTTGAAACATATAGGAAGGCCCTTAGGTAATACCGCTATATTAGGAGCCTTTTGCGCAGCTACTGGTGAATTAACCTTAGATGAATTAATTATTGCCATTAAACACAGGTTTGACGCTAAATTGCAGGAAGCAAATATAAAAGCAGCACAGGAAGGATTTAATTATGTTCGGTCCGCTAACGTGTAAGCCGGGATCAAGCAGGAATAATAAGACTGGACCCTGGCGTACTGAGTCACGCCCTAAATTTTTAAAGAAAAATTGTATTGGCTGCAATATGTGTTTGTTGATCTGTCCGGAAGCCTGTATCTCGGGCAGTGGTAAGAATAATTATGATTTTGATCCGGATTACTGCAAGGGTTGCGGCAATTGTGCTTTTATCTGTCCGAAGCAGGATATTGAGATGGTTAAAGAAGAGTGTCTATGAAGGAACTATTAGAAGGTTCAATGGCGGTAGCCAAAATTGTGCAATTATGTAGGCCCGGAGTGGTCTCTGCCTATCCGATTACTCCTCAGACTCATATTGTTGAAGAGCTCGCCCAGATAGTTGCCGACGGCCATCTTAATGCGCAGTTTGTTAATGTCGAGAGTGAGCATTCTGCAGCCTCGGTAGTTTTAGGCGCTTCTGCTGCAGGGGTGCGCTCTTATACTGCAACCAGCTCTCAGGGCTTATTATTAATGGGAGAGGTGGTATTTAATATTGCCGGGATGAGGTTACCGGTTGTGATGACTACCGCAGTTAGAGCGATTTCAGCTCCGATTAATATCTGGAACGATCATCAGGATGCAGTATCCCTGCGCGATGCAGGATGGGTTCAATTGCATGCCGAAGATATTCAGGAAGTGGTTGACCTGCATTTAATCGCTTATAAATTAGCCGAGAATAAATCTATTATGCTTCCGGTTATGGTTTGTATGGATGGTTTCTTGCTTACTCATGGCCTTGAGTCTGTGAGTATGCCTTCTCAAGAAGAAGTGGATAAGTTTTTGCCCCCATATAAAGCTCCTTATAAATTAGACGTAGAAAATCCCATGACATTAGGTCCTTTAGTTGATCCTGAGGCTTATACAGAAGCCAGGTATGCGCTTAATGAAACGCATAAAGAGGCCTTGGCACTTATACCTAAGATTACGCAAGAGTTTGCTAAGGCTTTTGGCCGTACTTATAATGGCTTAGTAGAAGGCTATGAGTTAAAGGATGCTGAAAGGGTAATCGTTGCTATGGGTTCGATTTGCGGGACGATCAAAGAAGTAGTTGATGAGTTAAGGAAGAAGGATAAGAAAGTGGGCTTATTAAAAGTTACTTCTTTACGTCCGTTTCCCGCTAATGAGATCTGTGAAGCCTTGAAAAATGTTTCAAAGGTGGGGGTAATTGATCGGGCGCTTTCTATAGGTTCATTTGCTCCGCTTGCTTCAGAGATAAAGGCGTCGTTCTTCGGCAGAGTAAAAAAACCTAAGATCATCAGCAGTTTTATTTTAGGCCTGGGAGGTCGCGATATCACAAAAGATTCCATTAAAGAAGTTTTCCGTCTTATGACAGCTAAGGAGAAACAGGGCGAATTTATAGATTTAAAGCCAGAGCTTTTAAAGGATAACTATGAAAACACTCTTTAATTCCGGACATACTGCTTGCGCGGGTTGTGGGCAATCAATGGCTGCACGTCTGGTTATTGATGCGGCTGGTCCGAATACAATTGTGGCAAATAATACCGGATGTCTTGAGGTTTTCTCTACTAAATTTCCGGAATCAAGCTGGGGAGTGCCTTTCATACATTCTTTATTTGAAAATTGCGCTGCAGTTGCCTCAGGGGTTGAATCCGCGCTTAAATATTTAGGTAAGGCTGATACTGTTAACGTAATTGCGCAGGCAGGAGCAGGCAGGAGACGGTGGGACTGCTGATATAGGCTTGCAGGCTCTTTCCGGGATGCTCGAGCGCGGGCATAATATTTTGTATGTCTGTTACGATAATGAAGCTTATATGAATACAGGTATCCAGCGTAGCGGCCTAACGCCTTTTGATAGTAATACTACAACTAGTCCTATTGGAGAGAAATCTACCGGGAATATCCGTCCTAAGAAACCTATGCCGGAGATTGCTAACGCGCACGGTATCCCTTATGTAGCGACAGCCTCTTGTGCTTTTCCTATGGATATTCAAAGAAAAGTTAAGAAGGCTATCTCTATTAAAGGTCCAAAGTATATGCAGATACATGTACCGTGTCCTTTAGGATGGAGGCACGAAACTAATCTTACTATGCAAGTATCAAAGATGGCGGTTGAGACCGGGTTGTATCCGTTAATTGAATATGAAAACGGCATACTTATTGCAAGGAAGATTGTACCTAAACCTGTTGAGGAATACTTGAAGTTGCAGGGTAGATTTAAGCATTTGTTGAAGAATCCCGAAGAATTAAAGAAGATTCAGGATATTGCCGATAGCAATATTAAAAAATATGGCCTAAAAGTTGAGGCTGCTTCGGCTTAAAGAGTAATAAGGAGGTAGAAATGGGAAAGCAGGCAAGGGCAATTGTAGAGTTGAGTTTAAAGGATTTGGTTAAGGATTTAAATAAGGCGTATGCTGATGAGTGGTTGGCATTTTATCTGTATTGGTATATGGCTCAGACTGTTTCCGGACGCGCTTACGAAGATATGAAGGAGATGTTAGAGAAGGTAGCTAAGGATGAATTAGAGCACGCAACCGAATTAGCCGATTTGATTACAAAATTAGGCGATGTGCCTCCCGCTAATCCTATGGATTTAGAGAAGATGGCTAATGCCCCGTATCTTATGCCGCCGAAGAATACCGCAGACATCAATAGGATAATTCGTATTGTGACCGAGGCAGAGGCAGGTGCAATTGAAGTTTATAGCAAGATTGCCAAGAAGACTCTTGGGAAAGATCATGTTACTTATCAGCTAGTTTCGCACATTTTGTCCGAAGAGGTCTCTCACGAGGAGATGTTCGAGAATTTACTGGAAAGATAAATCCGGAGGAATGAATGAGTAAGGTTAGTGTTGATGTTTCTACTTGCGTGGGTTGTGGTTTATGCGAACAGGCATGTCCCGATGTATTTGAGATACAGGGCGATGGTATTGCGCATGTTAAATCGCAGGTTTGTGCAAGCTGTAATCTGCAGGAGATAGCTGATCAGTGTCCGGTAAATTGCATTAAGGTAGGCTAACTTATTTAATCCGGGATTTATTCACTAGGTCTGTAGTAAATTTATCAAAAAGCTCTTCTTTTTTCTGACCAATTAATACCAGATTGAAGTTATTCTTTTCAGTCTGGTATTTTTTTTCGTCAATACGGTAATCTTTTTTACCTTGATCATGCGCCTTGGCGTAAGCAAGTTTTAATTCCACATCAGTTACCGTTACATCTTTGGTTACCTGGTCGTAAAGCTTGGCGATGATGATGTTCTGACGGGTCTGTTCTTCAAAGGCGCGCGGTTGGGTTTTGAAGATATACTGCAACATATCTTTATATATTCGATTGTCAAATGCGTCTTTATACTGAAAAAATGGGTAGCTTTCAATAAGTTCAATTACCTCTCGGTCCGAAGCGTTGATTTTGCGCATCTTTGCCTCATGCAATAATATCAGTCTTTGCCATGCCTGCCCCCTTAGATTCAACTGTTTTTCAACCTCGGAGAATTTCTCACCATAACGGATAACCGCCAGGTTCTTTGCTGCTTCCAATGAATTGTTGTAGTCTATCTCTGATACCTTTTTACCGAATATTTCTCCGGCATAAGCAGAGCGCTTCTGGTCTTTGCTGACCGAGCCAAAGCCCCAGAGCAGAAAAGCAGGCAAGACCATGATTGCCAGGGCAATCCATATTTTCTTAGCTAATTTTTTGTTGCGTAAAAGTTTAAGCATGAATGTCTCCTTTTCATTGTTATAATTTATTATAGTTCAAAATCTCCATATTGCAATTATAAAATGGTAAAAGAAAAGGGGTCAGAATTATTTTTTTCACATAACGGGTCATAAAAAATAATTCTGACCCCTTTTATTTCTCTTTACAAAATAATATTGCCTCGTTATAATGAATAACCGAGTGTAAGAATGCGGTTAATTTAAGAGGATAATTAATGGAAAAGAATAAGGTATTAAAATTAGGGCTTCCCAAAGGGAGCCTTCAGGAAGCCACCTTTCGTATGTTTCGTAAGGCAGGGTTTAACGTTTCTTTGCCTAGCGAACGTTCTTATTTTCCGTCAATCAACGACGGCGAGATTAAGCCGGTTTTATTGCGTGCTCAGGAGATGGCCCGTTATGTACAGGACGGTGCGCTTGATTGCGGGATTACCGGCAATGACTGGATATTAGAGAATAAGGCTTCAGTTGAAAGGGTTACGGATTTAGCTTATGCCAAGCAGAGCATGAATAAAGTGCGTTGGGTTTTGGCTGTCCCCCAGGATTCCGGGATTAAGAAAGTTAAAGATTTAAACGGTAAAAGGGTTGCCACAGAATTAGTCGGGGTTACCAAGGATTACTTCAAGAGGGTCAAGGTTAATGTTGAGGTTGAGTTTAGCTGGGGCGCTACAGAGGTAAAGGTAAGCGCAGGCTTAGTTGATGCGATTGTAGAACTGACTGAGACAGGCAGCTCTTTAAAAGCCAACAAGCTTATTGAGATAGCTACGATTTGCGAGTCTACTACGCAATTTATCGCCAATAAAGATTCTTTTAAAAATAGCTGGAAGAAATCCAAGATTGAAGAGATTGCGCTTTTACTCAGAGGGGCGATTGCTGCAGAGGAAAAGGTCGGCCTTAAAATGAACGTGCGTAAGCAAGATTTGAAGAAAGTAATCTCTCGGCTTCCGGCGCTAAAGAAGCCGACTATATCCGGTTTATCAGATGATGGTTGGTTTGCTATCGAGACAATAATTGACGAAAGGATTGTGCGTCAGATTATTCCAGAGTTAAAAAGAGCAGGGGCTCAAGGGATAATTGAGTACCCATTAAATAAAGTTATATATTGAACTAGGTATAGGTAGGGAAAAGCAGTTGGCTAAAAGGGAGAAGCATAATGCCTTGCGGTAAGAAAAGAAAAAGACAGAAGATTAAGACGCATAAAAGGAAGAAGATGCGTCGTAAGCTTCGTCACTTGAAGAAGAGAGCCTGGGGTTAAAAAGCCGTGTTTAATCAGCTTCTCCGGGTTTCACTCGGTGCAGCATTAATTTTCTGCACTTGCGGGAAGAATGTTTTTGCTTGGGATAAGCGCGACTCTTATGCTCTAAGCCATTATATGATGGCTGTAGTCTACGATGATTTAGGCCAAGTAGACAAGGCAATAAAAGAATATGAGTTAGCACTTTCAAAAGACAATAAGTCTACGATCGTGCATTTAAGCCTGGCAGCGAGCTTAATTAAAAAGAATGATCTGCCTAAGGCGATAAAAGAATTAAATCTGGTTGTAAAACTGGATCCCGAGGCAGTAGAGCCGCACGCAATATTAGCCGTTTTGTTTTTAATCCAGGATAAATTGGATCTGGCTACCGGCGAATATGAAATAGCGCTTAAATGTGCCTCCAAGCTTAATCCCAATGATATAAGCATCTATAAGAGCCTTGCCGTTCTTTATTTCAAGCAGAATAGATTTAAAGAGGCGGAAAAGTCCTTTCGCCTTATCTCGGATCTAGATCCAAATGATCCAAAGGCGCATTTTTATCTGGGCAGTGTTTATAATGAATTAAAAGACGATGCTCTTTCTGAGAAAGAAATAAAGAAGGCATTAGAACTTAATCCGGATTATGCCCCGGCGCTGAATTTCTTAGGATACAGTTATTTAGAAAAGAATAAGAATCTAAGAGAGGCAGAGAGGATGATTAAGAAGGCGCTACGTATTGAGCCGGATAATGGCGCCTACGTGGATAGCTTGGGTTGGCTTTATTTTAAGTTAGGTAAGACTAAGCTTGCGCTCAAGACTCTAGAGAGGGCTTCAGCCTTGACGCAGGATGAAGTGATTTACGATCATTTAGGTGATGCGTATTTTAAAATTAATGATTTATCAAAAGCAAAGATTAATTGGCAGAAGTCTTTGGGGTTAAACGGCGGTCAAGAGAGTGTTAAGAAAAAGTTAGAAGTTTTAAATAAAAATGTCAGCAGCGCAAAATAAAATTCAGGAATTAGAGGATAAGGCAAAGCAGATAAGGCGTTTGATTATCCAGATGATCAGTAAGGCTGGTTCCGGTCACCCCGGAGGAAGCCTCTCCGCAACAGATTTAATTACCGCGCTATTCTTTTCAGTACTTAAGTACAACTCTAAAGATCCTCAATGGCTCAATCGGGACAGATTTCATATGTCTAAAGGGCATTGCTGTCCTCTTTGGTATGCGGTCTTAGCCGAAGCAGGATATTTTTCTAAAGACAAATTAATGACCTTACGCCAGCTTGGTTCTTTGCTGCAGGGGCATCCTGATAGGCGCACTCCCGGAGTTGAAGTTTCTTCAGGTTCTTTGGGTCAAGGATTATCTGTTGCTCTTGGTATGAGCTTAGCAGCTAGAATAGATAAGAAAGATTATCGCACATATGTCTTACTTGGCGACGGAGAGACCCAGGAAGGAAACATCTGGGAAGCAGCCATGGCATGTAGCCATTACAAGTGTGATAATCTCTGCGCGATATTAGATTATAACGGTTTCCAGATTGACGGTTCGACTAAAGAGATAATGAATTTAGATCCGATAGCAGCTAAATGGAAGGCGTTCGGCTGGCACACTATTGAAATCGATGGGCATAATATGCAACAGATATTACTTGCTTATGATGAAGCTAGGAGAGTTAAGGATAAGCCGACAATTATCATTGCTCGCACCATAAAAGGTAAAGGCGTCTCTTTTATGGAGAATACGGTTGAGTTTCACGGCCGCGCGCCGACCGCTGATGAGACTGAAAAGGCATTAAAGGAGCTAGCCTAAATTATGGCAGAGCAATTGTATCAGCGTGATGTTTACGGAAAGACCCTGGTTGAGCTGGGCAAGATTAATAAAGATATCGTAGTCTTAGATGCTGATCTTTCAAGCTCTACGCGCACGGGAATCTTTGCTAAGGAATTCCCCGAAAGGTTTTTTAATCTTGGCGTAGCTGAGCAGAATATGATGGCAGCCTCTAGTGGCCTAGCCAGTTGCGGTAAAACAGTCTTTGTCTCAACCTTTGCGATCTTTGCTTCAGGCCGCGCCTGGGACCAGGTGCGTAATTCCATCTGCTACAGCAATCTAAATGTAAAGATAGTCGCCACACATGCTGGTGTCTCCGTAGGTCCTGACGGTGCCAGCCATCAGGCATTAGAAGATATTGCGCTTATGCGTGTGATTCCAAATATGAATATCATTGTTCCTTGCGATGGCCCTCAGACAAAAGAGGCAGTAACTATTGCGGCGAATACCAAGGGCCCTTTTTACATCAGGCTAGGCCGACCGAAAGTGCCTACCTTAGACAATAAAGGTAAATTTGAGCTTGGTAAGGCCCAGGTTTTAACCGAGGGTAATGACATTGCTATTATTGCCTGTGGGATTATGGTTGCCGAGGCGCTTATTGCCGTAGAAAATCTTAAGAAACAGGGGGTAAGTGCTAGATTAATTAATATGCATACCTTACGGCCGCTGGATACGCAGGTAATCTTGAAAGCGGCAAAAGAGACAAAAGGAATAATTGTTTGCGAGGAGCATACTATTACCGGTGGCTTGGCTTCAAGCGTAGATGAAGTAGTTGCAGAAAATTGTCCTACCAGGGTAATGCGCATAGGCATAAGAAACAGGTTTGGCCAGTCAGGGGAACCGGCAGAGCTGTTAAAAGAATATAACCTTACAAGTCAGGATATTGAAAAAGCCGCACTAAATTGTTTTTCTAATTGTGGTCATTAAATCTTTCGCTAAGTTAAATCTTTACCTTCGTGTTAAAAATAAACGCTCCGATAACTTCCATAATCTTGAAACGTTATTTGAAAGAATCAGTCTTCAGGATAGGATTGTTATAGCTAACCGTCGGGATAATCTTATTAAGTTGAGTTGTAATAATGTAAGCTGTCCAACGGATTCAGCTAACATCTGTTGGAAGGCCGCTCGCTTATTGCAGGATAAATTTTGCGTTAAAACGGGCTTAAATATTAAGATCATTAAGCGTATTCCTGTAGGAGCCGGCCTTGGAGGCGGGTCAAGTAATGCCGCGGCTTTACTTTTAGGATTAAACAAGCTCTGGAGACTGAATCTTAATCAAGCTAAACTGGTTAAACTTGCCGCAGAACTAGGTAGCGACGTTGCTTTCTTTGTTTACGATACTTCTTTTGCCGTAGGTCGAGGTAGGGGTGAGAAGATTCGCATCTTAAGTAATCTCAAGAAGATTAAGCTCTGGCATATTCTAGTTGTACCAAAAATCCACGTTTCTACACCCCTAATATATAAGAAATTTGACGCTTTTTCTGGGTTGACAAAGCCTCGCTCCAATGTTAAAATATTAACTTCAGCATTGGCTAAAAACGCTTCAACTTTTGAGCCGGGTTTATTATTTAACAGCCTAGAAGCAGTTACTCTAAAGCTGTATCCAGAGGTAAAGCGGATTAAAGAAAGGCTCAGCGCTTCGGGATTAAAGAACATTCTAATGTCCGGAAGTGGTTCGGCAGTTTTTGCTGTTTGTTATTCTTTTGCACAGGCTCAGGCGTTGAGCAAGAGATTTAAGAGAGAAGAAAAGTCGTGGCGCGTTTTTGTTGTACGCACAGCTTAATGAAGACCTTGCTTTAAATGAGGATTTTAAGAGATGGAGATAACCGAGGTAAGGGTAACTTTAAAGGATTCTCCGGATAAGAAACTTAAAGGTTATGCCACGGTCACCTTCGATAATGTTTTTGTGATTAGGAACATTAAGGTGATTGAGGGGACAAGCGGTTTGTTTATTGCTATGCCTTCCAGAAAGGTTAAACAGGCTTGCCCCAAATGTAATTTTAAGAATGAATTACGCAGTAAATATTGTAACCAGTGCGCATCTAGTTTGCCGGTAAGTTCTAATCCGGTTATGCACGAAGAATATCCGAATACTCAAGCGGAGCATAAAGATATTGCTCATCCCATTACGCAGGAGTTCAGGGAATATCTTCAAAAAAAAGTTTTAGAGGCCTTCGCTCAGGAAAAAGCCAAGGGACAAACTAGTCCTGCCCTGGGATAAAGCGACTAATTTTGGGACGTCGTCCAATGGTAGGACACGAGAATTTGGGTCTCGCTATTATGGTTCGAGTCCATACGTCCCAACTAAAAATACTATGAAAAAAAATCTTGCGGTAATAATTTTGGCAGCAGGTAAAGGGGAGAGGATGAAATCCTCAACTCCTAAGGTTCTGCATAATTTATGCGCAAGGCCCTTACTTGCTTATGTTTTGGATTTAACGAGTTCTTTAAAGCCTAAGAAAACAGTCGCTGTCTTGGGTTACAAACACGAGGTTGTGAGAAAAGAGCTTACTAAAGATATCTCGGTAGTTATCCAGAAGAAGTTATTGGGGACAGCAGATGCGGTAAAATTAGCGCTATCGAAATTAAAAGGTTTTAAGGGTACGGTTTTGGTTCTTTATGGCGATACCCCCTTGCTGAGAAAAGAGACTGTAGATAAACTTCTTAAGTACCACATAGATAATTCTGTCGACGCCACACTATTAACCGGCAAAATGAATAAGCCAAAAGGCTATGGCAGGATCTTTCGCGATAAATATTTTAATATATCCAGAATTATTGAAGAGAAAGACGCGGATGATTTTGACAAGGACATTTTAGAGGTAAACACAGGAATAATTTGTTTTAAAAAAGATAGTCTGGAGAAAGCATTAAAGAAGGTTAGGCCGAATAACCGTAAGAAAGAATATTATCTTACTGATACAATCGGGATACTTTATAAAGAAGGTAAGCTAGTTGATGGGGTTAAGATAGATGATGTAAAAGAGGCGATGGGGATAAATTCGCACCTTGAGTTAGCCATGGCTAATTCAATCATGCAATTACGCATCAATGAAAAGTTTATGCTTTCAGGGGTTACTATAGTCGATACGGCTTCTACGTTCATCGGTTATGGCTCAAAGATAGGTCAGGATTCAGTGATTTATCCCTTTACAGTCATAGAAAGAGGTGTTAAAATTGGAAAACATTGCTCAATCGGGCCTTTCGCACATTTGAGGAAAGGGACAGATTTAGCGGATAATGTCACTTTGGGTAATTTTATTGAGACTACCCGCACTAAAATTGGCGCAAATACTTTTGCCAAGCATTTTTCTTATATCGGAGATGCCCGCCTAGGCGCCAGGGTTAATATCGGCGCAGGGACAGTTACCGCAAATTTTGACGGTTCTTCTAAGCATAACACAATCATAAAAGACGACGCGATGATTGGGTCAGATACAGTTTTGGTCGCTCCTGTAAGAGTTGGTAGGCACTCTAAAACAGGTGCTGGTGCAGTTGTAATTAAGGATATTCCGGATAAAAAAGTTGCCGTAGGTGTCCCAGCGAAAATCCTAAATAAACGAGGGAGAAATGGATAAACTATCAATATTTAGCGGTAACGCGCATCCTGAATTAGCCAAAGATATTTGTAAGTATCTTAAGGTTAAGCTTTCTGATGCTTTGGTATCCAGGTTTAGCGAAGGTGAGATTCGCGTAAAGATTAACGATAATAGCCGTGGTAAAGATGTATTTATAATTCAGCCAACTTGTCCTCCGTCAAACGAGAATATTATGGAGCTTCTTATTATGATGGATGCCTTAAAGAGGTCATCGGCTTCGCGTATAACTGCAGTCATCCCTTATTTTGGCTATGCCAGGCAGGATAGAAAAGACCAGCCGCGCGTACCGATTACCGCAAAATTAGTGGCAAATCTTTTAACTTCGGCGGGAGCAAGTAGGGTGCTTACAATGGATTTACACGCAGGGCAGATCCAGGGCTTTTTTGATATTCCCGTGGATCATCTTTTTTCGATTGGCGTATTTATAGATTATTTTGACCAGAGGATTAAGGATCTGGTTGTTGTTTCTCCCGACGTAGGCGGGATAAAGATGGCCAGGGCATATGCTAAAAGATTAGGTGTTCCGCTTGCGATTATCGATAAGCGCCGTGAGTCTCCGGATAAGACCGAAGCTATGCATATTTTAGGTACGGTCGAAGATAAGAACGCTATTATTGTTGATGATATGGTGGCTACCGGAAGTTCTTTGTTCGAAGCAATCGAGGCGCTAAAGAAGGCCGGGGCTAAGAATGTTTACGCCGCTATTGCGCATGGTGTTCTATCCGGTCCGTCTATGGAGCGTTTGGATAAATGTAAAGATTTGAAGGAGCTGGTAATAACCAATAGTATCCCTCTGGATGAGAATAAGGTTCACCCAAGAATCAAGGTTTTGTCAGTAGCCAGCCTTTTGGGTGAGGCGATCAAGAGGATACATAATGAAGAATCAGTGAGTTCACTGTTCGATTAAAGGAGAAGGTTTAAAATGGACGAGTTATTTCTTGATGCAGAGGTTCGTGAAGAGATAGGCAGAGGTAAGGTTAAAGATTTAAGAGATAAGGGCTTTATTCCTGCAGTAGTTTATGCTGATGGTAAGGATGCCCTGGCATTAAAATTATCGCATCGCCAACTGATACAGCTGGTGCATCATCACAGAATTGAAGGCGTGGTTATTAATCTTAACATAAAAGACGACAAAAAACATAAGTCGCGACCATGTTTGATTAAAGAGATTCAGTATGAGCCTGTTCACGGAGAGATCACCCACGTTGATTTTAATCAGATTTCTTTAACTAAGGCGATCAAGGTTAGTATCCCGGTAACAGCTAAAGGTGAGTCAATCGGAGTAAGGCAGGAGGGTGGTTCATTAGAGCATGTGCTTTGGGAGATTGAAATAGAATGTCTTCCTACGAGCATCCCCAAGGATGTCGAAATTGATGTTACAAACTTGAAATTAGGCGAAGCTGTTCATGTGAAAGATATTATTCCCCCAGCCGGGGTAAAGATATTAAACGATCCTTCTTCAATTGTCCTATCCGTGTCTGCTCCTATGAAGGAAGAAGTGCCGGTCGAAGCTGTAGAGGGCGCAGAAAAGCAGGAGCCAGAAGTAATTAAAGAAAAGAAAGAAGTCCCTGCTGAAGGCGCGGAAGAAGGTAAAGAGGGTAAAGAGAAAAAGTGAAGTTGATTGTGGGTTTAGGCAACCCAGGCCTTTTTTACTCAGGTTCCAGGCACAATATCGGTTTTCAGGTAGTAAAGCGTTTAGCTAAAACTGAGAAGATAGCTCTTAAAAAAGAAAAAGGCATATTGGCTTTAACCGCTAAGTTTAAGCTTAGGGATGAGTTTATCCTGCTGGCTTTGCCGCTTACCTTCATGAATTTATCGGGCGACGCTGTTAAGTCCTTGATAAGGAAATATAAAATTGATTTAAAAGATCTTTTGATAGTTTGTGATGATCTGGACCTTGCGTTTGGTAGATTTAAAATGCGTAAAGCCGGTTCGTCTGCCGGACACAAGGGGGTAAGTTCCATTATAAATTCTTTGGGAAAAGATGAGTTTAATCGTCTACGCATAGGCATCGGAAGGCCTAAAGGAAGAATTGCCCCTGCCGAATTTGTTCTCAAGCATTTTGATAGAAAAGAATTACAAGTGCTTCCTGCGGTAATTGAAGAAGCCCAAAATTCTTGCAGATGTTGGGTAGTTGAAGGCATAGATAAGTGTATGAATATTTTTAACCGAAGCGATAATGCAAAAGGAGTTAAGGCATGAATAAGTACGAAGCACTTTTTATTGTTAAACCGGAATTGTCAGGGGATGATCTAACGAATCTCTTTCATCATCTTGATGAAACAGTGACTAAGCATCAGGGAGTTATATCGCAAAGCGGTCTTTGGGCAGAGAAGAGAAAGTTAGCTTTTCCGATTGCCAAATATGCTGAGGGCAATTTCTATCTTATGAATTTTACCTTGCCACCTCTTGCGGTAAAAGATATTCGCCAAACCTATAAATTAAACGAAAATATACTCAGGGTACTTATTACAAAATTAGAATAAGGAGAGGGCAATGTCTAGCTATAATAAGGTATTGTTAATGGGTAATTTAACTAAGGATCCGGAGCTGCGCTATACTCCGCAGGGCTCAGCGGTGGTAAACTTGCGCTTAGCGGTTAATCGCAAATATCGCGATAAGAATCAAGAGTTAAAAGAAGAGGTTTGTTTTGTTACCGCTGTGGTCTGGAATAAGCAGGCAGAAACATGTAACCAATATTTGCATAAAGGAAGTAGTGTTTTTGTTGAGGGAAGGCTGCAATCGCGTTCCTGGGAAGATAATACCGGGGCTAAGCGTAACGTTATTGAAGTTAAGGCAGAGCGTGTGCAATTTATGGGTTCACCTGGCGCAAGGAGCCAATCTCCTGCGGCAGTGGCTCCTACCGAAGAATTATCAAGTGAACCGTCCACAGAATCAGCCTGGTTAGGCGAAAGCGAGGATATAACAAATGAAAGTTAAGCAAAGGGTTAAAACAGTCTCCAAAACTAAACTAGGGGATAAGAAGAAGCGCGTATCATTACATTCTATCGGTAGAAAAAGATTCTGCCGTCTTTGCGTAGAAAAAGCAAAGTCCATTGATTATAAGGATTCTAAAAGATTAGAGGCATTTATTACCGAAAGAGGCAAGGTTCTTTCAAGCCGACTCTCCGGTAATTGCGCCAAGCATCAGAGGATGGTTCGAGAGGCGCTTTCCAGGGCCAGGTTTATTTCGCTTTTACCTTATTTACGTTAGTTTAAATTCTGTCTGGGAGGTTCTTATGGAAGTAATATTAGTAAAAGATATAGAAAAAATAGGTAAGGCAGGGGTAGTGATTAAGGTAAAAGATGGTTTTGCTCATAATTTTCTTTTTCCTAAGGGGTTAGCTATTGGAGTTACTCAAGGCAACCTTAAGAAGCTGGAAGAGGATAAAAAGAAGATTGTCCAGGAGCTAGAAAAGAAAAAGATTGAAGCTCAAGCTATTAAAGAGCGCCTGGAGGGTCTTTCTTTAACCATTGCATCTTTAGCCCAGAATGAAACAGATTTATATGGCAGTATTGGCGTGCAAGATATTGCTGATCTGTTAAAAGATGAAGGTGTCGCAATTGAAAAGAATCTTATTCAGCTTACCGATCCCATAAAGACACTCGGGGTTTATGAAATTCCCGTTAAATTGCATTCGGAGATATTTGCCAAATTAAAAGTTTGGGTTGTAAAGAAGTAAGATGCCTAATAAAATCTCACTAGATAAAGTTCCCCCGCAGAATTTAGATGCTGAAATGGCTGTACTTGGCTCTATGCTTTTGGATGAGGAAGCTATTGCTACCGCAGTTGAAATTCTGGATAAGAGTTTTTTCTATAAAGACTCCCATCAAAAGATATTCCAAGCAATATCCGATCTCTACGCTTTAAATAAAGCCGTTGACCTGATTACTTTAACGGATGGCTTAAAGAAAGATAATACCCTTGATAGCGTAGGAGGGGTAAGTTATCTTACCGCCCTAGCCAATGCTGTCCCTACGGCAGCTAATATCGGCCACTATGTTTCGATAGTTAAAGAGAAGAGTATCTTAAGAACCTTAATCAACAATGCCACTAAAATTATTTCTCTCTGCCATGAAAGTGAAGGCAATATTGATGAAGTGGTTGATGATGCGGAGAGGTTTATCTTTGAAGTAAGCGAAAGAAAAGCTCAAGGGTCATATTTGCATCTTAAAGAGATTGTTAAAGAAAGTATTGAGACTATAGATAATCTGTATCGCAAGAAAGCGCATGTTACGGGAGTGCCAACAGGGTATATTGATTTTGATATTAAAACCGCCGGGCTGCAAAATTCAGATTTGATTGTTATCGCCGGAAGGCCTTCCATGGGTAAGAGCGCCTTTGCTTTAGGAATAGCTGAGTATGCCGGGATAGTAGAGAAGGTTCCTACTGCAATCTTTAGTCTTGAAATGTCCAAGGAGCAATTGGCGCAGAGGATGCTTTGCGCTCACGCTAAAGTAGATGCGCAAAAGGTGCGCACAGGATATCTTGCTACTTCTGATTGGCCGCGCCTTACCGCAGCTGCGGGTAAACTTTCGGAAGCGCCTATTTTTATTGATGATGCCCCGTCTATTTCGGTTATGGAGTTACGCGCTAAGGCCCGTCGCCTTAAGGCGCAGCAGGATATAAAATTGATCATACTCGACTATATGCAGTTAATGCGCGGCACATCTGGCATAGAGAGCCGTCAGCAAGAGATCTCTGAAATATCCAGGTCGCTTAAGGCATTAGCCAGGGAACTGCATGTACCTATAGTAGCTATAAGCCAGTTATCGCGCGCAGTAGAATCGCGCACGGATCACCGGCCCCAGCTATCTGATTTAAGGGAATCAGGAGCGATTGAACAGGACGCAGATGTTGTTGTCCTGCTTTTGAGGGAGGAGTATTATGCCCCTACTTCTGAAAACCAAGGCATTGCCGAAGTAATCATCGCTAAGCAGAGAAATGGTCCGGTAGGGTCAATGAAGCTTGCTTTTATAAAAGAATATACCCGGTTTGAGAATATTGCCCATATTGAATAATTTTTGTTTGATTTCGTTATGCAGTTCCTATATAATACAACAATGCGTAAGATAAAACTTATAATTTTAGCCGCGACTATCCTTTTAACTGCGCATGCTTCCTTGTTTGCCGAAGAAGCCCCTCTCCCTAAGGCAGAAGAAGTAAAGACTGTTACGGCCATAGAAATAAAAGGTAATAAATCCATAAGTACTAATACTATCGCCGCTAAACTTAAAACCCGCATTGGCAGCCCCTACCAGGAAAATGTTATCAGTGACGATTTAAAGAGGCTTTATCTTTTAAATTTCTTCAGCGATGTAAAAATTGACTCCGAGAATTACAAAGACGGGCTTAAGGTTATTATAACCGTAGTTGAGCGGCCGATTATCGAGAAGATCTCATTTTCCGGTATAGAGCGGATTGTGATGAAGGAAGAGAAGTTAAAGGCCCAGTTAAAATCAAAGGAAGGCCAGTATTTAGATTATCCTACCTTAGCAGAAGATGTGCGTATTTTGAAGAAAATGTACGAAAAGATCGGTTATAATACCGCCAATATTAATTATAAGCTTGATATTGATCAGGAGACAAACAAAGTCAAAGTTAGCTTTAATGTAATTGAAGGCGGAAGGGTGCATATAAAGAATATAATTATTGAAGGGAATAAGGCTTTTCCTTTAGGCAGGATTCTAAAACTACTTAAAACTAAGCGCGGCTGGCTTTTTAACGCTGGAGTAATGAAGGAAGACGTGCTTAAGGAAGATGCTGAACGCATTAAGGCTTTCTACCGCAGGAACGGCTATATTGATATTCAAGTAGATTATGAAGTTAAGCCCGACCCCAAGAAGCCGAATCTGCTCTACGTAACTATAAAAGTTAATGAAGGTAATAAATACCTGGTTGGCAATGTTAGTATCCAGGGTAATAAGGAAATTCAGGAAAAAGTAATCATTATGCGTCTTAGTCAGTGTCTCCCGGGCAAGGTTTTTAGCGATGATGCAATGAGAGTTGATGTGGCAGCTATCCAGGGTCTTTATTTTGATAAAGGATATATCTCAGCTAGGATTCAGGATGCGACCTCTTTAAATAAAGAGACTAGCCGGGTTGATATAAGTTATAATATTACTGAAAATCAGATAACTTATGTCGATAAAATCAAGGTTCGCGGTAATATTAAGACTAAAGATATGGTTATTCGTAGGGAGTTGCGTATTCATCCCGGAGATAAATTTGACGGTGATAAATTAAGGCGTAGCAAGGAGAGGTTGCAGAATTTAGGCTACTTTGAAGATGTCAGTTATGATACAGAAGATTCTACAGCTCCTGATTCAAAGAATCTGGTAGTCGATGTAAAAGAAACCAAGACTGGTTCATTTAGCTTCGGCGGCGGTTACAGTACCGTGGATAGCTTAGTAGGTTTTGTTGAAGTAGAACAGAAAAATTTTGATTGGCGCAACTGGCCTTATTTTACCGGAGGCGGACAGAATTTAAAACTGCGCGCTTCAATTGGAAACATAAGCAACGGACTTGACTTGAGTTTTACCGAGCCCTGGTTATTTGATTATCCTATTTCTTTTGGTTTTGACGCTTATAAGCAGGATCAGCAGAGCAATTATGATGCAGGTTATGGTTATGATCAGGCAACGCTTGGCGGAGATCTACGTTTGGGTAAGGAGCTCTCTGAATATTGGCGCGCAGATATTATGTATAAGCTTGAGCAGATTAAGATTAGTAATATTGATAGCTCTGCTTCTGCCGATTTGATGGACCAATACGGTACAAAGGTAACTAGCAGTATAATCCCTAGCGTTACTTTTGATAGCAGGGATAGCGTCTTTGAACCGAGAAAGGGAAATTATTTCGGGGCTTCTCTTGAGTGGGCGGGAGGGCCTTTGGCAGGTGATAATAATTTCTACAAATTTTTTGGTCGCTACAGTCATTATTTCCCGATGCCCAGGAATGCCTCTTTAGAATTACGCGGAAGGATTGGACTAGCTGAGCCTTATGGTAATTCTAACTCTATCCCAATCGGCAATAGATTTTTTGCCGGTGGTACCTATACGATAAGGGGCTATAAGGAAAGGACCGTTGGTCCGGTTGATCCGCTTTCTAATGATTCATTGGGTGGTAATTCGATGTTAATAGGTAATATCGAGTATCTTTATCCGTTATTTAGTTTTCTTAAAGTGGGTGCATTCTTCGATGTGGGTAATGTTTGGGCAAAGCTCGGCGATATCGGTTCGTCAAGCAACGCTAATGGAGTACAAAATAGCGGAGGTTTTAAATCAAGCTATGGCTTAGGGGTGCGTATAAAAACTCCCATTGGCCCGGTAATGCTTGATTACGGTATACCTATGCAGCCGGCTTCAGGTCAGGATACTAAAGGCGACGGAAGATTTCATTTTAGCGTAAGCAATAGTTTCTAAATCAAACAAATAAATTTAACTAAAAGGAGGATGTAAAATGAAGAAGTTGGCAATGTTTATCTGTGGGTTGGTTCTGGCATCTTTTGTCTTTACCGCAGTAGCGCTTGCGGCAGACAAGTTTGCTTATGTTGATTTAAGCCGCACCTTCGGCGATTATTATAAAACTAAGGATTACGATAAATTATTAACCGCCAAAGAAAACAGCTATACCGGCGAGAGAGATAAGAAGGTTAATGAATTTAAATCGCTTAATGATAAATATAGTCTTTTAAGTGATAAAGATAAAGAAGCAAAGCAGGGGGAGTTGGAATCAAAGGCAAAGGTTATAAAAGACTTTGTCACCCAAAAAGAAGGTGATTTACGTAAAGAGCAAGAAGAGAAGATGAAGGAGATTCTTCAAGATATACAAAATGCAGTGAAGGGTTTCTCCGAAAAGGAAGGTTACACCATGGTTTTTAATGATCGCGTATTGGTTTATCAGAATAAAAGCATGGATATTACCGATAAGATCATCGCTATTCTTAATAAAGGCAAGAAATAGTAAATTAATAGATTATGCGTAAGACCCTGAAAGAGATCGCCGAGCTCATCGAGGGTGAAGTTGCAGGCGACTCAAGTATTATTATCACGGGGATATCTGGAATTCGGGAGGCGCAAGCCGGCGACATTACATTTTTAGCTAACCCGAAATATGCCTCTTTATTGGGTCAAACTGCAGCTTCAGCGGTAATAGTTTCTAAAGATACAGAAGCGCCTGCAGCAAAATCCGTTATTCGTACTACTAACCCTTCTTTGGCTTTTACCAAGGTTATGTCTTTAATCGCCCCTGATGAGTCTAAATATTATAAAGGCGTACACAATACCGCAATAATCGGCAAAAATGTTTTGTTAGGTAAAGAGGTCTCCATTGGGCCTTATGTTGTGCTTGAAGATAATGTTGAGGTTGGGGATAAATCTATAATTTACCCGGGTACATTTATCGGACATGACTCGAAAATCGGCAAGGGGACATTAATTTATGCGAATGTTTCTATACGCGAAAGGATAATTATTGGTAGCCGCGTAATTATCCATAGCGGTACAGTGATTGGTTCAGACGGTTTTGGTTTTGTTACGGTTGAAGGAAAGCATCATAAGATACCTCAAGTAGGAATAGTTGAGGTTCAGGATGATGTTGAGGTAGGCGCTAATGTAACCATAGACAGAGCGCGTTTTGAAAAGACGGTTATTGGTCGAGGGACTAAAATTGATAATCTTGTTCAGATTGCCCACAACGTAATAATCGGAGATGACTGTTTGTTATCCGGTCAGTCAGGTGTAGCTGGTTCAACTGTGATTGGCAAAAATGTGATTATCGCCGGACAGGCAGGTGTGATTGGCCATATTACTGTTGGAGACAACGTAATCGTTACTGCGCAAACAGGAGTAAGCAAGCCCGTATCTTCTGATTCTATAGTTTCAGGGTCTCCTGCGTATCCCCATATGGAGACGCAAAAGATTCGCGCTTGCACCCATAGGCTCCCTAAGCTTTTTGATCTGGTTAGTGAACTTAAGATACGCATTGAAGATTTAGAGAAGAAGTTAAAAGATAAAAAATAAAAATGGATAAGCAAAAGACTATTTCAAAAGAAGTTTCTTTTAGCGGCGTGGGTTTACATACGGCTAACCGGTCGAATGTTACTTTTCTTCCTGCGCCTGCCGGATCCGGTGTTGTTTTTATCCGAAAAGATCTCCCTGGCAGGCCACAGATTAAGGCTTGTGTTAAATCTTTACTCTCCGCAGAAATTACACCGCGGCGTACTTCTATCGGGAACAGTCAAATTCAGATTCAGACAGTCGAACATCTTATGGCAGCACTATCCGGGCTTGGAATAGATAATCTTTATGTAGAGCTTGATAATAACGAATTACCCGGACTAGATGGTAGTAGTATTAATTATGTGGAGTTGCTAAATCAGGCGGGTATTAAAGAGTTAGATCTAGAGCGTGAATATCTGGTAGTTAAAGATCCCATAAAGATAGAAGAGGATGGGTCTTCGATTACGATTTTACCTTCATCAGAGTTTAAGATTTCCTATACTCTTGATTATAGCAAGTCTGTTATAAATAAGATAGAGTTTATGGAGTTGGTAGTGAATCCTCAATCATTTAAGAGCGAGATTGCGCCTGCGCGTACCTTTTGCCTGGAGAGCGAGGCCAATGAATTACAGCGCCACGGCCTTGGGCTTGGGGCAAACTATGAGAATACGCTGGTTTTAAATAATGACGGATCTGTAATAAGAAACAGGGTTCGTTTTCAAAATGAATTTGTCAGGCATAAAATTCTCGATCTTATGGGAGATTTATCGCTGGTTGGTTATCCGTTAAAGGCGCATATTATTGCGTTAAAGAGCGGGCATTCCTTAAATTTAAAACTGGTAAATAAAATAGCAGAACAGAAAATAGGGGAGAATATGAATATTCCAGATGGTGTTTTAGAGGTATCGGATATTATGAAAATCATTCCGCATAGAGAGCCATTTCTTTTTGTAGATAGGATTACTAATCTTGTTCGCGGGAAGAGTGCAACCGGATTTAAAAATGTCACGATTAATGATTATTTTTTTAGAGGACATTTTCCGGGCAGGCCGGTTATGCCGGGAGTAATTATTGTTGAGGCAATGGCTCAGGTAGGCGGGGTAATGATGCTTTCTTGTAAAGAAAACACCGGAAAGCTAGCTTTTTTTCTTTCGATTAATAATGTGAAATTTCGTAAGCCCGTCGTGCCCGGAGACCAATTAATCCTTGAGGTCGAAGCGATTAAAGTAAAGACTAAAACCGGACAGGTGCGTGGCAGGGCGCTGGTAGATGGTAAAGTAGTTGCAGAGGCAGATTTTGTTTGCGCTTTAATTAAGGAATAAGTATGCAGATACACAAAACCGCAATTGTTTCAAAGAAAGCAAAGTTAAGCGATAATGTTTCCGTCGGTCCTTATACGGTTATTGCGGATAATGTTATTATTGGTTCGGGGACTAAAATTGCAAGTCACTGTGTGCTTGAAGGAAATACTACTGTCGGGCGCGATTGCGAGATTTTTACCGGCGCAGTTGTGGGATCGCGGCCTCAAGATTTAAAGTATAAGGGAGAGAAAGTATTCTTAGAAATCGGCGACGCAAATATTATTCGGGAATATTGTACCCTTAATCCCGGGACAGAGGAAGGCTCAAAGACAGTCATCGGTAACAATAATTTATTGATGGCCTATTCGCATATTGCCCATGATTGCTCTGTAGGTTCTAACTGTGTATTGGCAAATAACTCAACACTTGCCGGGCATGTTACCATTGAAGATAGGGCAGTTATTGGCGGGATTGTCGCAATACATCAGTTTGTCAGGATGGGAACTCTTTCTATAGTCGGCGGTTGTTCAAAGGTTGTGCAGGATATCCCGCCATATTCTACTTGCGACGGACATCCGGCTACGGTATTTGGATTAAATTTAGTAGGACTCAGGCGTCATAAGCTTACTAAAGAGTCAATAACTTCGCTAGATGATGCATTCAGGATACTCTTTAGCTCAGGACTTACTATAAAGCATTCCCTTGAGAAGGTAGAGAAATTACCTAAATTAACCGCAGAAGTCACCTACTTAATAAATTTTATCAAGAAATCAGAGCGTGGAATATCTCGCTCCTGCCGAAAATAAATGGAAAAAATAGGTTTAATTGCCGGGAATAGAAAGTTTCCGCTACTTTTTTGTGAAGCTGCAAAACGTAAAGGCTTCTATTTAGTGGTTGTTGCCATTAAAGGGGAAACCTCGTCCAAGATACGCAAGCTAGCGGATAAAGTTTACTGGCTAAAGCTAGAACAGTTTAGAAAACTTTTCGAAATATTTAAGAGCGAAGGGGTAAAAAAGATTGTTATGGCAGGGCAAATTAGTCCGTACAGACTTTTTAGCAAGGAGGTATCTAGAAGTCTGGATCTTCAAGAAATACTCTCTAGTATTTTAGATAAGAAGGCAGATACTATTTTTGGGGCAATTGCAGATAAACTAAAGGCAGAAGGTTTAGAATTAGCATCCTCAACTACATTTGTTGAAGATTTGTTACCCAAGAGAGGTGTGCTTACCAGTAACCCACCTGATAAAAAGACTTGGGAGGATGCGTATTTTGGTTTTGAATTAGCTAAGGCCGTTGGCGCTTTGGATATAGGCCAGACAGTTGCGATAAAATCTAAGGCAATAGTAGCGGTTGAGGCCTTAGAGGGGACAGATAACCTTATACGTAGATCAGGCAGAATTGTTCGCGGCGGGATAACCATTGTCAAGGTAGCGAAGCCAGAGCAGGATATGCGTTTTGATATACCCGTAATAGGACTTAAGACTATCCAGTGTTTAATTAATGCAGGAGCTAAATGCCTTGCTATTGAAGCAGATAAAACACTTTTTATAGATTACCAGAAGGCAGTAAAGTTAGCTGAGAGAAAAGGTATATCAATCGTTAGTATTTAACAAACTGCTTGACAGGTTTCTAGTTGGGTATAGTATATATATAAAAAAGGAGGAGGTTATGGCTAGATTATTAGCATCAAAACCGGCTGAATTCAAGCTTTACGCTCCACAGGCAAAGAAGGTAATCCTTTCAGGCAGTTTTAACAAGTGGGATGCAAAGAAACTTGCTGCTAAGAAGGATTCTAAAGGTAACTGGGTGGTGAAGACAAGTCTAAAACCCGGAAGATACGAATATAAGTTTTTTGTTGATGGCGCATGGATCAATGATCCGCGCTGTACAAGCTGTGTCCCCAATTCCTTTGGGACGCATAATTGCGTTTTGGAAGTGAAATAATCAAGTATTTGCGATATAAAACAATAAGGGCGCTACTAAAAGTAGCGCCCTAAAATTTTCTGACTATGAAATATTTATATGGGCCGGTTAAATCGCGTAGGATAGGGTTCTCCTTAGGTATAAACCTCACTCCTCACAAAACATGTAATTTTGATTGCATTTATTGTCAATTGGGGGAAACCGGAGCTTTAAGCCTTGAAAGGAAAGAGTACGTAAAGATATCCGATATAATTGATGAGCTAAGGAGCTGGCTGGTTAATAATAAAGAATCGGCGCAAAGTTTTGATTATATTACCCTCTCTGGCTCAGGAGAGCCTACGTTAAACTCCGGGTTTGGAGAATTAATCGCCGGGATTAGAGGGTTGACTCCGCATAAAATAGCAGTCCTTACTAACGCTTCATTGTTGAAAGATAGTTTGGTGCGCCAGCAGATACTGGGTGCTGATCTGATAGTTCCGTCTCTTGATGCTGTAAAGCAGGAATTGTTTTTAAAGATTGACCGCCCTGATCCCAATATCAAAATTGAAGATATAATCGATGGGCTGATTACTTTAAAAAGAGAATTCCGTGGTAAGATTTGGCTTGAAGTAATGCTGGTAAAAGGGGTGAATGACGATATCAGGCATATTCGTAAATTAAAAGAGGTCATTGATAGGATAAATCCCGATAAGATACAGATTAATTCTCCCGTGCGCACTACTGCGCAAGTAGGCGCCCTTCCTGTAGCTAAAAGCAAACTTAATAAGATAAAATTTATTTTAGGAGATAAAGCAGAGTTTTTCTAATTGCGTGGTTTTGCGCCTGTAGCTCAATTGGATAGAGCATCTGCCTTCGGAGCAGAGGGTTGGAGGTTCGATCCCTCCCAGGCGCACAAACATTTAGCCGTTGCGCTTAATTTTAATTACAATTTTTATTTTAAGGTGTTATAATAAATAAGTAAACGTTGATAGTTAATTTTTTAGGTAACAACTTAAAAAATGAATAATAAAAATAAAAATGATTTTAAAATTGTAATTACGGATCTAAATCTTAATCCCTTCCGAATAATAAAATCAGCTTTTGCATTGATCGGAATAATTCCCCTTCTAATATTTCTTTACCTTATAATAAAAGAGAATCTCCTGCACCGGCTTTTTTCAGGGCACAATGCCTTAACAGTGGCCCTAGCTATTCTTATATCTCTTGTTGGATTTTTATATGCCTATAGCCTTATAAACAAGATGGTCGTAAAATTATTGAAATATGCGCAGGAGTGTAAGATGGCCGATAAGGAAAAGACTGAAGTTTTGTTAGCTGTGACGCATGATTTTAATAATCCTTTATCGACGATTAATATCGCCATGCGGAATCTTATTGATGGTATTGGCGGTGAGTTAAGTGATATTCATACTGTAATAGTAAAGAGCTGTCTTGCTACTGTGGATAAACTTCATAAATTGATTGAAGATATATTGAATTTTTCGAAAGAAGGTTTTAATAGAATCAATCTCAAGCGTGAATTTTTTGATCTTAATCTTGTAATTAAGGATGAGATTGAAAGCGTTATGCAGATGGCTCAAGAAAGAAAGCTGGAGTTAAGGTATAATGCTCCTGCAAGCGAAATAAGGATGTGGGGTGATAAGAATAAATTATCAAGAGTAGTTATGAATCTTGTTTCTAATGCCTTGAAATATACTCCTAAGGGCGGGGGAATAGATGTTAGGCTTTCTGCGGATGAAAATGCGGTTGAGCTAACAGTAATTAATTCAGGTCCGGGAATTACACCTGAAGAGATCGGAAGGCTATTCAAGAAATATGAGAGGCTGGACAAACATTCAAACATAGAGGGAACGGGATTAGGGCTTTCAATTGTTAAGGATATTGTTGACGCGCATAATGGGCGCATAACAGTGGAGAGCGAGCTTGATAAAAAGACAGAATTTAAAGTAATTCTTCCTAAAGATCTTCGCGGTAAGCTACGTTAAAAATAGCCGGTTTATTTCTTCTCTGTAACCTTTTTACTAATTTCTTGTATTTTGGGATTATTTAATAGGTTTATAAACTTTTCATTTGTCATCAGCGTTTTATAATCCTCCGTTTGCACCGCTTTCATAAGTTCAGGGTCTTTCATTATCTCCTGAACCTGCTGGTCTTGCGCTAAGCTTTTAATGGCATCTACGGTATCCTGATGTTCCAGGATCTCTTTTTTATATTTTTCTGCCTCATTTACCATTTCGGAGTCGGGCATAAGAGAAGCATCTATCGTAGTCGCGTTCTTTTCTTCTTCGTCATTTGTTGAATTAGAATCCGCATAAATTACGCTACTGCTTAGTAAAAGAATAAGCAAACAAAACGCCGTCTTCTTCATATCTGCTCCTTTTTTGGATAAATAATTATAGCATAAAAAGTTTATTAATTATAATTTATCTAATATCAAAAAAGACCTTTTTGCAGAGCTGAGATTTTCATTTAACAATCTCCTTGATTACGCTTTTTATATAAGTTATACTCATTTTATATTCAAAGAATAATAAAGCATGAAAATATTACTGGTCAGGCCGCACCCTTATTTACCTACCTCTAAGTGGCTACAGTCGATGATGCTTCTTGAGCCTTATGCTCAAGAACTTATTGCCGGGGCTGTTAAAGCGCCCCATGATGTTAGAATATGCGATTTAGCCATAGAAAATAATCCCGTTAGAGCCTTTAGGCGCACGTTAAAAGAATACTCACCGGAGCTAATCGGTTTCGGAGGATTTTCTAGCCAGTTTCGCACTAATCGGCAGCTAGCTGCTATTGCTAAAGAAATTCTACCGCATAGCTTAACTTGTATTGGCGGCATACATGCTTCGAGTTTTCCTCAGGACTGTTGCTATCCGCAATTATTCGATTTGGTAGTCAGGGGAGATGGGGTTTCTTCGATGAAGGTTATCCTTGCAGCTTTGGATTCAGGCGAGCCTTTGCCTGAATCAGATTGGATTTTACCGACTGCATCTAAAAATTTTGAGAAATTGGCTGCTCAGGCTCCCCCTGCATTATCTGCAGATGGTATAAACACCCGGCCGCGTCGCGATCTTATTGATAGCTCTAAATATTTTTGTATTTGTTATGGATTACCCGGCGAGAGGATGAAAACGCTCTTTCCGCGGATTGCCTGTGTGCGTACTAGTGTGGGTTGCCCTAATCGCTGTAGTTTTTGCGTGGTACATTTTCTTGCAAACGGTCAATATCTACAGAGGGATATTGAGGATGTAATCGATGAAATTGCTTCATTGCGACAGGAGTATATTTATTTTGTGGACGACGAAACATTTATTAATACCAATCGTATGAAGCAGATAGCTGAACGTTTGATTGAGCGTGGGGTTAAGAAAAAATATATTTCTTGGGTCAGGAGTGATACAGTTTGCAGGCATCCTGAACTTTTAGCCCTGTGGAAGAAAGCCGGTCTTGAATTTGTTTATATAGGTTTTGAGTCGCTAGAACAGAAAAACTTAAATGGATACAACAAGGGGACGACTTCTTCTCAAAACAGGCAGGCTCGCGAAATCTTAAGGGATTTAAATATTAATATTCACGCTGCATTAATGGTTAATCCGGATTTCGTAGAAGAGGATTTTAAGATTATTCAGCGTGCTATCAAGGAAATGGAGCCGGCCGAATTTGCTTTTACTATTTTTTCACCCCCTCCCGGAACGCAGGCCTTTAAAGAGGCTAGTGATAAATTCATTTGCGATGATCCGTGTTTTTATTATGATTGTTTGCACACGATCTTGCCAACCCGTTTACCGCTTAAACTATTTTACCGCTACTTTGCGGTGCTCTATGCCTTGGGGTCTGCACAAATTCCAGCCAGGATCAATAAGGTTAAAGTGCCATTTAGAGATTTTCTTCGGTTTTTTTCTAAAGGCGTAAAATTGATTTTTGATCTTTTTCGCCTCTATAAGGATTATGACCGTAAATACTGGTGAGTACCTAATAGGGGATACTCTTGCGTGTACGATAATATTCTTAGCAAGGGCGTTTTCTGTTAGTCAAATATTTTTGCTTGCAAATTTCAGATTTCAATGAAATAATACATATATACAAAGGAGGGGTTATGCAAAAGATTGATGCAAGGGCGTTTGGGTTGGCATGTGGAGTCCTTTGGGGCTCTGGGATGTTAATTATGGGGTTAATCGATGCAGCTTCTACTTGGGGCGATGAGTGGGGAAGGGTAGCCGCAAGCGTTTATCTAGGTTACACGCCGACAATTTTAGGAAGCATTATTTTAGGTATCTGGGGTTTTGTGACTGCGGGAATATGGGGACTTATCCTGGCAAAGTTGTATAATAAGTTCACTAAATAATAAGGTACCTTAAGCAATATTAAAAGGGCTGGACTTTAAAAAGTTTCAGCCCTTTTTTATTGTCCGGATTAAGATTAATGCTATAATTAAGCAAAGGAGGCCCGGATGAAAAGAGTTATCACAGTAATTATTTTATTAGCGAATATTGTAATCTTTAGCGTTTGTTTTTCACTTTGTTTTTGTCAACAGCAGGTCGAGATAGTCCAGCCGCTGGTAATTAAAGGCAATATAGCTAATATTGACTTTGTCAATTCAGAGATTACCGTTAAATATCTCCAGCCTAATGGGAACAATGACGAAATCACGCTGGGAGCGAACTTCCATACAATAATTACAAAGGGCGATTTGCGTATATCGCTTTCGGATCTTAATGAGGGAGACGAAGTTGCTGTGCAATATTATGATGATCCGATGTCTTTTGACGTATTAAAAGCGAGCCAGATAAACGTAAAACCGTAAATCCAGTAGTTGATTATTTCTCCAAAAGGGCAGGACTTCACCGTTTTTAGCCCTTTTTGTTTGCCTTTTTCCGGGTTGACTTTCTTATACAAAGTGGTATCATTTATAACACAAAGGAGTGGTAATGGGGTTTAAATAGGTTAAACCTAAGGCAACTCTCTAGAATAATTGGTTTTTTCTAAGTCCAGTGGTTTTATATGATAAGAAAAATATTTATAATGGGTTTAATAATACTAGCCGCTTTTATTTTCTACAAAAAATTTATTGCAGATACATTAGAACCGTTTTTTAGAAAAAATAGTGGCAATGTAGATCTTTATGGGTTAAAAAACCCCAGATATAAGTAATGCCGTTAATTACTCAGGGGCTGGACTTAAAACGTTTCAGCCCTTTTTGTTTGGATAATATTTGGATACTTCCTGATAACCTCTAATAATTTCCTTGATTTAGCTTTTTATCTAAGATATACTCTTTACTACACTTAACAATCAAATCGGGCCATTAGCTCAATTGGCGGAGCAGGACACTCTTAATGTCAAGGTCGTAGGTTCGACTCCTACATGGCCCAATAAATTTTGCGAAGTAAAATCTGAGCTCCGAGTCTGCGTATATAATGTGGCATTTTTATCTTCTTATCTGTAGCGATAACACCATATATTCTGGAATTTCTACTGATCTCCTAGCAAGATTAGCTAGTCATAATCAGGGTAAGGGAGCTAAATATACTAGGACAAGAAGGCCTGTTCGGTTAGCATATTTTGAGACGCTTGGAACTAAGAGTGAAGCTTTAAAACGTGAAATCGAAGTTAAGAATTTTAGTAGAGAAGATAAGCTACAGTTAATTAAGCACGGATTGGGCCAAAGGCTCCCCCTTGAAAAACTACGAAATCTTTGAACATACCGCTGACATAGGCCTGCGCGTAAAAGGTAAGGACTTAAAAGAACTGTTTAAGTCTGCCGGTTTAGCTATTTTCGAGATCTCTTCCCGTAAACAATTTACCAAGAATAAAAATCATATTAATTTAATTGTGCGTCAGAATGCAGATAATCTAGACGAACTTTTTATTAATTGGCTTAATGAGTTATTATCCTTGTCTTCAGCTAAGGGAGTTATTTTCCATGGTATTAAGATTAACAAGTTTGAGAACAATAGCTTAGAGGCGCAAGTTGTGGGAAGCGATATGAATAATTATAAAGTGAATATGGAAATTAAAGCTGCTACCTACCACGGATTAAAGATTATTCAAGACGAGAACGGATATATTGCGGAGGTTGTTCTTGACGTCTAGCCCTGTTTTAGAAAAAATTGATGATTATCGCTGGAGTATACCCAGGTCTTATAATCCGGGTATGCGTGTGCCCGGGATAATTTATGCTGACGAGAAACTCCTGAAAGATATCCGTCAGGATAAAGCTTTGGAACAGGTAGCTAATGTTGCGTTTTTACCCGGTATAGTAAATGCTTCTTTAGGCATGCCTGATATTCATTGGGGATATGGTTTTCCGATAGGAGGGGTTGCTGCAACTGATCCTGAAAATGGAGGAGTTATCTCTCCCGGAGGAGTAGGTTTTGATATTAACTGTGGGGTACGTCTTTTAAAAACAAACCTGGATTACCAAGATGTAAAATCGAGATTAAAAGAATTGGTCTATGCTTTATTCTCTGATATTCCCTCGGGCGTAGGTTCTAAGGGTGATATAAAAGTTGGAGTAAAAGAAGAAAAGGAGATTCTGATTAAGGGAGCAAAGTGGGCTGTAAGTAAAGGTTACGGCACAGAGGATGACTTAGAATGCACAGAAGAATTCGGCGCAATGTCAGGAGCTGATCCGGATGCAGTTTCTGAGCGGGCTTATGATCGGGGCAAGGCGCAGTCCGGAACACTAGGTAGTGGGAATCATTTTCTAGAGGTGCAGGTAATCGACCAGCTTTATAACCGGGACATATGTGATGAATTGAATCTTAACTTAGGGCAAATTACAATTATGATTCATTCAGGTTCACGTGGTCTGGGATTTCAAGTTTGCGAAGATTACACGCGTAGCATGGTGCATTGTCTTTCAAAATACAATATTAATTTACCTGATCGGCAACTTGCCTGCGCTCCGGTTAACTCTGTTGAGGGCCAGGCTTATCTAGGAGCTATGAAATGCGCGGCGAATTATGCTTGGGCAAACCGGCAGTGTTTAATGCATTTAACACGTAAAGTATTTGAGAAAATCTTCGGAGGGAGCTGGCAAAAGCTTGGGATGTTTTTGATTTATGATGTAGCGCACAATATTGCTAAGATTGAAAAACATAATATAGGTGGAGTTGAGAAAACTTTATGTGTGCATAGAAAAGGTGCGACTCGAGCAATCCCTGCAGGACACTCGGCTTTACCGCAAAGATATAAGAAGATTGGCCAACCCGTAATCATTCCTGGAGACATGGGAAGGAATTCGTATCTTTTAGTTGGAGAAGAAGGGGCTGCGGAAACCTTCTTCTCTTGTTGCCATGGAGCAGGTCGGCTTAAATCACGTACTGCTGCAGCTAAAACTATTAACGAAAATACTTTACTTAGAGAATTGGAATCTCAAGGCATAATTGTAAAAGCTTCAGGCCGCGGCACAATTGTGGAAGAGGCACCGCAGGCTTATAAAAATGTGAATGATGTGGTTGATGTAGTACATAATGCAGGAATTGCTAAGCGAGTTTGTAGAATGCGACCACTGGGTGTGATCAAAGGTTAAAAATGATAAAAGGGGTCAGAATTATTTTTTCTGGCACGTGAAGTAAAAAAATAATTCTGACCCCTTTTCTTTTATCAAGGGCACCCCTAGTCTAATGATGTAACCTATTGCAAGTATTAAGCTTTAATTCTTGGTAAAATGGCAATATTTAGTTCTTAAGCGTCTTCCAAAAGAAAATCTGCTCAATTTTCTTAAAATAAATATCTAGATAAATCAAATCCTTCATAATTTCCATAACTCCTTTGTTTGCAAAGATTTCACTTGCATTTTCCGCTCCTCCAATTTAAAATAAACTAACAACTAATTTTAAAATATGGCCATATTAATTCCGGAAAATCTAAAACTTAGTTTCAAAAATATAATCAAGGATAGAACCGGATTGTATTTTAAAGATTACACCCTCAAAGACCTCGAGAGCGCGATACTGCAAAGAATGATCGCGCGCAAACTCGATTCCCCGCTTAGTTATTACAATGTTTTATCTTTATCGGAAGATAAAGAAGAAGAATTTAGAGAATTACTGAATATTCTCACCGTTAACCACACCTATTTTTTCCGTAACGAGCCGCAGTTTAAGATTCTCAAAGACCGCCTGCTTCCGGAAATTATAAATAGTAAGTTATTGAATTGCGCAAAAGATAAAAAACCGGTTTTACGCATCTGGAGTGCAGGTTGTTCAACTGGAGAAGAGCCTTATACTATTGCCATGCTGGTAAGTGAATATATCGCTGATCCAGAGAACTGGGATATCGAGATCCTTGCCACCGACGCATCGCAAGTAGTTTTATCCAAGGCGCGTAAGGGCATTTATTCTGAGAATTCAATTAAGCATATACCTACCGAATATCTAGAGAGATATTTTACCTTGCAGCAGTCGGGTAAGGATACTCAATACGCGATATCAAGCAGAATAAAGAATTTGGTTGAGTTTGCCTTCTTTAATTTAATGGATGAAGATTATCCTATGGGTTTTGATATTATCTTCTGCCGTAATGTTGTGATTTATTTTGAGACCGAGACTACTATTAAGGTGATGCATAAATTTTATAACAGCCTTAATGATTTGGGTTATTTCTTTATCGGCTACTCCGAGACTTTGCAGTTTATACAGAGTAAATTCAAGATGTTTATTCAGGACGAAGCGGTTTATTACCGTAAGCAGGGTGAAGGAGTGTTTCCTGTGGCTACGGTAGTTAAGAAAGATAGAGAGAGTGTTGATGAATTTCTCGAAGAGATTTCGCGTAAACAGGCGATTGCTGATCTTGAAGCTGAGCTC
The DNA here is from genome assembly GCA_026387355.1 of Candidatus Omnitrophota bacterium. GTDB lineage: Bacteria > Omnitrophota > Gorgyraeia > Gygaellales > Profunditerraquicolaceae > JAPLLW01. The sequence continues at coordinate 32,162 of JAPLLW010000010.1, forward strand.
AAGAAAACTCCTGCTTCCAAAAAGTTGGAAGAGGTTATGGCTGAGGCAATTAAGGCAATCCATCTTAAAGATTATGATGCGGCTCTGCAGTTTGCAGAAGAAGCGCATTCTATTGACAAAAGGGCACTTGACCCTTATTATATATCTGCTGAGATTCATTTGAGTCGGGGTAGGCTTAAGGAAGCAAAAGATAAATTAGCCCAGGCCTTAAAGATAAATCCCATGTTTGCTGCGGCTTATTATCTTTTAGGTTGCATCTATCTTGAAGAGGAAGATGTGGCTGGCGCAAAAGAGAACTTTAAGAAGTCCATGTATATAGACAAAGAGTTCTTGCTTGCGCATTTTTATATTGCCCAGGCTTTTAAAAACGAGGGCAGGGTTGACGAGGCAATCAGGGAATATCGCAACACCTCTAAATTACTTTCTAGTATTGATTCACAGGATATTATTCCTTACAGCGGTGGATTTAATGCTGCGACATTGATGGGCGTATGCCGGGATAATATCGAGAGGCTTAAAGTAGGGGTTTAGATAAAGGAGAGGCAATGAAGGCAGCAATATTTAGTTTAAGCGGAAAAGATTACGCGGTAGATATTAATGATGTGCGCGAAGTAATACGTTTACGAAAAATCACTCCCGTACCGGATGCAGTTGGTTTTGTTGAAGGGGTAATATCTCTACGCGGAAGAGTGGTTACGCTCATAAATTTGCGTAAGAAACTCGGCCTTGAAATGAAGCCGTTGGATAAATCCAGCCGGATTATTGTTATCCAGATTAACGCACATGCCTTAGGGATGATTGTGGATAGTGTTAGCGAAGTAATCGATATCCAGAACGAATCTATAACTACTCCCGATGAAACGCTTGCTCATGCAAAATATCTTTCCGGGATTGCTAAAATAGGAAACCGCATAATTCTAGTTGCCGATATCAGGCAGTTGTTAAGCAGTGAAGATAAAGCCGGGATAGATGGTGTATTTGAAAAGGTAGAATTACGCAAAAAGGAATAACTATGGATGACCAAGAGAAGATAATTATTGAAGCAGAAGATGGTGAGATGGGGGAAAAGGAATCTGTGAAGAAACCTACTTTGCGCGTGCTGCGTTTTTCTTTAGGAGAGGAAAACTATTGCATTCATATTACTCAAATAAAAGAGGTTATCCGTTTATCCGATATAACGCGTATCCCACTTGCGCCTTCTTTTGTTAAAGGAGTGATTAATTTAAGGGGTGAGATTGTTTCTGTGCTAGATATTCGCGAATTCTTCGGGCTTGTGCAATCTGAAAAAATCACTGACCCCAGGGTAATTATTACCGATGCCGCAGGTTACAGCGTAGGCATCTTAGCTGATAGTGTTGAAGGAACGACTGATGTAGAAGAGGAATCAATTCAGGAACCCCTGGCCACATTAAAGCAGGAGCTGCGTGTTTACACTAAGGGTCAGGTTCAACTTGGTGATAAAATTCTTATAATTTTAGATATTGAGAAAGTTTTGAATTGCGATGAAATTGAAAAACTAAGGAGAAGAAAATGAAAAATACCTTTGGGTCTAGCATAAAAACAAAGTTGGTGACATTTTTCTTACTGATTTCTTTATTGCCTTTGGTGGTAGTCGGGACTATCAGCTATTTTGCATCGAGGAGAGCTTTGGAAAATGAGTTTCTGAAGAAAGCTGATGCTATCTCTTCAGCTAAGGAAGAGGCAATTACCCGTTACTTAAGAACTAAAGAAAAAGTGACCAAAGGTTTTGCATCGGATTTCTTCGTACGTAATACTTTAGAAAAGATTGTGGCAGGCGGAGTAGGTAATCAGCGTTTGGATGATGAATTAAGTAACTACATAAAAGTAGATAAAGAGCCGGTCGACCCTGATATTGAGAATACTTTTGTGTTGAATATGGAGGGGAAAATTGTCGCCTCCACAGATAAGAGTGCAATCGGACAGGATAAGTCGCAAGACCTCTATTTTATACACGGTAAAGTTGGGACCTATATTAAAGATGCCTATGTTTCATCTACTGGCAAAGACAGTATTGCTGTGGCGGTTCCTGTAAGAAGTAAAACCTCAGGTAAAACTATCGGAGTCTTGGCAAACAGGTATACAACGACAGAATTAAATAAGATCCTGGGGGATCATACAGGTATGGGAAATACCGGAGAAACCTATATTGTGAATAGAGATGGTTTTATGATTACAGACTCCAGGTTTTTAAAAGATACATTTTTAAAACAAAAAGTAGAAACTGAACCGGTGAGGCTGTTTCAAGGCCAGAAAAAGGTCATGATTGGTCTTTATTCGGATTACAATGGGAATCTTGTTTTAGGGGCTTCTAACGGAGACATACTGGATAAAGAGTTTGGGTTAGGGTGGACGATTTTAGGAGAAACTGATGCCGATGAGGCCTTTGCTCCTGTGGTACAGTTACGTAATATTATGCTTCTGGTCATCTTATTAGTAGTGGTACTTGTGGTTATTTTAGCTTCTTTTATTTCCGATACAATAGCTAATCCTATTAAACAATTGTCTACTAACGCTAATGAAGTAGCTAAGGGAGATCTCACGGCAGTTATTTCTGTAAAGGGTAATGATGAAATAGGATTGCTCGCCGGTAGCTTCAAGGATATGGTTACCGGATTGAAGTTGGTTTTAACAAAAATACAAGACGCTACTACGCAGATTACTTCTGCTTCGAGCGAAATTCTTGCTTCATCTCAGCAGCAAGCCTCAGGTGCCCGCGAGCAGTCTTCTGCGGTTGCCGAGACTACTTCTGCAGCTAAAGAATTATCTCTTACCTCGGAACAGGTAGGCGATAGTATCAAACGTGTATCCGTTGCAGCAACTCACGCTCTTGCCGGTATGGCTAAGATAAAAGAAGCCGTTGCCAAAACCAGTAATATGATTACATCTCTGGGAGAAAAATCCCAGCAGATCGGAAAAATCACCGAGCTTATCGATGACGTAGCTGATCAGACTAATCTTTTAGCAGTTAACGCCTCCATCGAAGCAGCAAGAGCCGGTGAACAGGGAAGAGGGTTTACCGTTGTGGCTGATGAAATCCGAAAACTGGCTGACTCAAGTGCTAAATCCACAAAAGATATCACCGCGCTTATTGAAATCATCCAGCATGAGATGTCTAACTCGGTTATGGCTATGGAGACAAGTGTAATCAGTATTGATGAAGAAGCAAAGCTAGCAAGTGAAACCGCTGATAGCGCTAAAGAGATTGCCATGTCTACAACCCAACAGATCTCAGGTTCTAAACAGATCGCTGATGCTATGGGTAATATCGATGAGGCAATGAAACAAATCGCAGCAGGTGCCGCCCAATCCCAGGCAGCAGTAAAGCAGCTCACGGGGCTGGCTAAAGAACTCAAAGATACAGTAGAAAAGTTTAAGATAAATTAGGAGGATTAGATGAAGAAGAAGTTAATACTTGGTTTTAGCCTGCTTTTACTGCTATCGGTTGTTGTGGGTATCGTGGGGATGATTAATCTTCACCGGGTGAATGTTGCCTGGGAGCGTGCCGAAACCGAGGGGACAGCTATTGTTAATACCGCTGAAGATTTCATGGTTAATTTCTTGCAGTGCCGCAGAAGAGAGAAAGACTTCCTGCTTCGATATAAGCTCGAGGGAGTAGCTAAGACTAAAGAAGTATCAATCCAAACAGAATTTGCAGAGCATGAAAAATTATGCCGAGAGTCAATTAAGAAGTTAAATGAAATCAAGGCTAGGGTCGGGTATATGGGAAAACTTGAGACTGGACAGCTAGAGATGCTTTTTAATACATACGCGCAAGAAGTTTATAAGACCGTAGATATGGTAGAGAGAAATGTTACCTTAGGCCAGGACTCTTTGATTGGTAGTAAATCTGAAATAACTAAAACCGCCCGCGCCATTGAGACAGTTATCGAGAATTTGCGTGGAGAGGGGCATAAAATTGCTGCAGGGCATGTTACTTATGCGCATAGCTTAGAAAGTAAGTCCGCGATTACGGTTGTGGCGATTCTTATAATAGTAGTTATCTTGGGAATTTTATTAAGCGCTATAATTCTACGCACTGTTATAAATGCGATTAACACTCTTTCTAATGCTGTGAATCAGATAACTTCTGCCGGTAATGAAATCTTGGCCGCAGCCCAAGAACAAGCCTCAGGCGCCCGGGAGCAATCTTCTGCGGTTGCCGAGACTACTTCTGCAGCTAAAGAATTATCGCTTACTTCAGAGCAGGTAGGCGATAGTATTAAAAGGGTATCTGTTGCAGCAACTCATGCTTTAGCCGGTATGGCTAAGATTAAAGAAGCAGTTGCTAAGACGAGTAACATGATTACATCTCTGGGTGAGAAATCCCAGCAGATCGGTAAAATCACTGAACTCATCGATGATGTAGCAGATCAGACCAATCTTTTAGCAGTTAATGCTTCCATAGAGGCAGCGCGTGCCGGTGAACAAGGAAGAGGGTTTACTGTTGTTGCCGATGAAATCCGAAAACTCGCTGACTCAAGCGCTAAATCTACCAAAGATATAACAGCCCTAATTGAAATCATCCAGCATGAGATGTCTAATTCAGTTATGGCTATGGAGACAAGCGTAATTAGCATTGACGAAGAAGCGAAGTTAGCAAGTGAAACTGCTGATAGCGCCAAAGAGATCGCCATGTCCACAACCCAGCAGATCTCAGGTTCTAAACAGATCGCTGATGCTATGGGTAATATCGATGAGGCGATGAAACAGATCGCCGCAGGTGCCGCCCAATCCCAGGCAGCAGTGAAGCAACTCACGGGGCTAGCAGAAGAATTAAAGAAGATAGTTGTTACTTTGCAGTAGGAGGCATGAATGCCTTTTGATAAATCAAAATTTATTGAAACCTATAAGACTGAGACTAGGGAGCATATTCAGAAACTGAATCTCGGTCTTTTAAAGCTTGAGAAAATCCCGCGCAATAAGGACCTGTTAGAGGAAATGATGCGTGAGGCGCATACCATTAAGGGATCTTCTACTATGATGGGTTATAAAAGAATCGCTGATCTTGCCCATAAGATGGAGGATGGCCTGGAGAGGGGTATGAAGGGCGAAGTTATTTTAGAGAAAGCGCATTTTGATATTCTTTTTAAATGCCTCGATTCAATTCCGCATTTATTAGAAGATAAAGTTACCTGGTCGGATAAAGGGATAGAGACTCCGTTCGTAGATAATCTCTGTATTGAGACAGAGGATATCTTTAACGGTAAAATTCCTAAGAAGCCAAAAGCAGAGACTAAGACTGCTCCTCGCAAAGTAAAAGAAACTATAGCGCCTGTTGCCGTAGAAACTCCTATTACCCCATCAGTCCAGGTTGACGTTCCTGTTTCAGGGGATAGTATGCGTGTTGATGTGGATAAACTGAATAAAATCGTCAATTTGTCAGGTGAGCTTTTGATCTCTAAAATCAGGTTGGATGAATTAGTGAAGGGTTTGCAGAGTAAATCAGATTTTTGGGCGAATGCTCCGGAATCTGCGCGCGAGATTTTACGTGACCTTGTAAAGGTAGACGAAAATATTGATTTTCTTGCTAGGGATATGCAGCAAGAGGTTATGAAAGTGAGGATGATCCCGGTTGCTTATTTATTTAATGCTTATCCGCGGGCAATGCGCGATTTAGCCAGGACTAAAGGAAAAGATATTGATTTTGTAGTCAAGGGAGAAGAGACCCAGCTGGATAAGGCTATACTTGATCGGCTAAAGGATCCGATCATGCATCTTTTGCGTAATGCCCTTGATCACGGTATCGAAAGTTCGGAAGAACGCAAGGCTTATAATAAGTCTGAGCAGGGGAAGATCGTGCTGGCTGCTTATCAGGAAGGTTCCCACGTAGTGATCGAGGTTTCCGACGACGGTGGCGGGATTGATACGGAAAAAGTAAAACATGAAGCAATAAAGCAGGGATTAGTAGCAAAGGATAAGGTGGGTGATCTCATAAGCGAACAGATATTCCAGCTCTTATTTACTCCGGGATTTAGTACTAAAGAAGAAGTAACCGAAACTTCCGGAAGGGGCGTAGGTTTAGATGTGGTAAGAGAGGCAATAGGAACTTTAAAAGGCATGGTTGAGGTAAGGTCAGAAAGAGGTAAGGGTTCAAGTTTTATTATGCGTCTTCCTTTGACTTTGGCGATAACCGAAAGCCTTTTAGTTGGTGCGGGTAACGATATTTTTGCAATCCCGGTTGATTCGGTAGTTGAGACCCTGCGTGTTAATCCCGAAGAGATAAAGAGCGTTGAGACTAAAGATGCTATAACTATACGCGGGCACATCTTACCTTTAGTGCGTTTAAATGATATATTTGGCTTGCCGCGAAAAGGCATTATTGAGAAAAAACATCTGCCGGTTGTAATCGTTCAGTCAGTAGAAAAGCGCATCGGGCTTTTAGTCGATGAATTAATTGGGAGGCAGGATATTATCTCTAAACCCATTGGCGCGCCTTTAAATAATGTTAAGAATATATCGGGAGCTACAATTTTGGGGAGCGGAAAAGTAATTTTAGCTCTGGATATTCCATCGATTATTGATTCTGCGGAAGGCGTGGTTATTAAGAAGGCAACATTTGTACCGAAAGAAGAACAGAAGACTAAGAAAAAGAAGACAATCCTTTTGGCCGAAGATGTGCTTACTACTGCCATGCTTGAGAAAAACATTTTGGAATCCGTAGGTTACTCCGTAGTTATTGCCCGTGACGGAAAAGAGGCACTTGAGCGCGCTAAGCAGGAGAGTTTTGATTTAGTAATTAGTGACGTACTTATGCCGCGCATGGATGGTTTTGAGCTGGTTGAGTCATTAAGAAAAGAGCAGTTGTATAAAGATATTCCTATAGTAATTGTGACTACTCGCGAAAGTGATGCAGACAAGCGTCGTGGCCTCGAAGCAGGCGCTGATGCTTATATTCTAAAAAGTGAATTTACTTCCGAAAGTCTGTTAAATACATTGGAAAGGTTATTAGGCTAAATGAGCGATAAAATACGCGTACTAGTAGTCGATGATTCGGCGCTGGAGCGTGAGGCGATTAAATCTATATTACAGAGCGATCCGGATATCGAAGTTATCGGCGAAGCCAGGGATGGAGTGGAAGGCGTAAAAAAGGCCTATGCCCTAAAGCCGGATGTTATTACTATGGATTTGAAGATGCCTGTTATGGGAGGCTTAGAGGCTATCGAAGAGATTATGGAGAATACCCCTATACCTATAATCGTCGTGAGTAGTCTGGATAGGAAGATTGTTGTCAGCGCTTTGAGTATCGGGGCGATGGATTTTGTTGCCAAAACTGATAGCGCAGGCCAGATAGCTTCGGATTTAATTGAAAAAGTAAAGATCGCAATTAAAGTTAGGCCTATACGCCGGATTAAAATAAGGCCGGTAATTAAAAAAGAAATTCTTACAACGCCTAGGACAGCCGCCACTAGAATTGTTGTAGTGGGGATTTCGACCGGCGGGCCGCAGGCACTGGAGATTTTATTAAGTAAGTTGCCTGCGGATTTTAACGCAGGGATTGCCATCGTTCAGCATATTTCAAGCGGGTTTGTAGAAGGTTTGGTTGATTGGTTAAAAGTATCTTCCAGGCTGGATATTCGCGTGGCTAAGGCCGGAGATATTATGAAGGCCCGGACCGTATTCTTTGCCCCGGATAATTATAATATGCTTATAGATGACGGCGGTAGGATAATTTTAAAGGAAGACATCTCTAAGTCCATGTTGCATGTCCCCTCCATAGATGAGTTGATGAAGTCGGCGGCTAAAAGCTTTAAAGATAATGCGATAGGTATATTAATGACAGGGATGGGTTCAGATGGGGTAGAAGGTATGCGCATCATAAGATCTTCCGGAGGGCTTACTATCGCCCAAGATGAGAAAACTTCAGTTATTTTTGGGATGAATAAACTTGCTATTGATAAAGGATATGTTGATAGGATCATTGCTTTGGAAAGAATAGCGGAAGAATTAGTAGAGTTAACGCGTTAGTTTTATCATAAGTTTTACGGTATACGGAGGAGTTAAATATGTCAAAGAAAATTCTAATTGTTGATGATAGCCCTACTTTTCTCGCTACTTTGCAGGCAGCATTAAAAGATGAGGATTTTAATCTGGTAACTGCCGTAAACGGCGAGGAAGGGGCAAAGTTAGCTATTTCCGAGAAACCGGACCTAGCGATTATCGATACTTTGCTTCCCGGGATTAACGGGTTTGACACGTGCTCAAAGATTAGGAAAGTCTCAACTAATGCCAATCTCAAAATCTTAATCATTACCGGTTCCGTCGATGCCATTGACGCTGTTAAGGCGCGTAAATCCGGAGCTGATGATTACTGCGTGAAGACCAAAGATATAAAACTCATAATAGATTCAGCAAAGAAACTGCTTGGTTAACGGGAGGAAGTATGCCTAAGAAAATTTTACTTATTGAAGATAGCATGGCAAGTGCTGATTTTACTTCTAAGGCCTTAGAGTCTGAAGGATATGAGGTAAGTTTAGCGAAAAACGGGGCAGAGGGTTTTCAGAAAGCTGTTCAAGGAGGTTTTGATTTAGTGATCATTGATATTATGCTTCCGGATGTAAACGGCCTGGAAGTATGCCGGGAGATTAAAGTAAAATTAGCTAAAGAGTGCCCTAAGCTGATTGCGCTTACCGGCGTAATTGATGCCATCGAAGCTGTAGCTGCAAGAAAAGCCGGTGCGGATGATTTTTGCGTAAAGACTAAAGATATGTTAAGTTTGGTCGAGGCGGTTAAAAAACTTTTTTAAGGTAAATAGATATATGACTATAGGAATAAAAGGTAAGTATCTATCTATATTTATAATTCTTGCTGCTGGCGTTTTTTTGTCAGGCTTAGTTTCGTTGTGGGTTTATCAGGATGAGCTACGCAAGATCCAGAAAATCTTCGATAACACGGCAAGCTATCGTTTTAAGCAAATTGAAGACGGGATTCAATCAGATGATTGGGTAGTGCAATCGCTAGCCAATTTTTATGCCGCTAGTGTTTCAGTAGAAAGAGATGAATTTTATACTTTTACCCAAGGTTTTTTCAATCACAAATCGAATATCTTTGAGTTTAGATGGTTACCAAGAGTTCCACGATCCGGGCTGCAGGAATTTGAGGCTACTGCTCGTGCAGCCGGATTACGAGATTTTACAATTACAGAAATTGGTAAAGACGAAAAGATTATTACTGCACTAACAAGAGAAGAATACTTTCCTGTTTATTATATCAGTACGGTTCCCGCAGCTAAATATGACTACAAAGGTGTATTTGGTCTGGATGCTGCTAGTTTTCCTGAACGCTGGAAGGCAATGCAATATGCTCGGGATACGGGTATGCCGACTATAGCTACGGGAAGCCGGAACTATGGGGAATCAAGCATTCTTATGGTAAACCGTATTTATATGCCTATATACCGCAATAATCTGCCGCATAAAAACCTGGAAGAGCGTCGGGAAAACTTATTCGGTTTTGTGGTTTTACTTTTCCGCTTAGATGAATTAGTAGAAAATGCTTTGAAAGGAATGCCTCCGTCAGGCGTGGATATTGCTTTTTATGAACCAAAGTCTATGGGGGGAAGATTATTGTATTTTCATCCCTCTCGGTTGAGCAATAAATCTGTAGCTCAGTCTATAAACCTTAAGGAAGCAAAAAAATCGGTTTTTTACTGGAGCAGACCCCTGCAGGTTGTTGATCAAGAATGGGAAATGGTCTGCATTCCTTCTCCGGAATTCTTGGTAGCTAACCGAAGGATTATGCCATGGGTTACTTTTGTATTAGGTTTGTTGCTGACCCTGGGATTGACTTTTTATCTAAAGAGCATTATCAATAGAGAAAATATCGTAAAGTTGCTTGTTGAAAAACGCACAATTGAGTTACGTAATCTTGAAGAAAGGTATCGTAATCTTTATGAATTTTCAGCTGATGCCATTATGACGCTTGAGCCACCGGAGTGGAATTTTACTTCGGGTAATGTTGTTACGATAAAGTTATTCGGAGCAATAGACGAAAAAGATTTTATATCCAAGAGGCCTTGGGAGCTTTCTCCTGAGCGTCAGCCGGATGGCGAAATATCTTCAGTTAAGGCCAAGAAGATGATTGATGTGGCAATGGAAAGAGGGAGCCATGCTTTTGAATGGCAGCATCGGAGGGTAGGCGGAGAGAAATTTCTTGCTTCCGTGCTTCTTTCTAGGGTAGAATCGAAAGGCAGAATTTTCTTACAGGCAACAGTAAGAGATATTACTGTTCATAGAGAAATTGAAGAAAAACTGCAAGCTTTGAGCAAGGAGCAGATGATAATTCTCGATTCTGTTCCGGCGTGGATTTTCTATAAAGATAAGGAAAATTGTTTTATTCGCGTTAACGAGGCTTATGCTAAAGCAACTGGATTAACAAAAGAAGAATTAGAAGGAAAGTCCATGTTTGAGCTTTATTCTAAGGAGGATGCAGAGCGATACTGGTTGGATGATAAGGAGGTTTTTGCATCTGGTAAGCCTAAGAAGGGCATTATCGAGACCGTGAATACTAAAAAAGGATTGCTATGGGTTCAGACCGATAAGTTGCCGTATTACAACTCAAAGGGTGATATTATAGGTATTATAGGTTTTGCTATTGATATAACAGAGCGTAAGTTTTCCGAAGACAAAATAAGCAATGCAAATAAAGAATGGTACGAAACGTTTAATTCTATTTCAGATTTTGTTTTTATTTTAAGTAAAGAAAGCGTGATCACTAAAGTTAATAAGTCTATGCTAGATGCCTTGCAGTTAAAAGAGAAAGACGTGCTTGGTAGGAAATGCTTTGAGATTGTGCATAAGAAAGATTGCCCGTGGCCGGGATGTCCACATCAACGAACAATTAAAGATAAGGAAGCGCACACAGAGGAAGTCTTTGATCCGGGGTTGGGCCTGCCGCTTCTAGTAAGTACTTCTCCTATCTTTAATGATAAAAGAGAGTTTATTGGCTCTGTGCATATCGCTAAAGATATTAGTAGTATAAAGAATAAAGAAGAAGAGCTTAAGAAGGCGAAAGAAGAGTTGGAGGTAGAAGCTTGGGGTTTGAATAAGGCTAATGAAGGGATTAAGGTGCTTTATAAGGAGCTGGAGCAAAAGAATGCTGAATTGAGAAAAATTGACCAACTAAAATCAGATTTTGTCTCTATCGTTTCGCATGAATTGCGCACTCCTCTTGCGATCATGAAAGAAGGGGTCTCACTTGTCCTGGATAGGGTTACGGGTGAGATTAATCCCAAAGCCAGCTCTACCCTTGAAATGGTCTATAGTAATATCAACCGCCTAGCTAAGCTGATCAGTGACCTTCTTGATATATCTAAGATTGAAGCAGGAAGGTTGCAGCTTAAGAAGGTGCTTGCAGATATTAATATTCTGGTTAAAGATACTGTTGATAAGTGGGTTCCGGAGGCAAATAAGAAAAGGCTGGAGTTATCGTTTATTTCAAATGTCGAGCAGTTTAATATCTATGTTGATCCGGATAAAATAATACAGATTTTGAGTAATCTTATATCGAACGCGATTAAGTTTACACCTGAAAATGGTAAGATTACAGTTCAAGTAAGTTCTAATAAGAATGAAGTTGAGATTTCTGTTAGCGATAACGGAGTCGGGATTTCCGCAGTTGACCTGCCTAAGGTTTTTGGGAAGTTTCAACAGTTTGAACGTTCTGCAGGCGGAGGTGCTAAGGGTACGGGCCTGGGCTTAGCTATATGTAAGGAGCTTGTTGAGTTACACGAAGGTTTAATTAGAGTCGAAAGTAAGCTGGAAAAAGGCACAAAATTCAGCTTTAATATGCCAATAAATGATAGCGACAGCGTCTTTAAAGAGCATATTAACGAAGCGATTAAAACAGTAGCCAGCAGGAATTCTAAATTATCGGTTATTAGCGTTAGGATTTATGATTTTATTAGGCTGAAGAAAGAATTGGGTTTGGATAGTACGCACAATTTGCTTAAAGAAATCGAGAGGACTATAACTGAATCGCTACATGTAAAATCGGATATCGTATTCAGGGATATAGGTGAGATAATTATAATTTTATTTGATATCAATAAAGAGAGCGCGCAGGCTGTAAGAGTGCGCATCGAAGAAGTTATTAAAAGTTTTCTGACGGGTTCAAGAGACGAGTTTATAAGAAATACTACTTTTAATGTAGGTATTGCTTATTATCCTGAAGATGCCAAGGACGATAAAGAGCTATTGGATAAAGCTAGAGGGGCAGTGCATGTCTGATAAAAGGGGGAGATAATGGTGAAAAAAAAGATACTCATAGTTGATGATGAACATGATTTTGCGGATGTTATTAAGTTAAGGCTTGAGGCAAATGATTATGTAGCAGTGATGCTGACGAATCCAAAGGATATACTGACGGCAATTAAAAAGGAAGCCCCGGATTTGATCCTTTTGGATATTGTAATGCCGGGTATGGATGGTTATCAGGTCGCTAAGCTGATAAGGCAGGATATGAGCGCTAGCGTTATCCCGATAGTTCTTTTAACCGGCAAAGATCTTGAGCCTAAGGAGACTTACCGCAAGTGCGTAGATCTAGGTATAGCGGGTTTCTTGGCAAAACCGGTTGAATCTAAGGAACTGCTCTCTAAAATCAAAGAAGTTCTGAAATAATTATTTACTTTATGAGGAACGAATATGCCTAAAAAGGTACTTATAGTTGATGATAGCCCTACAGTTGTTGAAATCATGAAGGCATCTCTGGGGCCTGAAGGTTATGGTATTATTGTAGCTGCAGATGGCCAGGAGGGTTTAGAGAAGGCGCGTAAGGAAAAGCCGGATTTAATTATACTTGATCTTATGCTGCCTAAGCTTGATGGTTATAAAGTCTGCCGTATGCTGAAATTCGACGAGAAATATAAATATATTCCTATTATTATGCTCACCGGGCGTGGTCAGGAATCAGATAAGAAGCTCGGCGGTGAAGTAGGTGCTGATGCTTATATTACCAAGCCCTTTGAGCCGGCTGCATTATTAGCCAAAATCAAAGAACTCATTTAGGGATACTCTTTGGGCTAAAGCGCAGGGTGTCCCTATAAAGAACGGGAGAGTTGTAGAATATGTTAGATATAAAGTTTATCAGAGAAAACCTGGACTTAGTCAAGCAGTCGCTTAAGAATCGTAATTCTAAATTAGAGTTAGATAGTCTTATCAAGCTTGACGACCAGCGTAGAAATAACTTAAGCAAACTTGAAGATTTAAGGGCTAAGCGTAATAAGGCTAATGATGAAATAAGTGTTCTACTTAAAGAAAAGAAGGATGCAAAAGCAAAGATAAGTTCAATGAAAGCTATTTCGCAGGAGATTGATGAACTCGATGACTTAGTTAAGCAGGCGGATAATGAGCTAGACAAGGTTCTACTTACTATTCCTAATATCCCGCATTCTTCAATACCCGTAGGAGATCCTACGCATAATAAAGTCGTGCGCAGCTGGGGTAAAGAGCGTGAATTTAGTTTCAAGCCGCAAAATCATATCGATCTTGCCCAAAACCTCGATATTATTGACTTTAACCGCGCCACCAAGATCACCGGCTCTAATTTTATACTTTATAAAGGATGGGGAGCAAAGCTTGAGCGCGCCTTGATTAATTTTATGTTGGATTTACATACCAGAAAGCATGGTTATACTGAAATATTCCCGCCTTTTCTGGTAAATCGGGCTTCAATGACCGGGACCGGTCAACTTCCAAAGTTGGAAGAGGATATGTATAAGCTTAAGGACGATGATTTATTTCTTATTCCCACAGCTGAAGTTCCGGTAACTAATATATTCCGTGATGAAATACTCGATGAAGAGAAGCTGCCTATTTATTATACAGCTTATACCGCATGTTTCCGTCGGGAAGCAGGTACCTATGGAAAGGATACAAAAGGTTTAATCCGCGTGCATCAGTTTGATAAGGTAGAGATGGTTAAGTTTGTTAAGCCGGAAGAATCTTATGATGAGTTAGAAAGGTTAGTTAAAGACGCAGAAGAAGTCTTACAGCTTTTAGAGATTCCTTACCGCCTGCTTATGCTTTCTACGCAGGATATCAGTTTTGCCGCAAGTAAATGTTATGATATTGAGGCGTACGCCCCGGGATTGGATAAATGGCTTGAGGTATCCAGTTGTTCTAATTTCGAAAGTTTCCAGGCGCGCAGGGCAAATATCAGGTTTAGAAGAAAAGATACCAAAAAGGTAGATTTTGTGGGTACTTTAAATGGTTCAGGCATTGCTTTGGCGCGCACATTTGTGGCTATTCTCGAAAACTATCAGCAAGAGGACGGGACGGTGATTATACCGAAAGTCCTAAGGGAGTATATGGATGGAAAAGAAAGAATTGCCTAAGAAGAAGTCCGACTTAAAAGAAAAACCAGTAGCTAGGGTTTCGGGGAAACTTAAATGGCTTTCTAATAAGGCGCTGGATATTATTAAGCTTATCCTCGGGGTTTGCTTCTTACCTTTCGTTTATTCTTCCAGCGTCGCATTCTTAACCCAAATTTCTCGTATCGATGGATCTTTGCAGAATTATTTTTGGGTAGGTTCATTTACCTTGCTTATAATTTATTTATTTATCTGGGAACCGGCGGTAATTTATGATAAAGGGCATAAATTGTTAGAGGTAGTTTTTAATTTCTTCGAGCCGTTAGTTAAGGTTGCCCCGTACTTATTACCCATCTATTCAATAGTTTTATTTATTTTGTATCTTATCCTTGCGCTATTTATTAAGGAGGCATGGCTACTTGAGTGGACTATGTTTTTGTTTGGTGCAAGCTTAAGCTTACACCTGATATTTTCATCTAAGTCTATACGCTCTAAGAAGGGGGACCTGCTACAGAGTAATTATATTTTCGGATTCTCTTTTGTTTATATAATTACAATCGGGCTTTTTGCGTTCTTCTTAAGTGTTATTTTTAAAGATTTTTCATTTGTCAGATTTTCAAATGATGCATATTCGCTCTCCGGGGATATTTTTAAAACGATTTTTTCGCAGCTTTTTGTAGTGAAATAGCGCAAGTTTGTGCTGTTTATAGATGTCTGGAGGAGTGGCAGAGTGGTTGAATGCGGCGGTCTTGAAAACCGTTAGGTGCGCAAGTGCCTCGAGGGTTCGAATCCTTCCTCCTCCGTTTTACTCCGCCCTTTAATAGAAGCTTAAATGTTTGGCGGGCTTCGTAAAACTTGCATTGTAATTCCATCCTTTTTACGGTAAAATAATTAAATATGAAAAACGACGCACTTTTGCAGGATTTTCTCTCTCTTGTTGATATCGATGGGTTTAGCGAGCATTATGCCCAGGATATCGGCAATGGAAAATACTTTGGCATGCCACTTGAGCCGATTGTTATTGCGGAGAAGAGGCTGCGCCAGGCGCAAGAGCGAAATATCGCGTATTTCTCTATGGAATATGGCTTGGCTACGAGTTTCTATAATACCTTTAAGTCAGAACTTCCAGCTAATCCTTTAAATAAAATCCCGGAAAACACCGTATTCTCAAATTATAGATTGGCAGATTATTTTTTTGCCGTGAAGGTGGATAGTCTTATTGATTTACCCATATATAGCGGTGGGCTCGGGGTGCTTGCTGGAGATACCGTAAAGACCATGGCGGATTACAAGCTTCCTGCATCCGCGGTAGGTATTCTTTGGCACTCCGGATATTTTAGTCAGAAATTCTGGTTTAAGTATGGTCAGGTTCCCGAGAAGATGCATTGGGATCCGCGCAGCTACCCTGGTCTTATCCCGCTTAAAAATATTATTACCGTAAAGCTTAAAGAAGAGGAGATTCGCCTTAGGCTCTGGAAATATTATGTCTATAGCTATAAACATGATTACGCTATGCCTTTAATCTTATTGGATGCGGATTTACCCGAAAACAGCGATGATAAAAAGGTGCTTACTGATCAGTTGTATCGTAGCGATAATTCTTGGATAAAGTTAATGCAAAGAGCTGTGCTTGGTTTTGGAGGGATAGCCGCTCTTAGTGAACTAGGATATCCTATTGATATCTTTCATCTTAATGAAGGGCATGCAGCGCTTGCCTTTATCGCTAAAGCGAGCGGCCTCTCTGAAGAGGGTATTAAAGAACTCAAGAATAAGTTTTACTATACTTGTCATACCCCGGTGCAGGCAGGCCACGATCGATTCTCCGAGGAAGATATGCGGCGCGTCTTAAAAGAAGAAGATTTTAACCTTGCGCAAAAATTAGGCAGGGAAAGCTCGGGGCAGATAAACCTTACTCTTTTATCGATGAATATGTCCTCTTCTATAAATGCGGTTTCTAAAAGGCACCAAGAGGTAATGCAGCTGCAATTTCCGGAATATAAAGATAGGATACGTTTTGTGACTAACGGGGTGCATCCTTATACCTGGATGTCAAAAGATTGTCTAGATGTTATTAAAAGTTTTAATTCGGTTATTGAAAATGTCGAGTCCAATCCAATGGCGCTAGCCAAGGTGCGTTCCTTAAAGAATAATCAGGATTTTCGCTTCCAGCTTTGGCAGGCACATCAGAAAAATAAATCCATTTTTTGTAACTTACTTGAGAAATGGCAGATTAAAGAAGATGTTTTTACTATTTGTTGGGCGCGTAGAATCGCTGCTTACAAGAGGCCAAGCCTTATTTTACAAGACGTAGAAAGGCTCATTTCTATTGCTAAGAATATTGGCCCCTTGCAAATAGTATTAGCGGGAAAGGCCCACCCTAGCGATAATCTCGCGTTTACTTTTATTAACGAGATGTTGGATAAGGTGGATGCTCTACCGGATAGCGCCTATGATCTTTTGAAGGTTGTAATCCTTGAGAATTATGATATCCATATGGGCAAATTGCTTACTTCAAGCGTAGATCTCTGGCTGAATAACCCTTGTCCTCCTTTTGAGGCTTCAGGCACAAGCGGGATGAAGGCGATATTAAATGGCGTGGTACAATTGAGTACGCTTGATGGTTGGGTGGTTGAGGCAGAAGATTTAGGGATCGGTAAGATTTTTGGCTCGCGTTATGTTGAGGGAAAGCTGGGGGCTGAATTCGATAGTCATATAAAAAGCGACGCTAATGAGCTTTACGATTCATTGGAAGAGATGGCTAAACAGTATTATGCTATAAATAAAAGTGGGAAACTGGATTTATCTTCGCAATGGATTGATATGATGATAAATTGTATCGCAGCAGGAGCTCATTTTAATACATATAGAATGCTTGATGAATATAAACATATGATTTGGAACATTCGCGAGAAGAAAGAAAGCGTAGCTAGGGTTTAAAGTTGGAAGGATGGCAGAGTGGTCGAATGCGGCGGTCTCGAAAACCGTTAGGTCGCAAGGCCTCGCAGGTTCAAATCCTGCTCCTTCCGTTTTACTTCGCCCTTTAATTGAGTCTCAAATAGCCATGACGGGCTTCGTAAAACGTTCTGCGTAGCGCGTTAAAGCTATATCGAAACCTATTAAAGCGCGTAGCAGAACGATACTTAATTTGAAAATTTATAAATTTTGGAGAGGTGGCTGAGTGGTCGAAAGCGCATGTCTGGAGAACATGTGAGCCGCAAGGCTCCCAGGGTTCGAATCCCTGCCTCTCCGAAAAATTTCCTGTTTAACAAGGTAAAGAAATTTTGAGGCCCCGCAGGAGTACTGCGAAGCCAAGCCTCAATTATGTTTTGGAT